>JBPCJQ010000001.1:0-31578 GCA_051005135.1 Acidimicrobiales bacterium
CTCCGCCAACTCGCGGAAGTCTCTGGTCTGGATCGCAAGACGGTGACGGCCATAGTCGGCGCGGCAGCACGCGGTCTGGACTGACCCTCCCAGAACGCCGGATCTCAACACCGGCTCACCGTCAAAAAGGCGGTCGATTCTGCGACGACGGGCACGAGCGGGCAGGCCCTCTTGGACGCGTTCACAACCCGTGTCCGGAATCATCGTCTATCCGTTCAGGATTCTGCACGGTTCCTCGGCACAGGGCAATCAGCACGTCCACTTTGCGAACCTTCATCCGCAGCGCTGGTTCCTGCCGTCTCCTCGCCAGACGGGGCCTGGTCCGTAGTGGCGGGACGTGGTCCTTCAACATGCTTGGCCGGTTCCGGTGCCCTGGCGAACGCCATGCCGACGATTCCTGCCGCTCGCTGGTCCGCTCCGGGCATCAGATGGCTGTAGACCCGCAGCGTGGTCGACGTGTCCCGATGGCCGAGCCGTGCCGACACCGTCGAGATTGCCTCGCCGGCGTCGAGGAGGAGCGATGCCTGGAGGTGACGAAGGTCATGGAGTCGGGCATCGACGCCTTCCTCCCGGCACAACCGCCTCCAGGCCTGACTGATGCGGTTGGGCGGCAGCGGCTCGTTACTACAGGGAACGCTCGGGAACACGTAGTCGCCGCGGGTGAGTGAGACACCCGCCACCTCGCCGAACTTGACCGCTTGATCCCGATGGGCGCGGAGCAGCGCCGCAGTGTCGCCGTCGATGCCGACCCAGCGCTGTCCGTGGTTCTTGGTGTCCTTCAGGATTCGCTGGCGCTCGATGTCGAGAACGGCCTGCTTGATCATCACGCGCGACACAGCACCGTCGATGTCGACCTCGGACCATCGGAGGGCGCAGACCTCACCGCGCCGGCAACCGGTGGCAGCGACCAGGCGAAACACGATGGCGTTCTCAGGATGCTTCGACCTGGCCGCTCGGTCGAGGACGCGGAGGACATCGGTGACGGCAGGCGGAATGGTCTCGACGTAGTCGACTCGGGGCGGCGTGGCCCGTTCGATCGGATTGCGGTCGAGCAGTCCCCACCGCACCGCCTGGGCGAAGCAGGCCCGAAGCACGCTGTGGAACCGCAGGACGGTCGCCGGCTTTCGGTTCGTCTCCGTGGAGAGGAACCGGTAGAGGTCGTCGACGATCTTGGGAGTGACCTTCTTGAGCGGCAGGGACTTGAACCCGTCGGGGAGCTGAAGCACGAGACGGCGATAGCCGTACAGCGTCGAGGGCGAACGACCGAGGTGCTCGATGTGCGCCAACCACTCCTCCATCAGCTCGCTGACCAACTTGGTCGACGGTGTGACGACACCGGAGTCGACCTCGGTGACCATGGCGGCGAGCTGCTTCTGCGCAAGGCGCTTGCCACCGCGGACGTACTGCGTGCGGTACCGCTTCTTCCCCGTGACCGGATCAGCGCCCTCGAACACGCGCAGCTGCCAGTATCCCGGCCTGCGTTCCCGCATCGAGCCTCTCATGGGCCCCGTCGCTGGGTGGTGTGGCTCAGCACCCCACCGCCGATGACGACGGCGGCCTCCTCGGCAGGCTGCTCGGCCCGGAGCGGTAGGGAACGGGGCATCGGACGGCCACTCTAGCGGCTGGATGGCCCAAATGGAAGGCCCAACGGCTCTTGGAGGCCTCCGCAGGCGGTCGGGAGACCCGCTAAAACGCTCTGACCAGGACTTTTGCTGGCGCCCCCGGGAGGATTCGAACCTCCGACGCACGGTTTAGGAAACCGACGCTCTATCCTCTGAGCTACGGGGGCCTCGTTCCCAGGCCGCGACGTGAAAACGTCCGTGGGCCGCCGAAAGCGTATGCCCCCCGAACCCGCTCTGGTCGTGAACGCGCTGACCGCTGCGATCGCCTGGCTAGGGCGCCTCGAGATAGCCGACCGGGTGGTTCAGGCCCCGCTCGCAGAACGCGTCGTTCAGCGACTGGGCCATCAAATTGTGATCCCGCCAGGAAATGCCCCCCCGGCCCGAGAGCCACCCCGTTACGTCAGCCAACGAGCAGTTGCCCCCCACCGCGAAGTACCCCACCCACACGTCGCGGGCGCTGAGCCCGAGTCGCTTTCGCGCCGCGTCCAGACCCGTCGCCCGTTCGGAGGCGAAGCCGTCTGACACAGCTGATCAGTGGACCTTCGCCAGCGGCCGCCGTTCGACTATCCGCTGGGCGATGTCACGAAGCTTCAGGTTCTCTCGCTGGGAGGCCTGTCGGAAGATGTCGAACGCATCGTCGGCCGCCCGAGCCATCAGAATGCCCTTGGCCTGCTCGATCACCGCCCTACTCCCGCCGGCATGGCGTCGACGGTGATCTCGCTCACTCGGTGCAGGGTATCGCCCAACGAGCTGTCGGCGACGAGGAACTGCGACTGAGCGCGCAAGGCTTCAGCCCTGGGTTCTGGGGACACGGATGGCGCTCCGATCTGGCGGGGCCATCCCTGCGTCTCAAGGACAACGTCGTCGCTTTCACTCTACCAGCCCTGGGGGGCCCAACGACTTGCAGTCGGTGGGCCCCGTCCCCGCTGGCCAGCCCGGCGACGAGCACCTCGACGCCGATCACATCCAGGCGGCCTACGAGGCAGGTGTGCTGATCTCTGCGCGGCTGAACCTTCCCTGAGGCCGCTCGCTGGTGACCACTTCGGTGCCCTCGGCGGGCGTCCAGTTGCGCTCGGCCCTCACGTTGAGGACGTTGTTCCACCGTCAACTCGATTGACGACGGGTCTACGCCCGGAAGGTCGAAGTACACCACCAGCTCGTTACCGACGCGGTAGGCATCCATGGCATCAGCGGAGAACGGGCCGCTCACCTCCATCGTGTCTTTTTAGGTACGCTCAGCCTTGTTGACAACGGCGCGCAGGTATATTCCCGCCTCGGAGAAAGAACCTGTGCTCGGGACCAAACTGGGGCTGGAAGGCGTTCACCATGGTGAGCTAAGGAGGATCCCTTGGAGAAGATCACCAAGACCGACGACGAGTGGCGTCGGGAGCTGACGCCGAAGCAGTACAAGGTGCTGCGCCAGGCCGGCACCGAGCCGGCGTTCACCGGTGCCTACTGGGACAACCACGACGACGGCATGTACCACTGCACGGCATGCGGGGCCGCCCTCTTCTCGTCGGACACCAAGTTCGACTCGGGAACAGGCTGGCCCAGCTTCACCGAACCGGCGGTGGCCGGGGCAGTCGAGACCAGGCGCGACGTCAGTTGGGGCATGGTGCGTACCGAGGTGCGCTGTCGACGCTGCGGCTCACACCTCGGGCACCTCTTCGACGACGGCCCCGGCCCAGGCGCCAAGCGCTACTGCATCAACTCGTGCTCGCTCGCCCTGCAGCCGGCGGAGGCGGGCCGAGGCGACGACGTCGCCCGGCAGGCATGATGGAGACAAGGAAGGCCACTTTCGGCGCCGGTTGCTTCTGGGGCGTGGAGGCGGCGTTCCGCCGCGTGCCCGGCATCACCGCCACTGCGGTCGGCTACGCCGGTGGGCACACCGACAACCCCGACTACCGGGCGGTGTGCTCGCACCGCACCGGTCACGCCGAGGTGGTCGAGGTCGACTACGACCCGGCGCGGGTTACCTACGACGAGCTGCTCGAGGTGTTCTGGTCGGAGCACAACCCCACTCAGAAGAACCGCCAGGGTCTCGATATCGGCGATCAGTACCGGTCGGTGATCTTCGTGCACGACGACGACCAGAAGGCCGCCGCGGTGGCGTCACGTGACGCTCTGGAGCGAGCGAAGCGGTGGCGGCGCCCGATCGTCACCGAGATCGAGCCTGCTCCCAAGTTCTGGCGGGCCGAGGACTACCACCAGCAGTACTTCGAGAAGACGGGCCGGGCCTCCTGCCGGATCTTCTAGGTCGCGGTGGCGACCGGGAGCTCGGGGGGCGGACGTTCGCCCTCCACACACCCGAGCACCTCCCGATCGATGAGCGCCGGCCCCTCGTGCTGGCGTTCCACGGCGGAGGAGCTCGAGGTACCGCCATGCGCCGGCTCACCAACCTCGACGCCCGGGTCGACGCCGCCGGGTGGCTGGTGACCTATCCCGACGGCACGGACGGCCATTGGAACGACGGCCGGGGCGGCGTCGCTGCCCGAGTCGATGACGTGAGCTTCGCGGTGGGTCTCGTCGAGCACCTGGTGGAGGTGGCCGGCGCCGACGCCGACCGCGTCTACGCCACCGGCATGTCCAACGGGGCCATGTTCTGCCACCGCCTGGCCGCCGAGCGCCCCGATGTGGTGGCCGCCTTCGCCCCGGTGGCCGGAACGTTGCCCGAGCCCTTGCTCGGCTACAAGCCCAACGGGCCGGTGCCGGTGCTCATGGTGCACGGCAGCGCCGACCCCATCGTTGCCTACCAGGGCGGCACGGTGGCCCCGGGGCGGGGCCAGGTGGCGTCGGTCGACGAGACTGCCGCATGGTGGCGGACAGCCAACCGGGCGGCCGAGCCTGCCACCGTCGAAGAACTAGCCGAAGCCAGCGACGCCGACCCGACGAGGGTGCACCGGGCCACCTGGGCCGCCGGGCCGGGAGGTGGCGACGTGGTGGTGGTCACGGTCGACGGCGGGGGTCACACCTGGCCTGGGGGCCTGCAGTACCTGCCTCGCCGGGTGATCGGGCGCACCACCACCCACGTGCACGCATCGGACCTCGTCGTCGCCTTCTTCTCTGGCCAGCTACGGGGCCGGTAGAGCTCGCTCAACCGACGCAGGGGCCGGTGCTCACCGGGGTGGAGCGAGGTTGGGCCAGCACCGGCCGCAGCTCCTTGTCGGACAGGGCATACGCGGTGGAGGGCTGGTCGGGGGCGATGGCGAAGGCCACGCCCACCACCGCCCCCGCTCCGTTCACGAACGCCCCGCCCGAGTCACCTGGCTCCAGGTGGGAGGCCAGGAACAGGATGTCGCGCCGGGTGAGGGCCGAGTTGTAGAGATCGCGGCCGGTGGCGCTGCGGCGGTCGTCGACCCGGGCGGGCTGCACGTCTACGTCGACCTGGCCCTGGGGGTGGCCGAACACCGCCCCCTGGTCGCCCACCTTGGCCGACGCCACCTCCAGCGTGCCCTCTCCCAGGCCCGGAACCGACAGCACGGCCAGGTCTCGCGCCGGGTCGAAGACGGCCACTGTCGCCGCCAGGCGCTTGCCGTCGGGACGCAGGACCTGAGTGTTGCGCTCCCCCGCCACCACGTGGGCGTTGGTGACGATGGTGTTGGCCGCGGGCGAGAAACCACTGCCCTCCATCAGCCGTCCGCACGCAACCCCGCTCACCCGTACCGTGGAGGCCCGTACCCGGGCCTGCACCGCGGGGGCCAGCACGTTGGCAGCCGGAGGGGCACCGGTGCGGGGGGAGGGGCCCAGGCTGTCGAACACCTGGGGGAAGTTGGCGTCGCGCACCGCCTGGCGCAGCGCCTGTAGCGACTTCGGTGGCCGGGGGACGGCAGCGTCGAGGGCCCGGGCGATGGATGATGCCCGTGCCTGGCGGGAGATGCTGCCCGGCACCTCAGACAGGGCGGGGATGAACAGCCATACCAGCACCAGGGCGCCCAGGCCACCGGCCACCGCACCGCCCATCCGATCGAGCGAGCGCAAGGGGCCGGGGGGTATGACCCGGCGGAGGTTGGAGCCGACAGCCGCCCCCAGGGCCCCACCCAGGCTGGCGATCACCACGAACGCCCCTGCCACCAGGATGAGACGGGACCCGGGGTCGAGCGAGCCGCTCATGCCCAGGGCGCGGGGCAGGACGTCGAGCACCTTGGGCGCCGCCCACGAGGCCACCGCGATGCCGATGGCCAGCCCGATCCAGGAGGCCATCCGGGCCAGAAAGCCCATCCGGTAGCCGCCGACGGCCACCACCGCCACGGCAACGACGACGGCCAGGTCGAAGGTGTTCACGGGCCGTCATCGTAGGGACCCGGGCATCGGTGTTCGGGCCACGCTGGCCAGGGTGCTTCCTGGCGCGTGATAGCAACGCGGATGCGCAACGCGGTAGGTCCCGTGAGACACCGATGAGCTCGCAGGCCGGTCAGGTGTTCCAGGAGAGCCGGTGGGCCGAGCGTCAACGAGCCTTCGCCGAGCGGATGGGCACCCGAGCGGTGTCCGACCTCGAGTCGGGCACCATCGTGGTGGTTCCCTCCATCACCTTCCCGGTGGCCGAGCTGGCCAAGATCACCGCCGCCCAGTTCTACGAGGAACGGCTGCTGTTCCTCACCCTGCTGCTCGGGCGCCCCGGTCTGCGCATGGTCTATGTGACGTCGGTACCCGTCGACCCCGCAGTCATCGACTACTACCTGGGCTACACGGCCGACCCCGCCGGGGCGCGGGAGCGGTTGGCTCTGGTAAGCCTGGACGACGCCGTTCCCCGCCCCCTCTCGGAGAAGCTGCTGGGGCGCCCCGACGGCCTGGCGGCCATCGCCCAGAAGGCCGGCGACCCCGACGACGCCTGCGTGGTCACCTTCAACGTCAACCCCGCCGAGCTGGCCGCGTGCCAGGCCCTGGGGCTGCCTCTGTACGGGCCCACACCCGACGTGGCCGCCCGTCTGGGATCCAAGAGCGGTGCTCGCCGGCTGGCCCGTCGGGCCGGCGTCGACGTGTTGGAAGGAGCCGAGGACCTGTTCTCGGTGGATGCCCTCGACGCCGCCGTCGCCGCCATCCGCTCCCGGCGCCCGACAGCCGACGCTGTAGTCGTCAAGCTGAACAACGGCTTCTCGGGCCAGGGCAGCGCCATGGTCGACCTGGGCTGCGAGGCATCCCGGCCTCTTGGGCTGATGAGCGCCCCCACCACGTTCTGCGCCGCGGAGGAATCATGGCCCAGCTTCGCAGCCAAGGTGGCGGCCGAGGGGGCGATCGTCGAGGAGATGCTGAGCCGACCGGGCACGGTCTCGCCCAGCGTGCAGCTCCATGTCTCGCCGGCCGGCTCCTTCGAGGTGGTCTCGACCCACGACCAGGTGCTGGGCGCGCCCGGACAGCAGGTGTACGTGGGCTGTCGCTTCCCCGCCGATGCGTCCTACCGGCGGCTCATAACCGAAGCGGCCGAGAAGGTGGCTGAGCTGGCCGCCGCCGAGAGAGTGGTCGGGTCGTTCGGAATCGACTTCCTGGTGAGCCCCGAGGAGAAGCGGGTCTGGCTGAGCGAGATCAACCTGCGCATGGGGGGCACGACTCACCCGTTCTGGATGGCCCGCCTGGCCACCGATGGTACCTACGACGCCGCTACCGGCAACCTGGTGGCCGGCGGTGTGGCCAAGGCCTACGTAGCCACCGACAACTTCAAGTCTCCGTCGCTGGTGGGGCGCACGACGGCGTCGGTGATCGACTCGGTGGCCGACGCCGGCTTGGCCTTCGACCCCGCTACCGCCACCGGCACCACCCTCCACCTGTTGGGTGCGGTGCCGGGCTACGGCAAGATGGGGGCCACCTGCATCGGCGACAGCCCGGAGCAGGCCGAGGAGCTCTACCGGAGGGTGGCGGCGCTGCTCGTAGGGTGACCAGCCGGTTCGGCGCTCACCGGGGCGGCGGCCAGAGCGGTACGTACCGAGCGGGCGATGCCGGCGGCGTCGAGGCCCAGGTCGGCCAGGATGGCGGCGGGCTTGCCCTGGGGCAGGTACCGGTCGGGGATGCCAAGCACCACCGTCGGCGGCGACGGGTGGCCCGGGCGCAGCCCGGCAATGGCCGAGCAGATGGCGGTGCCCGCTCCACCCTCGGCGATGCCGTCCTCCACGGTGACGACCAAGGGCGACCCGGCGGCGTCGGCCACCATGGCGGTGTCGAGGGGCTTGACCACCCGCACGTCCCACACCGTGGCGGCCACGCCTGCCGCGGCCAGCAGGTCGGCAGCCTCCTCGGCTTCCTCCACCAGCTTGCCCACGGCCAGGATGCAAACGTCACGACCATCGCGAACGAGGCGGGCCTTGTACCCCGATCCCACCTGGTCGGGCGGTACCTGGCGGGCGGTGCCCTTGGGCCAACGGATGGCGGTGGGCCCGTCGCTGCGGCCCAGCGCCGCGCCCAGCATGACCTCCACCTCCTGGGCCGACGACGGGGCGAACAAGGTCATGCCGGGGATCTTGGTGAGCAGGGCCATGTCGAGCACGCCGTGGTGAGAGGGCCCGTCGTCGCCGGTGATGCCGGCCCGGTCGATACAGAACACCACCGGCATGCGGTGCAGGCCCACGTCGAGGTTGGCCTGATCGAAGGCCCGGCTCAAGAAGGTGGAGTAGACGGCGACCACCGGGCGCAGGCCGCCCATGGCCATGCCCGCCGCCGCTGTGACCGCGTGTTGCTCGGCGATGCCCACGTCGAGGAAGCGGTCGGGGTGCCGGGCCTGGAAGGGAAGGAGGCCGGTGGGACCGGGCATGGCCGCGGTGATAGCCACCACCCGCTCGTCGTCGTCGCCCGCAGCCACGATGGCCTCGGCGAAAGCCTGGGTGTAGCCGGCCGGTGCCCATGGTGGTGGGCCGGTGACGGGGTCGAAGACGGGGGCGTCGTGCAGGCACTTCTCGTCGTCGTCCTCGGCGGGGCCGTAACCCCGGCCCTTGTGGGTGAGGACGTGGACGATGATGGGGCCGTCGTGCTCGGCCGCCGAGGCCAGCACCCGCTCGAGCCCGGCGATGTCGTGGCCGTCGACGGGGCCGATGTAGCGCACACCCAGGGCCTCGAAGAACCCGTCGGGCTCCAGGACCTCGCGGAAGGCGGCCCGCACCCCCTCGACACCGAGCTCCAAGTGCTCACCGATGCCGGGCACTCCCCGCAAGAGGCGCTGCAGCCGGTCACGGTTCTTCACATAGGCGGGGCTCAGGCGCAGGCGGGTGAGACCGTTGGCCAGCCGTGACACCGTCGGCGCGTAGGAACGCCCGTTGTCGTTGAGCACCACCAACACCCGGGCCTGGCTGTGACCCAGGTTGTTGAGGGCCTCGAACGCCATGCCTCCCGTCATGGACCCGTCGCCGATCACCGCCACCACCCGCCGGTGCTCCTCATGGCGGATCCTCAAGGCGGTAGCCATGCCGTGGGCGTAGGACAAGATGGTGGAGGCGTGGCTGTTCTCAACCCAGTCGTGGGGTGACTCCCGCCGGGCCGGGTAGCCCGACAGCCCCCCGGGCTGGCGCAGCGAGGTGAAACGCTCGCGCCGGCCGGTGACGATCTTGTGGGCGTAAGCCTGGTGGCCGGTGTCCCAGAGCAGGAGGTCGCGGGGGGAATCGAAGACCCGGTGGAGGGCGAGGGTGAGCTCGACCACGCCCAGGTTGGAACCCAGGTGCCCCCCGGTCACCGATACCGACTTGACGATGAACTCACGGATCTCGCCGGCCAGGACGGTGAGCTCCTCGTCGCTCAGGGGCCGTAGGTCGGCAGGCGAGTGGATGGTGTCGAGCAGCATGTGGCCCCGGCACGCTACCCCCGACGTCCTCCCTGTACACAGTCGCGCCGCTACCGTGACCGCGGCATGGACCTCGACCGCTTCCAGTACCTCGGCCTCATGGCCGCCTGCCTGGTGGCCACCTTGCCCCTGGAGGTCGTGCTCGGCGCCCGGGTGTGGCGCCAGCCCCGGCGCCTGCTGTTCGCCCTGGTGCCACCGGTGATGATCTTCACCTTGTGGGACGAGATCGCCATCGCCCGCCACCACTGGTCCTACAACCCGTCCTACATCACCGGCGTGAAGCTTCCCGTGAACCTCCCCGTCGAGGAGCTGGTCTTCTTCGTGGTCATCCCGATCTGCGGTCTGCTCACCTACGGCGCCGTAGGCCGCATGCTGCGGCGCAGGTGATGGAGTACACCTACGCATCGGCACTGGCGGTGGTCGCGGTGGTGGCGATCGAGCTGGCTTGGCTGCGCACGGGCATCTTCGCCACCGCCACGTTCTGGATCTCCTACGCCATCGTCGTGTTCTTCCAATGCCTGGTCGACGGATGGCTCACCAAGTTGTCGGCGCCGATCGTGATCTACAACGAGACGCGCTACAGCGGCTGGCGGGCGCCGTGGGACATCCCCGTCGAGGACTTCGCCTACGGCTTCGCCCTGGTGACGCTCACCATCATGTTGTGGGAGTGGTGGGGGGACCGGCCGACCGGTCATGGCGGTGCAGGACGCGCAGGGAATGAACGAGGAGGAACACTGCCGAGCCGCCCACAATGACCACCTGGCCCCACAGGGCGGCCAGGGCCAGGAACGGCAGGCCCAGTCCTACCGCGGTGAGCACGATGCGGGTAGGCCGTTCGCCCGGCGTGATGACCTGGGCCCGCCGGCCCGGCAGATCGGCTTCAGCCAGCCCGGCCCGGGCCCGAACGTACTCGAGCCACCAGGCCGCGGCCCCGGCGGCAACGGCCACCGCGGTCCCCCCGCCGGCGGTGATGGCCAGGGCGGCGGGGTACGCGGCGTCGGCCACCCGGTCGAGGGCGGAGTCGAGCAGGAAGCCGACCCTCGTCGTGCGCCCCGCCTGCACGGCCACCGCCCCGTCGAGGGAGTCGAGCAGCCCCGACACGGTCACCGCCACGCATGCCGCGGCCGGACCGGGCCAGCCCCGTACCAAAGCCAGGGGAACCGACGCCACAGCCGCGGCCAGGGCGGCGACGGTCACGGCGTTGGGCGAGATGCCGGCCCGGGCCAGGCGCCGGGCGGCGGCCGCCGATGCCCGCAACCAGCTCGCCACGAACCCGGTGGGGGGCGTCGTGCGGTGCAGGGCGGCCCAGTCCGCCAGGTGCTCGTCGCCGCTCCGTCCTCCCTCCACCCCCCGATACTCCCGCGCCACCCCGTCAACTCGCGCCATTACCCCTCAGAGGGGGGTCATTCCCGGGCGGCTGCCCGGCTGATGCGGCCCGCCACCGTGGCCAGCCTGGTGGGGCTGGCCCGCATGGGAGTGACCGCCACCCGGTTCCTGGGCCCCGACGACCATGCCCCTCGGCTCGACGTACGGGCGGTCGTGCCGGCGCGCGACGAGGCCGCCACCATCGCCGCCTGCGTGGCCTCCGTGCTGCCCCAGGCCACCGAGGTGGTGGTAGTGGACGACCACTCCAGCGACGCCACCGCCAACGTGGCGGCCGCCGCCGGGGCCGCGGTGGTGCGCTTGGACGACGAACCCCCGCCCGGGTGGTTGGGCAAGCCCCGGGCCTGCCTGGCCGGTGCCAAGGGGGCGGCCACCGAATGGTTGGCCTTCGTCGACGCCGATGTGGTGCTCCACCCCGCGGCTCTAGCCACGATGGGCGCTGCTACCACCTCGACGTCCACGAGCATCGCCGGTGGTCTCGACTGCCGGTCCTTCGCCGAGCGGCTCCTGCTGCCCGAGCTGGGGCTGGCCCTGGCCCAGGAGGGCCTCCCCCCCGACTTCGCCAGCGGCCAGTGCTTCCTCGTGCGCCGCCGCGCCTACGAGGCGGTGAGCGGCCATGGCCACCTCGCGGTTCGGGGGTCGGTGATCGACGACCGCGACCTGGCGCGGGCATTGGGCAGCCACGACGCCCGCCTCGCCCCCCGCCTCATGAGAGCCCGCATGTACCGCGACTTGGGCGAGGTCCGGGCCGGGTTGGTGAAGAACCAGGCCTCGCTGCATCCTCGAGCGTTCCGCCACCTTGCCCACCTCCTGGCGCCGGTGGCGTCGCGCCGACCATGGGCGGCCATGGTGGTGAGCGCGGGGGGACGGGCGGTGTCGGGCCACAACCCGCTCTACGGCCTGCTGTCACCCCTCGCCCGCGCCACCCTGGCCGCGTTCTACATGGAGAGTCGGTGGCGTGCCCGCTCCGGCCGCCCCGTCGCATGGAAGGGCCGGCCCGTCCAGCCTCAGAGGCCGCCTGCCGCCAACTTGGTGCGATCTCGGCCGGATGATGTCCGAGATCGCGCCAAGAACACGCGAGGGGCTCACCGGGCAGGGGTAGTCGACAGGAGCTCGTAGGTGGAGTTGTCGGCGTAGGTCAGGTGACCCACGAAGGGCGAGCCCACCCGCAGCCCGATGTGGCGCTCTTCGCGCAGGACCAGCCCGGTGGCGGGCTCGAACCAGTCGTCGACCACCGCCCCACCCTCGGTGGCGCCCGAGAAGGTGGTGGTCCACCGGGTGTGGCGGGCAGGCAGGGTCCTGCCGGCGACGGTCACCGACTCGTCGCCCAAGAACAGCACCGTCTGGGCGGCCCTGGTGTCTTGGTCCTGGCAGCCCCAGCGCGAGGTGCCGCCCGGCGCCAGGCCGGCGCCGTCGAACGAACCCGGCGAGCACTTGAAGTCCTGGGTGCCGTGAGTCCACCAGTAGGCGATGTCGGTGCCGTAGGACGGCAGCGACGGGCCGCAACGGTCGTAGTACTCGAGGTGCTGCACGAGGAACCACTGCTCCTCGCGCACGCCGCAGCTACGCCGGATGACGATGCGCACGGTCGTCGACGGGTAGTGCCGGGTGTAGTCGAACAGCGACACGTGCTCGCCGCCGGTGGTGCGGTAGCTGTAGACGCCGGGCATCGGCAGGCCGGCCATGGACACCGCTGCTGGCGCGCCGGCCGCCCGGAAGCGGGCCACTGCCTCGGTCGGACCGACCGTGGTCTCCCAGTGCAGGCCGCCGAGAAGGAACGCGGGCGTGCCCACCACGACGAGCGCGGCCAGGGCCCCAAACCGATGGCGGGTCTCCGCCCGCACGTCAGCGTGGGGGGAGTGCCGGTCGGGATATGCGCGCCGCCACCGCCAGCTTGCGCCATGTGGGCACTCGTACCCGGGAGCTGAACACGTCGTAACCGGCCGCTTCGATCTGGTCGAGGATGCCGGAGTACAGCGCTCGCGCCCCCCTGATGCAGCGGGCCGAACGGGCCGGGAGCATGGCGATGCCAGCGTCGGCGGAGCGGTAGTAACGCCGGGTTCGGGCGATCTCGAAGGCCATGAGCTCGCGCCACTGAGGCGTGACCCGGCGCAGCCACGGGTCGGCATTGAACTTCCGCAGATCCTCCTGGGGCACGTACACCCGGCCCCGGTCGAGGTCCTCGTTCACGTCGCGCCAGAAGTTGGAGAGCTGGAAGGCGATGCCAAGGTCGCGGGCGTGAGCGACGGCTTCGGGCTGCCCAGGCTCCAGGATCGGCACCATCATCTCGCCGATCACAGCCGCCGAGCCGTCGGTGTAATCGAGGAGATCGTCGAAGGTCTCGTAGGTCTCGTGGGTGAAGTCCATGGCCATCGACCGCAGGAACCGGCGGAAGCATTCGGGGTTGATGTCGAACGCCCGCACGGTGTGGCACACCGCCTTGAGCACGGGATCGTCGGAGCGCCCCGCGTCCAGATCGGCGAAGAAGCGCTCGCCGAAGTCGGCCAGCGCGGCCTGGCGCTCGGACGGCGTGGCGGCCGGCTCAACGTCACTGCGCCGGATGGGGAAGGGGCCCCATCTTCGGCGAGGAGGCGGGGTTGGGGCCCCGCCGGGGCGGCCAACATTGTCCACTATCTCGTCGGCGTAGCGGCAGAAGCCGTAGAGGGCGTGCACATGATGGCGCTTGACCTTCGGCAGCAGGGCTGTCGACCAGTAGTAGGTGGTGCCGTAACGGCGATTGAGCTCCCGGCAGCGGGCATACGACTCCTCGAGGGTGACCGTCACCAGCTAGCTCCTGGGGGAGGCCGCCAGCTCGTCGACCCGCTCGGCGCCGAGCCGGCCCGACAGCAACACCATGGGCACGCCCACGCCCGGCACTGTGCCCGAGCCCACGAACACCACACCGGGCAATCGTTTGTCGACGTTGTTGGGCCGGAACGGCCCGGTCTGGAAGAAGTTGTGGGCCAGAGCGAACGGCGTGCCCCGAGCCATGCCCTGGCGCTCCCAGTCGGCGGGGTCGACGAAGCGCTCCACCTCGGCGTCGGTGGGATAACCCAGAGCCGCCACTCGCTCGACCAAGCCGGCCTTGAAGAGGTCGCGGCGGGCAACCCAGTTGACGTTCCCATCGAGGTTGGGCGTGGGTTCGAGCACATAGATCGACGTACGCCCTTCGGGGGCGAGCGACGGGTCAGACACGGTGGGGCTGGTCACCAGGATGGAGGGGTCGGGCTGGGTCTCCCCCCGCTTCAACAACGCGTCGAACGACTCCGCCCACTGGTGCCCGAAATGGATGTTGTGGTGGGTCGCGCCCTCGGGTAACGACCCCTTCACACCCGCCAGCCACACCGCGCACGACGGTGAGTAGTGGCCCCTGCGGGCCACGCGCGGCGCGGCGACGTCGCCGAGCAGGTCGCGGTAGGCGTAGGGCAGGTCGGGGTTGAGCACGACGGCGTCGGCGGCCACGGTCTCCCCGCCGGCCAGAGCCACGCCCGTCACCCCGGACGACGAGCGGGTCACCGCCTCGACGGTTACGCCGTAGCGAAGGGTGGCGCCCGCCTTGGCGGCCGCTGCAGCCAGGCCGCGGGGGACGGCGTGCATGCCCCCGACGGGGAAGTACACGCCCTCCACGGTGTCCATGTAGGTGATGACGCAGTACAGGGCTAGGGCGTCGAACGGGGACAACCCGGCGTACATGGCTTGGAACGAGAACAGGCGCTGGAGGCGCTCGTCGGCGAAGTAGGAGCTCACCGCGCTGGCCAGCTTCTTGAAGCCGCCCAGGCGCACGAGCGACAGCAGCGGGCGCAGGGGCCGGGCGATCGACAGGACCGAGTCGAAGTTGCGGTCGATGAAGTTGGGCAGCTCGAGGCGGTAAAGGTCGGTGAGCCAGTCACAGAACCGGCCGAAGGCGGCCGCCTCACCTGCCCCGCACGTCTGGTGGATCTCGGCGGACATGGCTTCGCGGCCGTGGCGCACGTGGATCACGGTGCCGTCGGCGAAGCACGCCCGGTACATGGGGTCGACGGGCATGAGAGTGAGGTGCTCGGCCATGTCGGCGCCGGCGGCCCTGAACGTGTCGGCGATCAGCCCGGTCATCGTGAGCACGCTCGGCCCCGTGTCGAAGCGGTAGCCGCCGACGTCCCACAGCCCGGCGCGTCCGCCGGGCACGTCAGCCCGCTCCAACACGACCACCTCGTGGCCCCGTCCCACCAGGTGGCAGGCGGCCGACAGCCCACCCAACCCGGCACCGACCACGGCCACCCTCACGGACACACTCTCGGGCGCACCCTCATCGGGCCACGCTAGCGATCGCGGCCAGCCACATAGTGAGCGAGGTCGACGAGTGCGGCGCGCGCCTCGGATGTGATCGTCGCACGATCGAGGGCGGAGACGGCCTCGTCCACCAGGTGGTCTATGGCCGTCTCCACGGCATCGACTGCGCCCGTTCCCACCAGCACCTCCTGCAGAGCGGCCACCTCGTCGTCGTCGAGGTCGGCGGCCCCGTAGCGGCCGAGCACCCGGGCGGCGGCACCGCTGGCCCCCGCCACGGCGGTGGCGAACAACACCGTGGGCTTGCCCTCCCGCAGGTCCTCCCCCACCGGCTTGCCCGTGACGGAGGCGTCGCCGAAGACCCCGAGCAGGTCGTCTCGCATCTGGAAGGCCTCGCCGAGGGGCAGGCCATAGGCGGAGAAGGGGCCAGCCAGGTCGTCGAGGCACCCGGCCAGGGCGGCTCCCAGGTGCAGGGGCCGCTCGACCGTGTACTTGCCCGACTTGTACCGGGAGATGCGACGGGCCTCGGTCTCGCCGACCCTCCCCCGGGCGGTGCCGACCAGGTCGAGGTACTGGCCCACGTTCACCTCGAGTCGCAGCTCAGTGAACACCTTGATGGCCGCGGGCGGGGAGCCCGCCAGCAGGTGGTCGGCGTACACGAAAGCCAGGTCGCCGACGAGGATGGCGACGCCTTCACCGAAGCGGCGGCCCTCGCCCCGCCAACCCTCCACCGCGTGGCGGGCTTCGAAGGTCACGTGGACGGTGTCGGCGCCCCGGCGGGTAGCCGAGCCATCCATGATGTCGTCGTGGATGAGGGCGAAGGTGTGGAGAAGCTCCAGGGCCCCCCCGCCGTCGACCACCAGCGGGTCGCGGGGGTCGCCACCGGCACCGATGAAAGCCCAGTGGCAGAAGGCCGGCCGCAGGCGTTTGCCACCCGCACCCACCAGGTCGCGCAGGGCGCTGAGGGGCCCGGCCAGCTCTGGATCGGCGACGGACCACCGGCTCAGCTCGTCGTCGAGCAGGCGGGCGATTCGCTCGTCGACGCGAGAGGCGATGACCCCGAGGCTCGGGGGTGCCTGCATCGTTGCCGAGACCACTTGCACGGCCCTCCTCTGCGCCGACGGGAACAGCGTCACGTTAGGCGGTTCGCCACCGGGCGCCCTTGCGGATGACCGGTTCCTCAGGCCGGAGACGCTGCCCGCCGGCGGGCCCGCACTCGCCCGAGCGCACCCGAGGTGGCGGTTGCGTACATCACTCCCCCAGCCAGCGCCGCTGCTCCCGCGACCGCGTCGAGCACGAAATGGTTGGCGGTAATCACGATGGCGCACAGGGTGGCGAAGGGGTACAGAGCGGCCACGACCCGGCCCCAGGTTCGGCGCAGGGCAGGAACCAGGGCGCAGGCACTCCACAGCGACCAGGCGAAGTGCAGGCTGGGCATGGCTGCGAACTGGTTGGACACCTTGTGCATGGCCGTCGAGTCGAAAGACCACAGGCTCCCGTACCGCTTCAAGCTGTCGACGAACCCGTAGGTCGAGGGCAACAGCCGGGGCGGCATCAGCGGGTAGACGGCGAAACCCACCAGGGCGATAGCGGTGGTGGCAGCCAGCACGTTGCGCCATTTGCGGTAACGGTCGGGATGGGCGCGGAAGAGCACCACCAGCACACCGATGGTGACGAAGAAATGGAAGGTGCCGTAGAACAGGTTCCAGAGCGACATGATCGCACCGCTGCTCACGAACAGATGCTGGACGGCTCGCTCGTGGTAAAGGCCGAGAAGCCGTTCCAGGTCGATCACCCGACGGGCGTTGCGGAAGGCCAGGTCGCGCGACACCGACGCCGAGCCCTGAGTGTTGCGGATGACGCTGTAGACGGCATAGAAGATGGCAGCGGCGAGCACCTCCTTCCACCACCGCAAGCCCCGGCGAGGGCGCGCCGGGCCCTCGTCGAGCCACATGGAGGGGGCCATGGCGGCGCCGGCGGGCACGGCCCGGGTCACCGGCTGGACACCGCAGCCCGGTTGTTTCCAGACCGCACCGCGAACGAGGGAGCGCCCAGCAGGCTCACCACCAGGTTGATGGCGTAAAGCAGGAGGCCCAGGGCGGTGGCCTTGGCGGTGGGCACACCCAGAGGGTGGAGGAGCAGCACCAGTGCCGCCTCACGCAATCCCAGGCCCCCCACCGAGATGGGCAGCACCTGGGCGATGGCCACTACCGGCACGAAGGCCAGCATCGGTGCCCATCCCACGGTGATGCCGAGAGCCCGGGAGGCGGCGAAGGCAGCCACGACCACGGTGAGCTGGTAGGCGAGTGCCGTGCCGAGGGCAGCGGCAACAGCGGCAGGGCGCCGGCGCATACGGTCGACCCCGATGTGCACAGCACCGAGGAAACGCAGCCAGCTCTCGTGGCCGGCCAGGCGGCCCCCGGCACCAGGGCTGGCCGCCACCGCCAGCACCGCGGCCAGGGCAGCCAGGCTCCCCAGCGATAGGACGACGGCCAGGCGGCTGGCCGTTCCCAGATGCAGGAGGGCGGGATGGGTGGCCAGGGCCACCAGGGTGATGAGGGGCAGTACCAGGACACCGGTGAGACGGTCGATCACCACTGAGGCGAACGATCGGGGCGCCTCACCCGTGCCCGAAGAGAGCCTCATCACCCGTAGGACGTCGCCGCCCACGGTGGAGGGCAGGAAGTTGGCGACGAACATGCCGGCCAGGGTGTGCGACAGGAGCGGCGGCAGAGGAGTGCGCAGGTCCAGCGCTGCCAGCACCTGCTGCCAGCGGACTACCGAGGCCACCACGGCCACGAACCAGACGGCCATGGCCGTGACCAGCCACGGAATGGTCGAGGTCTGGTTGTCGGGCAACAGCGACGACAGGTGGACGCGCGTCGACAGGAATGCCAGCATCGCTGCGCTCACCACGATCCGCAGCGCCAGCATCCCCTTCCGCCAGCGGCCAGCCCTTTGCTCGTCCAGACAGGAGAGACTACGCGAGCCCCGGCAGTGGGGCTCCCCTACCATGGATCGTCCACGGGGCGACGCCCCGGCCCCTTGGAGGCCCCGATGATCGACGACGCCATGGCCCAGCGTGTGCTCGCAGTCGCCCTGCGCGACGGGGGCGACTTCGCCGAGGTGTTCGCCGAGGACCGTCGCTCGACTTCGGCCCGGCTCGACGACGCCAGGGTCGAAGAGCTTTCTTCGGGTCGCGATCGAGGGGCCGGGATCCGGGTGGTCCGGGGCGACACCACCGGGTTCGCCCACACGTCCGACCTCACCGAGGTGGGGCTGGCAACGGCGGCGCAAACCGCGGGGGCCGCCGCCCGGGGAGGCGGAGGAGGGGTGCGCGAAGTTGCCCTCACCAGCCCGTCAGGGGCGACACCACTCGAGCGGCGCGCCGGCCAGGTGCAGATCCTGCCCTCCGACGTCCCCAAGGCGGCCAAGGTGGAGCTGCTCAGGCGGGCCGACGACGCGGCCCGGTCCGAAGGCGGCGCGGTGCACCAGGTCTCGGTTTCCTACGCCGACAGCCGGCGGCGCATCCTGGTGGCCAACAGCGACGGCCTTCTCGCCTCCGACGACCAGGTACGTACGAGGTTCATGGTGCAGGCGGTGGCGGCCGGTGACACCGGCATGCAGACGGGCTACGAGGGCCCCGGAGCCACGGTGGGCTTCGAGCTCTACGACGACGTCAGCGTGGAGGAGGTCGCTCGCACCGCTGCCCGCCGGGCGCTGGCCATGCTCTCGGCCCGCCCTGCCCCCACGGGCACGCTTGCCGTGGTGCTCAAGCGCGGCGCCGGCGGGGTCTTGTTCCACGAGGCATGCGGCCACGGCCTGGAAGCCGACCTGGTGGCCAAGGTTGCCTCGGTCTTCCGGGGTCAGGTGGGCCACCAGGTGGCCAGCCCCCTGGTGACCCTCGTCGACGACGGCACCTATGCCCGGGAGTGGGGCACCTACGCCATCGACGACGAGGGCCACCCGGCCCGGCGCAACACCCTCATCGAGGGCGGCGAGCTCACCGACTACATGTGGGACTTCTTGCGGGCGCGCAAGGAAGGCCGTGAGTCGTCGGGCAACGGCCGGCGCCAGAGCTACCAGCACCTGCCGATGGTGCGCATGACCAACACCTACGTGCTGGCCGGCGAGGACGACCCCGACGAGATCATTCGCCAGACCCCCCACGGCATCTACTGCGTGCAGCTGGGCGGGGGCCAGGTGAACACGACCACCGGAGACTTCGTGTTCGGCATGACCGAGGCCTACATGATCGAGAACGGCCAGGTCACCCACCCGGTGCGGGCCGCCAACCTCATCGGCAACGGGCCTGAGGTACTGAAGGCCATCGACGCGGTGGGAAACGACTTCGACACCTGGGCCGGCACCTGTGGCAAGGACGGCCAAGGCGTGCCCGTGTCCGCCGGGCAGCCGACGCTGCGGGTGGCAGCCATGACCGTCGGCGGCACCGCACGATGAGTCTTCGCCTCGCAACCAGAGGTTGCTCGGCGAGGTGTGGGCAACACCGGTGAGCGGGCCGGAACCGGACCTACTGGCACTGGTCGAGCAGGTGGCTAGCTGGGCGGGAGACGGTGAGGCGGTGGAGGCCTACGCCGCTCGATCGCACCACACCGAGGTGCGGGCCTTCGGGGGCGACGTGGAGTCGCTGTCGTCGGCGGACACCGCCGGCATCGGGATCCGGGTGGTGGCGGGCGGACGCCTCGGGTTCGCCTACGCGGCATCCCTCGACCCCGCAGTCGCGGCCGAAACCCTGGCCGAGGCGCGCGACAACGCCGCTTTCGCCACCGTCGACGAGCTGGCCGGCCTGCCCGAGCCCGACGGCGTGGTGCCCCCGGCGATAGACCTATGGTCCGACGACCTGGCCAGGTTCCCACCGCAAGACAAGGTGGCCCTGGCCCTGGACCTGGAGCGAGCTACTCGGGCCCTCGACCCCCGCATCCGAGGGGTGGAGACCGCCAGCTACGGCGATTCCAGCTCAGAGGCGGCAGTTGCCTCCAGCGAGGGCATCCGGGCTTCCAGCCGGCGCACGGCGTGCTCGGTGTACGTCGACGCCATGGCCACCGACGGTATGGAGACGCAGACGGGGTACGGCTACTCCGTGGCCCGCGACCCATCTGGTCTCGACGTGGCCAAGGCGTCCGCCGACGCTGTCGAGCGGGCCACCCGCCTGCTCGGTGCCCGCAAACCACGGTCGCGCCGCCTCACCGTCTTGTTCGAGCCCGTCGTCACCGCATCGCTGCTCGGGCTCGTCTCCCAGGCCTTTTCCGGTGAGGCCGTGCTCAAGGGCCGCTCCATGTTTGCGGGCCGCGAGGGCCAGAAGGTAGGGGCGCCCATGCTCACCCTGGTCGACGACCCCACTGATCCCAAAGCCTACGGAGCCGGTCGCTACGACGCCGAGGGCCTGGCCACCCGCCCCAACGTGCTACTCGACGCCGGGGTGGTGGCGGGCTTCCTCCACAACAGCTACAGCGGGCGCCGGGCCGGCAAGGCGTCCACCGGTTCGGCCGTGCGGGGCGGCTTCAAGGCCACGCCCGGAGTGGGCACCCGCGCCCTCACCCTGGTGCCAGGCGAGCGCACCCACGAACAGCTCCTGGCCGACTTCGGCGAGGGCCTGCTGGTGCAGTCGGTGACCGGATTGCACTCGGGCGCCAACCCGGTGAGCGGTGACCTCTCCGTGGGCATCTCCGGGCTGATGGTGCGCGGCGGTGCCCCGGCCGAGCCCGTTCGGGAGGCCACCGTGGCGTCGACGCTGCAACGCATGCTCCACGACGTGGCGGCGGTGGGGTCCGACCTCGAATGGCTGCCCGGGTCGGCTGCCGGCGTCACCCTGGTGGTAGACGACCTGGCTCTCAGCGGGGAGTGACGCCGGCTGGGCCGGCGGAGCCGACTGGGCTCGCTGGGCCGGCGGGGCCGGCGGTGACGGCCAGCGTCACCGCCCCCCGGACCACGGCGTAGGCCACCTTGGCCGCCTCGGAGGGAGTCACGGCCACGGTGGCCGACTCCTGGCCGACGTCGACCACGGGGGCGGCGAGGGCCACCGGGAACGTGGGGTCGCCATCACCCCCGGCCGGGGGGTCGAAGGTGGCCAACACGTCGACAACGTCGCCCTTGCGCACCGGCGGGCTGGCCGCTCCCGTGGGCACGGCCACCGCTCGGGTGCCTGGGGGCAGGAGAGCGGCTATGCCCCTCAGCCCCCAAGGAGCCAGGTTGGCGCGTACCACGGCCTGGCCTCCGAACAGGGGGACGACGACCGTGCGGCCCACCACCTCGTCAGTCGAGCCCATCCATCCCTCGGGCAGGAAGGCGGCGGGCACGGTGCGCACGCTCACGTCGTCGGGGCGCACGACGGCGCCGGCTTCGACGGGAGCGGTGACCACCACCACCGTGCGGACCGACCCGTAGCGGGCCGCTTCGGCCCGCGCCCGGCTCACCAGATGGCCGACCACGGCGGCGGTGAGCAATGCCAGGGCGGCGACGACGGCCCAGAAGAACAACGGCGACCGGGACAGGCGGTGCAGGCGCACGGGGGCTCCTCAGCGTTCATGACTGCTGAGGGGGAAGCGATGTGAGCTACGCCAGGTTAGGGCGACAACGAGCCCGGGTCCAGTGCCGGCCCGCAGGCACACGAGCGCCGGGCCGGTATCCCCGGCAGGGCCGCGGCGATCAGGCGCTGCACTCGCTCCACGTTGTCGCCCAGTACCCGGAACACCTCGTCCATGGTGACGGCCGCCGAGCCCGCGACACCCTCCAGGCCGGCGTCGTAGTCGGTGACCAGGGCGATGCCCGCGTAGCACATGCCCAGCTCCCGGGCCAGCACCGCCTCGGGGTACTGAGTCATGTTCACCACGTCCCAGCCGGCGGCGGCGAACCAGCGCGACTCGGCCCGGGTGGAAAACCGCGGGCCACCTATCACCACGACCGTGCCCGTCGGGTGGGCGACGATCCCCTCGGCCCCTGCGGCCGCCATGGACACCGCCCGCAGCTCGGCGCAATAGGGGTCGGCGAACGAGACGTGGGCAGGCACCGGGCCGTCGAAGAAAGTGTCGACCCGGCCCCTGGTGCGGTCGACCAACTGGTCACAGATCACGAAGTCACCGGGCTTGACATCGGCGCGCAGGGAACCCACCGAGCACGGAGCAAGGATGCGGGTCACCCCCAACGACCGCAGCGCCCACAGGTTGGCCCGGTAGTTCACCCGGTGGGCGGGCACCTCGTGGTTGGCCCCATGGCGGGCCACGAACGCCACCCGTCGGCCGTCGAGCTCACCCACCGCCACCCGGGCCGACGGCGCGCCGTACGGGGTCTGCACCGCCACCTCGGTGAGGCGGTCACCGAAGCGGTAGAACCCGGTGCCGCCGAAGACCCCGATCTCCGCCGTTGGCAGTGGCACAGTCGCCGCGTCAGCCTGAAGATGCGGCGGCCTGCGGCGCCTTGGTCTTGGAGTCGGCCTTGGTGGGCGAGGCCGCCGCCTTGTCGCCCTTGTCACCCTTGGCCTTATCACCCGTGGCCTTGTCGGCCTTGTCCGCCTTGTCCTTGGCCGCGGGCTTGTCCGCGCCCTTGTCCTTGTCGGACTCCTTCTTGGTGGCGCCACCGCGGCTGTCGGTGCGGTAGAAGCCGCTGCCCTTGAACGCGATGCCGATCGACCCGAACACCTTGCGCAGCACCCCGCCGCAAGCCGGGCAGGTGGTGAGGGCGTCTTCTTTGAACGACTGGACGACCTCGAGGTGCTCCCCGCACGACTTGCACGCGTACTCGTAGGTAGGCATTTTCGGTGGATGGCCTCCGCCATTGGTCGGGACGTCTTTGGCAGGAACAACGAGTCTAGCGGCGGAGGCATTCCGGCACTGCGTTCGGGCCACGCAGGCCGGCACTGCGTTCGGGCCACGCAGGCCGGCACTGCGTTCGGGCCACGCAGGCCGGCCCCTACCATGGCGCCATGAAGCACGTGGTACGCAAGGCCGTCATCCCCGCCGCCGGCCTGGGAACCCGCTTCCTTCCCGCCACGAAGGCCCAGCCCAAAGAGATGCTGCCGGTCGTCGACAAACCCGCCATCCAGTACGTGGTGGAGGAAGCGGTGAAGGCCGGCCTGCGCGACATCCTCATCATCACCGGTCGGGGGAAGCGGTCTCTCGAAGACCACTTCGACCGCTCGTTCGAGCTCGAGCACTACCTGGAGGCATCGGGCAAGCTGGAGCTGCTGGCCGAGATGCGCCAGATCGCCGACATGGCCGACATCCACTATGTGCGCCAGGGAGAGCCTCGGGGCCTGGGCCACGCCGTGTCCGCGGCCCGCGAGCACGTCAGCGGGGAGCCCTTCGCGGTGATGCTGGGCGACGACATAATGACCGGCGAGTCCGGCGTGCTCTCCGACATGCTCGACGTGTACGAGCGCTACGGGCGCTCGGTGGTGGCGGTCAAGGAGTTCCCCCGCTCGGAGATCTCGTCCTACGGCTGTGTGAGGCCGGAGCACGTCGACGAGAACCTGGTGCGGGTGCTCGACATCGTGGAGAAGCCCCGGCCCGAGGACGCCCCGTCCAACCTGGCGGTGATGGGCCGCTACGTGTTCACCCCCGAGATATTCGATGCCCTCGACCGCGTCGGCCCCGGTGCCGGTGGGGAGATCCAGCTCACCGACGCCATGGCTCTGCTGTTGGGGGAACAGACCATCTACGGCCACGTGTTCGAGCACGGCCGGTTCGACATCGGAGACAAGCTCGACTACCTGCGGGCCACGGTGGAGCTGGCCATCGAGCGTGACGACCTCGGACCCGGCTTCCGCGACTTCGTCGCCGAGCTGGTGGCCCGCAAGAAGCTGGTGTGATCCCGGTCGACCAAGCCCGTCGCCAGATCCTCGCCGTCTGCGCGCCACTGGCCCCCCGCGGCGTAGCCCGGGGTGACGCCCGTGGCTGTGTCAGTGCCGAGGCGGTGGTCTCGACCGAGGACGTGCCCCCCTTCGCCAACACCGCCATGGACGGTTATGCGGTGCGGGCCGCCGACACCGCGGGGGCACCGGTCCGCCTCGACGTGGTGGACACCTTGGCCGCGGGCGCGCCGCCCCGGGTCACGGTGGGAACCGGCCAGGCGGTGCGCATCATGACCGGGGCACCCATGCCCGCAGGCGCCGACGCGGTAGTCATGGTGGAGCACACCCGGGCCCTCGATGGCGGAACCGGGGTCGAGGTGGACGTGGTCACTTCGGTGGGCGATCACGTGCGCGCCGCCGGCAGCGACCTGGCTGCCGGCCAGCGCGTCCTCGGGCCGGGCGCCGTGCTCGGGCCCGGGCACCTGGGCGTGCTGGCCAGCATCGGCAGGGAGAGGGTCATGGTGGTACCCCGGGCCCGGGTAGGCGTGCTGTCCACCGGAGACGAGCTGGTGGACGGGGGAGGGCCGCTGCGGCCCGGCCAGATCCGCGACTCCAACCGGCCCACGCTGGTGGCCCTCGTGGCAGAGGCGGGATGCGAGCCTGTCGACCTGGGCCTGGCCGCCGACGACGAGGGCTCCCTGGCCGCGGCCGTGGCCGACGGCGTCGCGCGCTGCGACGCCCTGGTAACGAGCGGCGGAGTGAGCGTGGGCGACTTCGACTACATGAAGGCGGTGCTCGACCGCCTGGGGTCCATGCAGTGGTGGCAGGTGGCGGTGCGCCCGGCCAAGCCCCTGGCCTTCGGCCTGATCGGCTCCACGCCGGTGTTCGGCCTTCCCGGCAACCCGGTGTCGTCGATGGTGTCGTTCGAGCTGTTCGCCCGCCCTGCCCTGCGCCAGATGATGGGCCATGGAGCCCTTGACCGTCCCCGGGTGACGGCGGTGGCCGACGAGGCGCTCGTGCGCCGCCGCGACGGCAAGCTCCACCTGCTGCGCATGGTGGCAACCCAGGATGGTGACGGGCGCTGGCACGTGCGGTCGTCGGGCGGCCAGGGCTCGCACATGCTGGCCGCCATGGCGCGGGCCAACGCCCTGGCCGTCGTCCCCGACGGCGATGGCGTGCCTGCCGGTGATGACGTGGAAGTCATGCTGCTGGCGTAGGTTGTGGGCGTGGACGCGCTAGTAGACCCATTCGGGCGGCGGGTGCGCGACCTGCGCATCTCGGTCACCGACCGCTGCAACCTCCGCTGCCGCTACTGCATGCCGGCCGAGGGCCTCGACTGGCTGGACCGGTCCGACTTGCTCAGCTTCGAGGAGATCACCAGGGTCGCCCGGGTGTGCGTCGAGCGCTTCGGCTTCACCAGCATCCGCCTCACCGGCGGGGAACCCACGGTGAGGGCTGACCTGCACGAGCTGGTGGCCGGCCTGTCACCGCTGGGCGTCGACCTGTCGCTCACCACCAACGGCACGACGTTCTCGCTCCTAGCACAGCGGCTGCGCCGAGCAGGCCTCTGTCGGGTGAACATCTCGTGCGACTCGCTGCGCGCCGACCGATTCCGCTCGCTCACGCGGCGCGACTCGCTCCCCCAGGTGCTCGACGGCGTGGACGCGGCGCTCGACGCGGGCCTGACGCCGGTGAAGGTCAACTGCGTGCTCATGCGCGGCGTCAACGACGACGAGATCGTCGACTTCGCCGCTTTCGGCCGGGACAAGGGTGTGGTGGTGCGCTTCATCGAGTTCATGCCCCTCGACGCCGACGAGGCGTGGTCGGCGCCCGACGTCGTGCCCGCGGCCGAGGTGGTGGCCGCCGTCGGGGCGGTGTGGCCAATAGAGGCCGTCGACGGCCGCGGGTCGGCGCCCGCCCAGCGTTGGCGCTACCTCGACGGCGGCGGCGAGCTGGGCGTGGTCGGCAGCGTCACGTCCAACTTCTGCGGTAGCTGCGACAGGGTCCGCCTCACCGCCGAGGGTATGTTCCGCAACTGCCTGTTCGCGGTGGCCGAAACCGACCTGCGGGCCGTGCTGCGGGGCGGCGGCACCGACGACGACCTGGCGTCGGCCATCGCCGCCGACGTCGGGCGCAAGTGGGCCGGCCACTCCATCGGCCAGGTCCACTTCACGCGCCCCGCTCGCAGCATGAGCCAGATCGGCGGCTGACCTACACTTCGGGGCGTGTCCGATCGGGGGCTTACCCATCTAGACCCCCTCGGGCGTGCTCGCATGGTCGACGTCACCCCCAAGGAGTCGACCCACCGGCGGGCCCTGGCCCGCTGCAAGGTGATGATGCACCCCGACACCACCTACAAGATCGCCAGCAACGCCATTGCCAAGGGCGATGTCCTGGCCGTGGCCAGAGTGGCCGGGATCCAGGCGGCCAAGGTCACGTCCAACCTCATCCCCCTCTGCCACCCCCTGCTGGTCGGAGGGGTTTACGTGAATTTCACGGTGGCCGACGACCACGTAGAGGTGGAGTCCCAGGTCGACACCGTCGACCGCACGGGGGTGGAGATGGAAGCCATGACGGCTTGCGCCGTCGCCGCCCTCACCATCTACGACATGTGCAAGTCGGTCGACCGCTCCATGGTGGTGGGCGAGCTGGCGCTCTGGGAGAAGACGGGCGGCCGCTCCGGCACCTACCGCAGAGGCGACCAGGCCTGACCTGCACCGCTTGCCTCCCCTGAGGCAGCCTGATAGGAAGGGTGCCCCGGGCGGCGGCGCCCGAGAGCAACCATCCACGATCCGCGCGGGCCGTTCCTATACGGTCCCTGACAAGAAAAGGCAGGTCGAGGGAGCGTGGCGCTTTTGTTCCTGGTTGTCCTGGGCATCCTCTGGATCGCGTTCTTGGTCCCCCCGATGGTGCGTTCCCGCACCGAAGGCAGACCGGCCGACTCCATCAGTGCCTTCCGGCGCCAGCTGGCCACCCTCCGCCGCACCCGGCCCGGGGTTGCTCGTAGCCTCGCCGCCCCCAGACCCCCCGCCTACATGACCCCGACGTCGCCGGGCGTCACCTCCCTGGCCGCCCGCCGGTCGCTCGCCGCGGCCAAGGGGCCCCGGCCTGTGGCCCGCCAGGCCTTCGTGGCCGCCGGCCTCCCCACCGCCAGGGCCCGAACCCTGCGCCGGCGCCGCGACGTGTTCGTCGCCCTCCTGGGCTCTGCTGCCGCCACCCTGGCCCTGGGGCTGCTGCCCCCGCTGCGGGTCCTTCTCTACGTCAACCTCGTCGTCGACGTCCTGCTCGTGGCCTACGTGGCCCTGCTGATCCGCCAGCGAACGGTGGTCGCCGAGCAGGAGATGAAGGTTCGCTTCCTCCCGGGCACTCGCCCGATAGAACCGGCGCTGCTGCGCCGCTCGGCAACTAACCGGTAGCTACCGGTGGAGCCGCCGCCCGCGCTGCCGGGCAGCCGCGCCACCGAGCTCGACAGCTTGGCCCAAGTAGTTCGCCAGGAGTTGGGAGCGGCCCACGACGCCCGGGAGACGGCCCTGGCTGCCTGCCGGCGGGTGATCCGCGCGTGCGGCAACGCCATCAGGGCTACCCACCGAGCCGAGACCGAGGCGGCCGCCGCCCTGGCCGACGAAGCCGGCACTGCCCTGGCTGTGGCCCACGCATCCCTGGTCCCCTTCCCCATCCTCGCCGCGGCGGGGCCCCTGCACGATGCAGAGAAGGAGTACGCCGAAGCCCGCATCACCGCTGCCCTCATCACCGGCTCCGCCCTTCCCTCCCATTCCGACCTGGGCGTGGCCGCGGCGGCCTGGCTCAATGGCCTGGCCGAGGCGGCCAGCGAGCTGCGCCGCCACATTCTCGACCGCCTGCGCCAAGGTGACCTACGCCGGGGTGAGTACCTGCTGGCAGTGATGAACGACGTCTACGACAGCCTGGTGGCCATCGACTTCCCCGACGCCGTCACCGGCGGCCTGCGCCGCACGACCGACGCCCTTCGGGCCGTGCTGGAGCGCACCAGGGGCGACCTCACGACCACCGTGTTGCAGGCCCGCCTCCAAGAGGCCATCGAGAGTCGCCTTGCTGCCGGCTCACGGCCGCCGAGCGGCGAAGGGGTATCCTCGAGCGGTCCGGCGGGGGTGTAGCTCAGTCGGTAGAGCGCTACGTTCGCAACGTAGAAGTCGCCGGTTCGAGTCCGGTCACCTCCACCACCGTTTTTGCGCAAAACCGCAGGTCACAGCCCACTTCGGGACTAGCCGCTGCTGTCCCCTGATGACCCCTGTTGCGCCCTGTTTTCCGCTGCGTGTGGCACGGGTGTGGCACGGCGCCGTGGGTCACATCTGCAGGCTCCGTCTCTCCTGGGCGTGCGAGCCGTGTGGGGGCGACCCCGAGGGGAAAGCGGAAGCCATCAGGATTCTTTTTCTGGATCGGGGACCAGATGCCGGCGGGCGGGTCGATCGAGCCGAGCGTGGCGGCGGCGGGCGCGCGACTACACCACCCCCCCATCGATCGACAGAACGGCCGCAGCCGCCGACGATGGGCGTAGGGCCGGCGACATCCGTAACGACTCGGCCCGCGAGCGTGAGCGGGCGCTACGCCGAGCTGTGGATCCTACGACGTGGGCGCGATACCGACCGATCTCCGCTGGGACGCATGCCCCGATAAGGACGACGTCATGGGCGTGGCCACCACCCCGCCGCCGGTTGGCGGTCAGGTTGGGCATCAGCACGGACACCGCCGCTCGGGCATTGCGTCGCCTCGCAGTCTGCCGGGGTGCTGCCCGCCGACCGCGGGAAAGCGAGGATGACGGACGGTTCGGGTGCTGCATCTACGAGTTCCCCTGATCTCCCGCCGAGCCTCCGTGTCCGGTAAAGCCGGACGTACTTGGTTAGCGGGGTCCACCACCTGAAAACGACACGCTTGTAACTTCGTGCCTGCGAAGAGGGGGGCCGTCAACGGGAGGCCCCGGTGCAGGACCGAGAGGACGCTTCGTCCGGGGGGTCGGAGCGTCGACCGAGCTACGACGAACTGGTCGTCGAGAACGAGCGACTGCGCGCTCGCGTGACGCAGCTGGAGCGGCTGGTGGAGGAGATCCATCGGGCCTCGAAGCGCCAGGCAGCGCCGTTCTCCAAGGGTGAGCCGAACGACGAGCCCGCCCGGCCGGGGCGCAAGCGGGGCAAGGGTCACGGCCGCCACGGCCATCGCATGGCACCGACCGACGTCGACCGTGAGCTCGATGCTCCCGCTCCCGAAGTGTGCCCGGCCTGCGGTGGGACGACGGAGCCCGAGCGCATCGCCGAGCAGTACCAGACCGAGCTGCCTGAGCCTCGGCCGGTGACGACGGTGTTCAAGGTGCACGTGCGGCGCTGCGGTTCGTGCGGCAAGCGAGTCCAGGGACGCCACCCCGAACAGGTCTCCGATGCCCTGGGGGCAGCCGGCTCCCAAGTCGGCCCCCGGGCCATGGCCTGGGCCACATGGTTGCACTACGGGCTGGGCCTCAGCTTCGGGAAGTGCTCGGCCCTGCTCGGCCGCCTCGGCATCGGCGTCACCGCCGGCGCCATCTGCTCGTCGTCGGCCTCGACGGGCACCGACCTGGTCCCCACCCACAACGCCATCAAGGCCCACGTGGCCGCCGCCCCGGCGGTGACGATGGACGAGACGGGCTGGCGGATCGGCGGCCACAAGGCATGGCTGTGGGTGGCCGCCACCGACGACGCCACGATCTACGACGTGGCCGAGGACCGGGACTTCGATGCGGCCACCGGCCTGGTGCCCGCTGACTACGCCGGGACCATCGTGCGTGACGGCTGGGTCGTCTACAACAGCTACGAGAAGGCGACGCATCAGACCTGCATCGCCCACCTCCTGCGGCGGTGCCACGAGATGATCGAGGATCAGCCCGCTTGGGCCCGGGCCACGCCCCGCCTGATCGCCGACCTGCTGACCGAGGCCCTCGACGCCCGGGACCTGAATGCCCGCGGCCGGGCCAAAGCCGCCGCCGACATCGGCGAGCGCTTGGACCTGCTGTTCGAGCGGGCCCATCCCCACGACGCCAACCGCCGCCTGGTCAAGCACCTCCGCCACGAACGCCATGCCCTGTTCACCTTCCTCACCACCGATGGCGTCGACGCCACCAACTGGCGGGGCGAGCAGGGTGTGAGGCCGGCAGTCGTGAACCGCAAGGTGTGGGGCGGCAACCGCAGCGACCGGGGAGCCGAGACTCAGGGCCGGGTCATGACCTTTCTGCGCACCGCTTCCCAACAAGGAGCCGACGCCATCGCCCTGCTGGTCGGCCAGGCCCGGGCGCCGAACCCGGGGGTCGTCGCCGGGCTCAGGCTGCGGTCCTGCTGAGTCCCCCCCCGCAAATCGGCGGCCACCAGCCGGTCATTCACCGAATGCACGTCGACGCGTCCCGGTATCCAAGTACAGCCGGACACGGCCACCACGTGTCCGGTATACGTGGACACCGAGACGTGTCCGTATCCGGTACGCGCGGACACGGACGGTAGTGAGTATCCGGCGACGAACGACATAGAGAACGACTCAGGTGGCGCGTCGGCCGCGGGTTCTCGCCGGGCCTCGGCTCTGCGCGACACCCGAGGCCGCGGTCTCGGCTCCAACGATCAGCTGTCGCTGCTCGACGCCTCCGACGATGCCCGCCGCGGGCGTGGCGCCGTGAAGGCAGGCCGGTACTTCACCGTCGCCCGGGACACGGAAGCCGCAAACTCCTCCAGGCACGACCGCGCGACGAGCGCTATCGCCGGCGAATCCGTAACACCGCGACGTAGTGCTGCGCCTCGTCAGCGATGTACACGACGCCGAACCCACAGGACAGCTCATCCTCGTAGGCCTCAACGCCGGCGATCCCCCGTGGTGAGGCTCTGGGCGGGCCTTGGTCGACCCACGTCCAGAGCTCCTCGCTGATGGCCATGCGTTCGGCCTCGCCCCGGGCGGTCAAGATCTCCTTCTGCGTCAGGTCCGACGATGACGCTCCAACTCATGCCGAGCGGCGGTGCTCACGCCTCATGAACGCGAAAAACTCGTCCCGGTCCGTGAACCCACGCAGAGAGCCGTCCGCGATTCGGCGCTCGGCGTCGACGATGACCGCTCGAACCGACTCCGCGCCGTCTTCGGCGATCCACTCGTCAAGCAGAGGCGTATCCGACCGTTGCCGACGTTCATCCATGGCTGTCAACGATACCAAGCTCGACGTACGCGGCCGAGCCCACCCGTCTCATTCCCTCCGCCGGCCCACTCCCGCCTGAAGCCGAACCGAGGCGCACCGGACTCCCCCGACGAGAGATGACGTACCGCACCCGCCAAGATTGGCAAGGGGCAGAAGCCCAACCGCACGCGACTCAACGCACTGTGACGACGGCACAACCCATTCACCGTCGCCGGGACCCCACGACCGGCAACCCCGAGACTGAGCGACGCGATCAAAACACGGACCTAACTGACGCTAACCAGAACACTACGACCTGACCGTAGTTGACCGCTCTTTACCGTAGTATACCGGTCAGGAGAAACCCAGCCTTAAAGTCTTTACGATGCAACATCCCTTCCCTAAAATGCCGAAAAGAGCGAGACACGATTGCAACATCTCGATGTTGCAGGAAAGGCCCGGCCGCCGTGGCATGGATGCGGATGATGGGAGCGGACTCGGTCGCCTACCACCGCGAGACCGTGCTGGCCCGGGGCGACGATCACCCCGGCCAAGCGCTCGCCTACTACGCCAGCCGGGGCGAGACGCC
>JBPCJQ010000002.1:0-17745 GCA_051005135.1 Acidimicrobiales bacterium
TGAGCGCGGCCTCCTCGATGAACGAGGGGGCGATCATCTCGCCGGCCTTGCGGATGGCGTCGCGCTCGCGGCCGATGAAGACGAGCTCGCCGTCGTAGGTCCACTGCAGGAGGTCCCCGGTCCGGTACCAGCCATCCTCGGTCCACGTCTCCCGGCTGGGCGCGCCCGGCCCGTCGGCGGCGAGGTACCCGTCGAACATCACGTGCTCACCGCGGGGCTTCATCCACATCTCGCCCGGGCGGCCGGGCCCGAGCGGGGCGCCGTCGGGGTCGACGATCATCCCCTCCCAGCGGTCGCTGGGCACCCCCACGGTGCCCGGGGTCTGCGGGAGGCCCCGGCCCGGCCACGACCAGCACGACGCCGTCTCGGTCTGGCCCCACGTCTCGGCCACGTGGAGGCCGAAACGGTCCTCGATCGCCCGCCACCGGTCGGCAGGCGCGGCGGCGCCGAGGATGCGGCGAACGGGGTTGTCCCGGTCGGACGGATGAGGTCGTCGCCGGGCCAGGGCCGACAGGATGGAGCCGACGAAGGTGAACATCACCGCGTCGGCGGCCCGGACCCGGCTCCAGAATCCCAGGATGTCGAAGCCGCTGTCGATGGTCACGTGCCCACCCCGGTGGAGGGCGGCAAGCAGTGTGCCCTGGCATGTGATGTGGAACAGGGGCAGGCAGCAGTAGAGCCCCTCGCCGGGCTCGATGGGGAGGCATTCCTCGCCGTAGCGGTGGCCCCACAGGGCCTCGCAGTGCCGGCTCCAGATCACGCCCTTGGGAACGCCGGTCGTGCCCGACGTGTACATCAGCTTGGTCGGGGCGCCGGGGTCGGACGCCAGCGCCCGGGGAGCCCGGCCCGACGCCTGCTCGACGAGGTCGTCGACGCGAGGCTGCCCACCCGGCCGGCCTGGGCCCGAGCGGCCCCCTGAGCGGGAGCCAGGGCCCGAGCGGCCCCCTGAGCGGGGTCCTGGGCCGCCGAGGACGAGCACGTGTCGCAGGTCGGGCAGGCCGTCGCGGATCGCCTCCACGTCACCGAGGAGCTCGTGGGTTACGAGCAGGATGCGGGCCCGGCTGTGGACCATCACCTGGCGAAGCGGCTCCCCGGTGAGGAGGGTGTTCAGCGGCAGATAGACGGCGCCGAGCTTGGCGCAGGCCAGCCAGGTGGCGAGCATCCCCCACCCGTTCTGCGCCCGGACCATCACGATGTCGCCGAGGCCGTAGCCGGCGTCGGCCAGCACCTCGGCCATGCGGTTCAAGAGGTCGTCGGTATGCGCGTAGGTGAGCAGCGCGTCGGGGAGGGTGACCAGGGGCTTCGGGCCCAGCTCCCGGGCGCGGGCCTCCAGCAGGTCGCGGACCGACTCGTGGCTCCCGCTCAGGGGGCCGCTCGGGCCCTGGCTCCCGCTCAGGGGGCCGATCCTCATCGTTCCCTCACACCTACCTGGCCCGCCGCTCACGGCCCCGCCCTACGCTGGGGTCATGAAACGAACCTTCGCCCTTCTCGCCGCCGCCGCGCTGGTGCTCGGTGGTGGGGCCGCCGCCTTCGCCGCCACCACCAACAAGGACGGCACCCCCGTCGACCGCGAGGCCAGGAAGGCGGCCAGGGCCTGTGTGCAGAAGGCCGGGGAGGACCACGCCGACGACAAGGCCGCCTTCCGCGCCGCGGCCAAGGAGTGCCGGGCGGCGGCCGGCTTCGACCCGGCCAAGCGCCGTCACGCCCGCCAGGCGATGCGCGACGCGAAGTCGAGGCTCAACCCCGAACAGCGGGAAGCCCTCAAGGCCTGCGCGGAGGCGGCGCGTGCGGACCACAAGGGCGACCGGGCAGGTCGCCGAGAGGCCGTCAAGGCCTGCCTGGCCGACGCCGGCATCACCCGTCCCACCCCCGCACCGTAGACCTGGCCCGCCACCAAGGACGCGGTCAACCCCCGGACACGTCCTGGGGACGGGTGCTGCCGGCCGAGATCCACGGCATCATGGAACGCAGCTCGGTGCCCACCTTCTCGATGGGGTGCTCCTCGCCCTTCTTCCGCAGCTCGTTGAAGCGGGAACGCCCGGCCCGGTTCTCGGCGATCCACTCCTCGGCGAAGCGACCGTCGCGGATCTCCTCGAGGATCCGGGCCATCTCCGCCCTCGTCTCCGGCGTGATGATCCGCGGCCCCCGGGTGTAGTCGCCGTACTCGGCCGTGTCGGAGATGGAGAAGCGCATGCCCGAGATGCCGTTCTCGTACATGAGGTCGACGATGAGCTTGAGCTCGTGGAGGCACTCGAAGTAGGCCGACTCGGGCTGGTAGCCGGCGTTGACGAGGGTCTCGTAGCCCGCCATCACCAACTCGGTTATCCCGCCGCAGAGCACGACCTGCTCGCCGAACAGGTCGGTCTCGGTCTCCTCCTCGAAGGTGGTCTCGAGCACCGCGGCGCGGGTGGCGCCGATGCCGTGGGCGTAGGAGAGGGCGAGGGCCTTGGCCTTGCCGCTGGCGTCCTGGGAAACAGCGATGAGCGCGGGCACGCCCCCGCCCGCCTCGAAGGTACGCCGCACCAGGTGGCCGGGGCCCTTGGGGGCGACCATACCGACGTCGACGCCAGCCGGGGGACGGATCAGGCCGAACCGGATGTTGAACCCGTGGGCGAAGAAGAGCGCGTCGCCGTCGGACAGGTGGGGTTCGATCTCGGCCTCGTAGACGGCCTTCTGCTCGGTGTCGGGCAGCAGGATCATCACCAGGTCGGCCTCGGCAGTGGCTTCGGCGATCGACGTCACCGCCAACCCGGCCGCCTCTGCCTTGGCCCGCGACGACGAGCCGTCGCGGAGGCCGACGCGGACGTCGACCCCCGAGTCGGCCAGGTTCAGGGCGTGCGCATGGCCCTGTGACCCGTAGCCGATCACCGCCACCTTGCGCGACCCGATCAGGTTCGAATCGGCGTCCTTCTCGTAGTAGATGCTAGCCATGTCGGCCCTCCTGGTCGTGGATTGGTTGGGTTCAGCTCACTCGTCGGAGCCGCGAGCTGGTGCGGTCGAGCTTGGGCAGGGCCACCCGGCCGGTGCGCTGGAGCTCGGCGATGCCGTAGGCACGCATTAGGTCCTCGAAGTCGTCGAGCTTGGACGGGCGTCCGGACAGCTCCACGGTGAGGGCATCGGCGCCCACATCGACGATACGGCCCTGGAACACGTCGACCAGCTCGATCACCTGGCCCCGGGTTCCGGGCTCGACGGCCACGGTGGCGATCATCATCTCCCGCTCCACCGAGTGGGCGGGGTCGAGCTCGGAGATCTTCACCACGTGGACTAGCTTGAACAGCTGCTTGGTGACCTGCTCCAGGGGAGCCGACTCCACATCGACCACCACCGTGATGCGGCTGAACCGCTCGTCGTCGGTGGGCGCCACCGCCAGCGAGTAGATGTTGTAGCCGCGCCGGGCGAACAGTCCCGATACCCGGGCCAGCACCCCGGCCTTGTTCTCGACGAGCACAGACAGTGTGTGGTGGCGGTAGGGAGGGGCCATCAGTGGCCACCCTCGCCCTGGTCGGGGCCGAGGATGATGCTGTCGTTCGACGTGCCGGCGGCGACCATCGGGTACACCTTCTCCGACCAGTCGACGCGGAAGTCGATGACCACCGGGCGGTCGTCGACGGAGTTGGCCTTCTCGATGGCGGGCACGACCTCCTCGGGGCTCTCCACCCGCAGGCCCACGCAGCCCATGGCCTCGGCCCACATCTTGTAGTCGGGCAGGTCGGGCGACAGGTAGACCTCGCTGTAGCGCTCCTCGTAGAACAGCTCCTGCCACTGGCGCACCATGCCCAGGTAGGCGTTGTTGAGGATGGCCACCTTCACGGGGATGCGCTCCGAGGCCGCGGTCACCAGCTCCTGGGCCGTCATCTGGAAGCAGCCGTCGCCGTCGATGGCCCACACCGTGCGCTCCGGGCACCCCACCTTGGCCCCGATGGCCGCCGGAACGGCGAAGCCCATGGTGCCCAGGCCGCCGGAGTTGACGAACGTGTAGGGATGCTCGAAGTGCCAGAACTGGCTGGCCCACATCTGGTGCTGTCCCACCCCCGACACCACGACGGTGTCAGACGGGTTGTTGTCGCGCAGGGCCTCGATGCAGAACTGGGGCTTGAGGCGATCACCCTCTTCCCAACCCTGGTCGTAGCGGAGGGGGTAGGCGGCGCGCCAGGCGTCGATCTGGGCGTCCCACGCCGATCGGTCGACCTGTTGGCCCGTGTCGGCCACCGCCTTCACCATCTCCTCGATGACCAGACGGCAGTCGCCCACGATGGGGACGTCGGGGCGGCGAACCTTGCCCAGCTCGGCGGGGTCGATGTCGACATGGATGATCTTGGCGTCGGGGGCGAAGGCGGAGATCTTTCCGGTGACCCGGTCGTCGAAGCGCGACCCCAGGGCGATGAGCAGGTCGGCTTTTTGCATGGCGGTGACCGCGGTGTAGTTGCCGTGCATGCCCGGCATGCCCAGGCACAGCGGGTGGGAGTCAGGGAAGGCACCGCGGGCCATGAGGGTGGTGACCACGTGGATGCCGGTCAGCTCGGCCAGCTCCCGGAGGGCCTCCGCAGCCCGGGCCTTGAGGATGCCCCCGCCGGCATAGATCACCGGTCGGTGCGACTCGGCGATGAGGCGGGCGGCCTCGCGGATCTTGAAGGGGTGGCCCTTGGTGGTGGGCTTGTAGCCGGGCAGGTCGACCGAGTCCGGCCAGTACCAGTCCATGGCCGAGCGGGGGTTGTTGGGGTCGACGATGTCCTTGGGGATGTCGACAAGCACAGGGCCGGGCCGACCGGTGGTGGCGATGTGGAAGGCCTCCCGGATGGCCCGGGGGATGTCGGCCGCCTCGGTGACCAGCTCGTTGTGCTTGGTGACCGAGCGGGTGATGCCGATGGTGTCGCACTCCTGGAAGGCGTCGGTGCCGATCGATCCGGTAGCCACCTGGCCGGTGATGACCACGATCGGAATCGAGTCCATCATGGCGTCGGCAAGGGGGGTGACGATGTTGGTAGCCCCCGGCCCGCTCGTAACCATGGCCACGCCGGGGCGGCCGGTGGCGTGGGCGTAGCCCTCGGCCATGTGGCCCGCGCCCTGCTCGTGGCGCACCAGGATGTGGCGGATCGGCGAGTCGATGATGGGGTCGTACACGGGCAGGATCGCCCCGCCGGGGAGGCCGAACATCACCTCCACCCCCTCCATCTCCAGGCTCTTGATGAGGGCTTGGCCCCCGTTCATCTTCATGTGGCTCCGATCTGTCGTCCGTACCGGGACGCAAAAAAACCTCCCCTTGGGGAGGTCGAGAGGCGCACGCGGTCGGGTGACGGCGTGCGCTAGGCGAGTACTACCAGGATCTCGGGACGGGACATCGCCGCCATTGTGCCACGACCGCCCGTGCCGGGCAAACCGTCACGGTTCGGTCACCGCACCGCGGTCGGCGCCGGTGACCAGGCGGGCGAACTTGGCCAGCACGCCGCTGGTGTAGCGCGGCGGGGGCACCTTCCAGCCCACCCGCCGGGCGGCCAGTGTGGCGTCGTCGACGTGGACGTCGATGGTGCGGGCCTCGGCGTCGATCACGATGTGGTCGCCGTCGGCCACCAAGGCGATAGGGCCACCGTCGACCGCTTCTGGGGCCACGTGGGCCACACACAGGCCGTGGGTGCCTCCCGAGAAGCGCCCGTCGGTGACCAGGGCGGCGTCGGCGCCCCGCCCGGCCCCCTTCATGGCCCCGGTGACAGCCAGCATCTCCTTCATGCCCGGGCCTCCCTTGGGACCCTCGTAGCGGATCACCACAACATCGCCGGAGGCAATGCGCCCGGCGAGGATGGCCTCCATGGCCCCTTCCTCCGAGTCGAACACGCGCGCCGTGCCCTCGAAGCGCAGCTGGTCGATGCCGGCGATCTTGATGACCGCCCCCTTGGGGGCCAGCGAGCCACGCAGGACAGCGATGCCACCCTCGGGGTGGATGGGGCGGTCGAGGGGGCGCACCACGTCGCCGTCGGGCGCCGGGGGGTCGATGGCGGCCAGGTTCTCGGCCACGGTGCGACCGGTGACGGTGAGGCAGTCGCCGTGCAGCAGCCCCGCCTCGAGGAGCTGGCGCATGACGACGGCCACCCCGCCCACGCGGTCGAGGTCGACCATGTGGTAGCGCCCGTGGGGCCTCATGTCGACCACGTGGGGCACCCGGCGGCCCACCCGGTTGAAGTCGTCGATGTCGAGGTCGACCCTCGCCTCGTTGGCGATGGCCAGGAGGTGGAGCACGGCGTTGGTCGACCCCCCGAGGGCGTTGACCACGGCGATGGCGTTCTCGAACGCCTCCTTGGTCATGATCTGGCGGGGGCGCATCCCGGCGTCGACCAGGTCGATGACAGCCCGGCCGCTGGCGTAGGCCAGGTCGTCGAGGCGACGGTCGACCGCCGGTGCCGACGACGACCCCGGCAGGCTCATGCCCAGGGCCTCTGCCGCCGACGCCATCGTGTTGGCGGTGAACATGCCCGCACAGGAGCCGACGGTGGGGCAGGCGTTGTGCTCGATGAGAGCCAGCTCCTCGGCGCTCAGCTGGCCGGCGGCGTGAGCGCCCACCGCCTCGAAGACGCTCACGATGTCGAGGGCCTGGCCCTTGGGGGTGCGGCCGGGCAGGATCGACCCTCCGTAGCCGAACACGGCCGGCCTGTTCACCCGGGCCGCGGCCATGAGCATGCCCGGCAGCGACTTGTCGCAGCCCGCGAACGTCACCAGGGCGTCGAAGCGCTCGGCGTGCATCATGGTCTCCACCGAGTCGGCGATGACCTCCCGGCTCACCAGCGACGCCCGCATGCCCTCGTGGCCCATGGAGATGCCGTCGGACACGGCGATCGTCATGAACTCAATGGGGAAGCCGCCCGCGGCCCGCACCCCGTCCTTGGCCCGCTTGGCCAGGCGGTCGAGGGACATGTTGCAGGGCGTGACCTCATTCCAGCTGCTGGCCACCCCGACCTGGGGCTTGTCCCAGTCGTCGTCGGTCATACCGATCGCCCTCAACATGGCCCGGGCCGGCGCCCGGGCGTATCCCTCGGTGACCTCCCGCGACAGACGCTCCATGGGCGCCGAGCATACGGCCGAGGGACGAGGTGTGTACCGCTGATGTCGCAGAGCAGCACCAGCGGTACACACCTCGGCCAAACCGTCACACCCCATGGTTAGCGTTCGGTCGATGAGGGTGGACGATGATCTCGAGGTAGTCGCCTCGTGCCAGCAGGGGGTGTTCACGCGTGCCCAGGCAGTGGCCGCGGGAGCCACACCGGCTGTGGTCCGCCACCGCCTGGCCACCGGCCGCTGGCGGATGGTGCATCGAGGCGTCTACCGCCTGGCGGGCGCCCCGCCGGGCTGGCATCAGGACATGTTCGCCGCCTGGCTGGCCGCCGGCGCCGGCGCGGTCGTATCCCATGCGGCCGCCGCCCGCTGCTGGGAGATCCCCGGAGCACCGGTGGGCCTAGACGTGAGCGTGCCCGTGAGCCGCCGGCCCACCCTGGTAGGGGTGCGAGTCCACCGCCAGCACGTGGTCAGCGCCGACCGTGCCCGGAAAGCCGACATGGACGTCACCACGCCTGCCCGCACGCTCGTGGACCTGAGCGCGGTGTTGAGCGACGAAGACCTGGCCGTCGCCCTCGACCACTGCCTGAGCCACCGCCTGACCTCGCTCAGCTGGCTACGGCGCTGCCTCGATCGCCTGGGTCGAGGCCGAGCGGGCACCAGCCGGCTCGCGGCCGCCCTCAACGATCGCCCCTCGCAACGGCGACTGCCCGAGTCGCGGTTCGAGCGGCGCCTCCTGGCCTTGTTGGCCACCCTCCCGGGGCTGGCGCCGGTGCCTCAATACGAGGTAGCGCTTCCGGGAGGCAGGACGGCCCGCCTGGACATCGCCTACCCAGCCGAAGCGATCGGTGTCGAAGCTGACAGCTACGTGCACCACTCCAGCGCCACCGACTGGGCCGCCGATCACACCCGCCGCCGGCTCCTGGTGGCCATCGGGTGGCGGATCCTCCCGGTCACTTGGGAAGACCTCGAGCACCGGCCGCACCAGGTGCTTCAACTCGTCCAGACCGCTCGGGGCGCCGAAGTATGTACCGCTGGTGTCGTGGAACAGCACCAGCGGTACATACCTCCCGGCAACTACCGGTCCGCCTAGACTCTGGGCTCGGCGGTAGCGGGCAACAAGCGGAGGATCCCATGATCGCGGTCCAACTATGGCTGGCACCAGTGCGCAACCTGAGGTGGGTCACGGCCCACTTCGGGCACCGTTAGGCGCCGGCCGTGCCCAGCGCGTTACGCCAGCTGTCGCTCGACGACGTCCGAGAAGCGGTCGGCGAACCGTTCTGGTTCCCTGGTTCGCCCTGCCTGGTGGGCGTGGAGCTGGAGTGGCTCACGTTCACTGAGGGTGATCACTCCTCTCGTCCCGATAACTCCGTGCTCGCTGCCCTCCTAGGGCCGTTGCCGGCGGGGAGCGCGGTGACGTTCGAGCCGGGCGGCCAGCTCGAGCTGAGCTCCCTGCCGTTTCCCGATGTCGCCGCCACGTGCGCCGCGGCGGGGGCCGACCTGGCCGCCGCCCGAAGGGCCGCTGACGCCGCCGGTGTGCGCCTGGTGGGCATGGGCGCCGATCCGGTGCGGCCGTCGACGCGGGTCCTGTCCAGCCCCCGCTACGACGCCATGGAGGCCTACTTCGACGCCGCCGGACCGGCCGGGCGACGGATGATGGCCAACACCGCTGCCGTGCAGGTGAACGTGGGGCTGGGGCCCACGCCCGCCGACGCCCGTCGCCAATGGCGGCTGGCCAGCCACCTGGGGCCAACCATGGCCGCCGCCTTCGCCAGCTCTCCGCTCCTGTACGGGCGGCCGACGGGTTTTCGCTCCACCCGGCTGGCCACGTGGTGGGCTATGGACGCCAGCCGCACCGCGCCCGTCGACCCGATCGGCGACGACGACGGCCCCGATGCCTGGGCCGCCTACGCCCTGGCCGCCCGGGTCATGCTCGTGCGCACCGACTCCCGCGGCTTCGTACCCCTGGTCACGCCCCTGACGCTGGCTCAGTGGGTGGCCGAGGGCCACGAGCTGGGTCGGCCCACCCTCGACGACGTGCGGTACCACCTCAGCACCCTCTTCCCGCCCGTGCGCCCGCGGAGTGGCGTCGACAGCGGGGGTTGGCTCGAGTTGCGCATGATCGACGCCCTACCCGATCCCTGGTGGCAGGTGCCGGTGGCGGTGTTCGCCACCCTTCTGGGCGACGCCGAGGCGGGGGCGGCGGCCGAGCGGGCGGTCGCCGGCACCGCCCACCTATGGGTGGAAGCCGCCCGCAACGGCCTGGCGTCGCCCGAACTGGCCGCCTCGGCGGCGGCCTGCTTCGACGCCGCCCTGGCCGGCCTGGCCCACACACCGGGTGCCGATGGGCTGGCCGACCTGGTGGCGGCCTACGCCGACCGGTGGGTGCGACGCGGCCGGTGCCCGGCCGACGACCACCTCGAGGCCTGGGCCCGCACCGGCACTCTCCTCCCCGAGCCGGCTGAGGTGGGAACGTGGGCCTGAAGGAGATCCTGGCCATCGACCTGGCCGACGCCCGCCAGCGCTCGCTCGACCTGCTGGCACCACTTGGCGATGCCGACCTGGTGGCCCAGCACTCGCCCATCATGTCGCCCCTGGTCTGGGACCTGGCTCACGTGGGCAACTACGAGGAGCAGTGGCTCCTGCGGGCGGTCGCGGGCCGCGATCCCCTCCACGCCCACCTCGACGACGTCTACGACGCTTTCCGCCACCCCCGGCCCGACCGTCCATCTTTGCCGCTACTGGGCCCGGCCGAGGCCCGCACCTACATTGGCGACGTGCGAGACCGGGTGATCGACGTGCTCGACCAGGCGGCCTTCGACGACGACCACCCCCTTCTCAGCGATGGCTTCGTGTACGCGATGGTGATCCAGCACGAGCACCAGCACGACGAGACCATGGTCGCCACCCTCCAGCTCATGGCCGGCACCGGCTACCGCCCTGTCGCGCCGCCACCGCCGCCCGGCGCCCCCCTGCCCACCGCCGAGGTGCGGGTGCCGGCCGGACCGTTCGTGATGGGCGCCGACGACACCTCTTGTGCCTATGACAACGAGCGTCCTGCCCACGTGGTCGACCTCGACGCCTTCTGGATCGACACCGCTCCGGTCACCAACGCCAAGTACGTCGACTTCATCGACGACGGTGGCTACTCCGACCGCCGGCTGTGGAGCGACGAAGGCTGGGCCTGGCGCCAAGACGAGGGTGCCGAGCACCCGCAGTTCTGGCGGCGCGACGAGGCGGGATCGTGGAGCCGGGTGCGCTTCGGGTGGCAGGAGGACCTCCCCCTCGACGAGCCCGTGCAGCACGTGTGCTTCCACGAAGCATCGGCCTACGCCCGCTGGGCCGGGCGTCGCCTGCCCACCGAGGCGGAATGGGAGAAGGCGGCGTCGTCGGCACCCGCTGCCCCGGGCGGCGCGCCCCAGGCCAACCTGGGCCAACAACATTTCGGACCGGCGCCGGTGGGCGCCTACCCGGCGGGGGCCAGCGCCTACGGTGCCCACCAGATGATCGGCGACGTGTGGGAGTGGACCTCCACCGACTTCGGCCCCTACCCGGGTTTCCAGTCGTTCCCCTACCGCGAGTACTCGGAGGTCTTCTTCGCCTCGGACTACAGAGTGCTGCGGGGCGGGTCGTGGGCGACCCATCCCCGGGCGGCGCGCACCACCTTCCGCAACTGGGACCACCCGGTGCGGCGACAGATCTTCGCCGGCTTCCGCTGCGCCCGCGACGACTGATGAGGCCGCTTGTCGACGTCCATCTCACGCCCGACCATCTCGAGGAGTACCTGAAGGCCGACGTTGCGGCGGGCCTGGCGGCCATACCCAAGGAGCTGCCGCCGAAGTGGTTCTACGACGAGCGGGGGTCGGAGCTGTTCGAGCGGATCACCCGCCTGCCCGAGTACTACCCCACCCGCAAGGAGCGGGCCATCCTCGAAGAGCAGGCCGACTTCGTGGCCCGCTTCACCGGCGCCGACACGGTGGTAGAGCTGGGGTCGGGGACGTCGGACAAGACGCGGCTGCTGCTCGACGCGTTCGACCAGATCGGAAGCCTGAACCGCTTCGTGCCCTTCGACGTGTGCGAGCCGGCCCTGCGCCAGGCCACCGTCACCCTGGCCGCCGCCTACCCCGACACCGAGGTCCACGCCGTGGTCGGCGACTTCGAGCACAACCTGGGCGACATCCCGGCCGGTGGCCGCCGGGTCGTCGCCTTCCTCGGCGGCACCATTGGCAACCTCACCCCGCCGGAGCGGGCCGGTTTCCTCGCCACCCTGTCGGCCACCATGGAGCCGGGCGACGCCCTGCTCCTCGGCACCGACCTGGTGAAGTCCGAGCACCGCCTGGTCGCCGCCTACGACGACAGCGAGGGCGTCACCGCCGAGTTCAACCGAAACGTGCTGCACGTCGTCAACCGGGAGCTGCACGCCAACTTCGCCCCCGAACGCTTCGGCCACGTGGTGCGCTTCGACCCCGAGCAGGAGTGGGTCGAGATGTGGCTGCGAGCCGACGAGGCCGAGGAGGTCGTGATCGACGACCTCGGCGGCCTCCTGGTGCGCTTCGAGACGGCGGAGATGATGCGCACCGAGATCAGTGCCAAGTTTCGCCGCACGGGTGTCGAGGAGGAGCTCGGGCATGCCGAGCTGGCTCTAGGCCGGTGGTGGACCGACGCCGACGGCGACTTCGCCCTTTCCCTGTCGTTTCGGGAGTAGGTAGGCGGCTTGATCGACGTCGAGCGGGCCCGTGCCAACACACCGGGCTGCCACCACGTCGCCCACCTCAACAACGCCGGCGCCGCCCTGCAACCCTCGCCGGTGCTCGACGCGGTGCGTGCCCACATCGACCTCGAGGCCCGCATCGGCGGCTACGAGGCGGCCCTGGAAGCCACCGAGGCGCGAGAGCGGCCCTATGCCGCCGCCGCCGCATTCGTGGGTTGTGAACCCGCGGAGATCGCGGTGGTGGAGAGTGCCACCCGGGCCTGGCAGGCCGCCTTCGGGGCGGTCACCCTCGAAGCCGGCGACCGCGTGCTCACCTCGGCCGCCGAGTACGGCAGCAACTACCTGCAGATGCTGCACTCGGCCAGGCGGCGCGGCGTCAGCATCGAGGTGGTGCCCGACGACGGCACTGGCCAGGTCGACGTGGAGGCCCTGGCCGCCACCCTCGACGAGCGCGTGAAGCTGGTGGCCCTCGCCCACGTTCCCACCGGCAACGGCCTGGTGAACCCGGTAGCCGAGGTGGGTCGGCTCACCCGGGCCGCGGAGATCACCTACCTCGTCGACGCCTGCCAGTCGCTCGGCCAGGTGCCCTTCGACGTGGACGACGTGGGTTGCGACCTGGCTGTGGCCACCAGCCGCAAGTTCCTGCGGGGCCCGCGCGGCGTCGGCCTGCTCTATGCCCGGGCCACTGCCGCCGAGCGCCTGCAGCCGGCCTTGGTCGACATCCGCTCGGCCATCTGGGAGTCGGCCGACCGCTACCGCGTGCAGCCCGGTGCCCGCCGCTTCGAGACCTACGAGCTGTCGGAGGCAGCCCGCATCGGCTTTGGGGTGGCGCTCGACTACGCCGCCGTGTGGGGGATGGACGACATATGGGCCCGTGTCCAGGGCCTGGCCGCCACCCTGCGCCATGGCCTTACCGCCGTGCCCGGCGTGGAGATGCGCGACCGGGGAGCGGAGCTGGGCGCCATCGTCACCTTCACGGTGGCAGGACACGAGCCGGCGGCGGTGCGTTCCGCCCTTCACCAGGCGGGCATCAACGTATGGGTGTCCGAAGCCGGGGCCGCCCGTCTCGACTTCGACCGCCGGGGCCTGGCATCGGTTGTACGGGCGTCGGTGCACTACTACAACGACGACGACGAGATCACGCGCTGCGTCGAGGCGGTAGCCGCCCTCGCCTAGGCGGGAGCCGTCTCCAGCTGCTCCAGCGAGAAGCTCCACAGCTCGCTGCCAGTGGCCACCGGGCCGCCCGCCGGCGGGCCAGCGTGCTGAGTGTGGCCGGCAGTGAACGCCCTCGAATCCACCCAGGCCTGGAAGGCGGCCTCGTCGCGCCAGCGGGTGTAGACGAGCCAGGTCTCCCGCTCGTCGGTCGGGCGCAGGAGCTGGAACTCCTCGAACCCGTCGGCTTTGCCCACCTCGCCGGCGCGGGCCGCGAAACGGGCGGCCATCTCCTCGGCACGCTCGGCAGGCACGGTGATGGCATTGATCCTCACGACTGACATGGCCCCATGATCGCCTGCACCGACGAATGCCACCAGTCGGCCCCCCGACGGGACGCCCGGCGCTCTAGTCTCGGCCGTGGCCTGGTACATGCCCCGCCCGGTTCGCCCCGAGCTCGCCACCGACCTGGTCTGTGGATGGACGGCATCGGTCGGAGGCACCCATGCCCTGGTACCCGACGGGTGCGTCGACGCGCTGTGGACGTCGCAGGGAGCGGTGTGGTTCTGCGGACCGGAGACCCACGCCTGGACGTTCACCATGCCACCGAGCGTCCGCGCCGTGGGGATGCGGTTCCGGCCCGGCGTGATCGGTGGCGCGCTGGGACTCGACGTGGCCGAGATGCGTGATCGGCGCTTGGACCCCGGCGAGGTCCGCCGCGTCTGCGCCCAGGCCGAGGAGCTCGGGGACATGCTCCGCAGCCCCGGCGCGTTCGGTCCCGAGGTGCCCGCACCGCCGGGAGCAGACGAGCAGGCCCGCCTCCTGGCCTTCCTGGGACGTCAGCCCTGAGGGCCCAAGCGGGCGCGCAGGGCGGCGGTGACGGCCCGGCCGTCGGCCTTGCCGGTGGTGGCCGCCATCACCTCGCCCACGAAGAAGCCGGTGAGCTTGCTCTCGCCGGCGGCGTAGCGCTCCCACTCGGCGGGGTGGGCGGCGACCGCGGCGGCGACCGCGGCGGCCAGCGAGTCTTCAGCGAGGGCCTCGAAGCCATGGTCGGCGGCGATGCGGGCCGGGTCACCCTTGCCGCCACCCGCCAAGAGGTCGGCCAGCACCACCTTGGCCTGCGTCGGTGTGAGACGCCGGTCGGCCTCCATCTCGACGACGGCGGTAAAGGCGGCGGGATCGAGGGCCCGCCCCGCGTCCAGGTCGGCGGCCACCTCGTTGGCGGCCCGGTTCAAGGCCAGCCGGGGATCGGCGCCGGCATCGACCGCCGCCTCCACCAGGCTATCGAGGCCCAGGTCGACCACCAGAGCGACGTCGGCAGAGGCTACGCCGCACTTGGCCGCCAGGCTGGCTCGCCGGGATGCAGGTAGGACCGCCAGGTCGGCCGCTACGGCCGTCACCCAGTGGTCATCGGGTTGGAGGGGCACCAGGTCGGGCTCGGGGAAGTAGCGGTAATCGAAAGCCTCCTCCTTGGAGCGCATGGAGGAGGTGCGGCCCTCGTCCTCGTTCCAGTGGCGCGTCTCCTGCACCACCCGCTCGCCGGCTTCGAGGAGGGAAGCCTGGCGGGCGGCCTCGAACTCCACCGCCCTCTTGAGCGAGCGTACCGAGTTGAGGTTCTTGATCTCGGCCCTGGTTCCGAAGGTGCCCACCCCCGCCGGCTGCGTGCCCGAACGCAATGGTCGGCGCAACGAGATGTTGGCGTCGATGCGCAGCGAGCCCTCCTCCATGCGAGCGTCGGAGGCGCCGGTAGCGACCAGGATGGCCCGTAGCTCGTTGACGTAGGCCTGAGCCGCCTCGGCCGAGCGGATGTCGGGCTCGCTCACGATCTCCACCAGGGGGACGCCGGCCCGGTTGTAGTCGACCAGGGAGTGGTCGGCGCCGTGGATGCGGCCGCTGCTTCCGACCCTGCTGCGTGCGGAAACGCCGCTGCTGCGTGCGGAAACGCCGCTGCTGCGTGCGGAAACGCCGCTGCTGCGTGCGGAAACGCCGTGGATATGGGTGGTCTTGCCGGTGTCCTCCTCCATGTGGGCGCGGGTGATGCCGATGCGGGTGCCGTCGGGCAGGTCGAGCCAGCCGCCCACGTTCAGAGGCTCGTCGTACTGGCTCACCTGGTAGTCCTTGGGCATGTCGGGGTAGAAGTAGTTCTTGCGGGCGAACGTCGACGGTCGCACCTCGCAGTGCAGGGCAGTGCCGACCCGCATGGCCAGCTCCACCGCCTGGCGGCTGAGCACCGGCAGTGACCCCGGCAGGCCCAGGCACACCGGGCACACGTTGGTGTTGGGCTCGTCGCCGAAGGCGTTGGGGCACCCGCAGAACAGCTTCGTGACAGTGGCCAGCTCGCAATGGACCTCCAGGCCCACCACCGTCTCCCACCTCTCCACGGCGGGCACTCCCGCCATCAGGCGAGGCTCCGTTCCAGGGCGGCGGCGGCCCTGAACATGGTGGCCTCCCCCAGTGCAGGGGCCAGCACCTGCACCCCGACGGGCAGGCCATCGTCACCGCTTCCATAGGGGACTGAGATCGCCGGGTGCCCGGCCAGGTTGGAGGGGATGGTGAACACGTCGGACAGGTACATGGTGAGTGGATCCGCGGTCTTGGCGCCGAGGGGGAATGCGGTGGTGGGCGCGGTGGGGGCGAGCAGCAGGTCATGCGTCGCGTAGGCCTCCTCGAAGCCGGCGATGATGAGGGTGCGCACCCGCTGGGCCTGGCCGTAGTAAGCGTCGTAGTAGCCGGCCGACAGCGCATAGGTGCCCAGCATGATGCGCCGCTTCACCTCAGCGCCGAACCCCGCCGCCCGGGTGGCGGAGTACATGGCGCCCACGTCGGGGCCGTCCACGCGCAGTCCGTAGCGCACCCCGTCATAGCGGGCCAGGTTGGACGACGCCTCAGCCGGTGCGATCAGGTAGTAGGCCGACAGGCCGTAGGTGGCCGCGGGCACGCTGGCCTCGTCCACCTTGGCACCTTGGGCTTCCAGGGCGGCGGCAGCGGCCTCCAGGCGGCTCACCACGTCGGGGCTGGCACCCGTGGCCAGCTCGGAGAGCACGCCCACATGCAGGCCGTCGACCCCCTCTTCCAGAGCGCCCATCAAGTCGGGAGCAGCGCCGGGGATCGACGTGGAGTCGGCGGCATCATGGCCGGCGATCACCGACAGCAACAGGGCGGCGTCGGCCACGGTGGTGGCCAGGGGCCCGACCTGGTCGAGCGACGAGGCAAAGGCCACCAGCCCATAGCGCGACACCAGGCCGTAGGTGGGCTTAACCCCTACCACCCCGCACAGCGCGGCGGGCTGGCGGATGGAACCGCCGGTGTCGGAACCGAGTGCCAGAGGCGTCATGCCTGCGGCCACCGCAGCGGCGCTGCCCCCGCTGGAGCCGCCCGGGACGCGGGTGTGGTCGTGGGGGTTGAGGGTGGGCCCGAAGGCCGAGTTCTCGGTGGACGAGCCCATAGTGAACTCGTCGAGGTTGGTCTTTCCCACCACCACTGCACCGGCCGCGGCCAGGCGGGTCACCACGGTGGCGTCATAGGGCGGGCACCAGCCGTCGAGGATCCGCGACGAGCAGGTGGTGGGCACGCCGCGTGTGCAGAGGTTGTCCTTGAGGGCCACTGGAACGCCCGCCAGTGCACCGGGGTCGCGGCCTGCAGATACCGCCTCGTCGACGCGGGCCGCGGCCACCTGGGCCGCCTCGGCGGTCACCAGGTTGAAGGCGTGGAGCGGTGGATCGAGCTCGGCGATGCGGGCCAGGTGCTCGTCGAGCACGTCTACGGCCGACCGCTCGCCCCCACGTACAGCGGCGGCGACGGCGGCGGCTGTCACGTCTCCTCACCCAGGATGCGAGGGACCCGGAAGCGGCCGTCTTCCACCGCCGGGGCCTGGGCAAGGACCTCGTCGCGCGCCAGGCCGGGAACGACGGTGTCGTCACGCAGCACGTTGACGAGCGGCAGAGGATGGGCAGTGGGTGCCACGCCCTCGGTGTCGACGGAGGCGACATCGGCGGCGTGCTCGAGCACGGCACCGAGCTGGTCGGTGAAGCGGTCGAGCTCCTCGTCGGTCAGTGCCAGCCTGGCCAGGCCGGCCACGTGCACGACATCCTCCCGGGAGATCGGTCGGGTCACCCGATGATGGTAGGCGTTCGGTTCCGCGTCGAGTTGACTACCTAGGAAGTAATGAGCTCGACGCGGAACAGAACTCACGGGCAAGCTCGATGGTGCCGCGCTCGATCTCGAGGCGGTCGCGGTCGAGGGTGGCGTTGTGGAAGCTGTTCTCCAGCCACACCTGCTCCACCGGGCCCGACACCGCCTGGGCCAGAACCTTACTCGACACCGGTGGCACCACGTGGTCGATACGGCTGGTGAAGATCAACACCGGGCAGGTGATCTCGCCCAGTCGGGGGGCCAACCGGTCGAGGGCGTGGCACAGCGACAGCAGCGGGGCGATCGGTGTCCCCGAGTAGCCCACTTCGCGCCCGTCGGGATCGGCGATGTCGCTGGTGACCGTTGACACCCAGGTCTCACCGGCATCGAGCAGGCCCCCTAGCAGTTCCCGGAACGATGGAGCGGGCGGGTCAATGTAGGGGTTGACGACCACCATGGCGGCGATCTCGGGGTGTTCGGCAGCGAGGGCGGCGGCCAGGGTGCCGCCCATGGACAGACCGAACAACATCAGCGAAGAGCAGCGACGAGCCAGCTCGGCGTAGGCCGAGGCCGCCGCGGCGTACCAGTCGTCCCAGCCGGTGGCCAGGATGTCGTCAGGGTCAGTGCCGTGGCCGGGTAGCAGGGGTGCCTCCACCGCCAGGCCGGGGGGGGGCAGCGCCCCGGACACGCCCCGCACCGAGCGGGGG
>JBPCJQ010000003.1:0-18088 GCA_051005135.1 Acidimicrobiales bacterium
GCATTGCCTTCGATGCCCAAGATGCCCCGGTGGTGAGCCCGGTGATGGGCCGAGCACAGTGCCACCAGGTTGGGGGTGTCGGTGGCCCCGCCGTCTTCCCAGTGGACGATGTGGTGGACCTGGAGCCGGCCCCTGTTCCTTCCGCCCGGTACCCGACAACCACCGTCTCGGTCTTCTATGGCGGTGCGGGTGCGATCGGAAACGATGCGCTGGGTGCGCCCCACGCTGAGAGCCACCCTGTCGCTGCTGACCACCAGGCGCACCCGAGCGTCACAGCCCAGGTGGCGGCGCAGGGCGTCGGGCAGGGCCGGGCCCAGGTGCAGGCGGCCGGTCAGTGCCCCCTCGGCGTCGGTGCCTAGCTAGGTGGAACAGCACCAAGTGGCGGTCGTGGTGGGGGCGGGCCACGCCCTCGCCGCCCAGGTAGGTATCGGCGAGGCCCACCAGGGTTCCAGGGCCTGGGCGATGAGCGCAACCAGGCGGTTGGCGGTGGCATTGAGGGTGCCGCATACGTGGGTGATCTCGTCCTCTAGGAGCTGGCCGGCCCTGTCGTCCATGCCCTTTAGTATAACGAACGTACGTTCGCATAGCAAGCAGATTCGTTCATTCGGCGACGAGACGTGGGCTGGCAACGGTTGCTTCTCACGCCTCATGAACGTACCGATCACATTCAGATCAAATGGGTTCGATCGAGAGCACCTGGACCAGCCGTTCATACGTGAGGGCACGAAAGACGACGAGCACACCAGCCATCGGGGCGATATAGATCCTCGTCGAGAGGCACTGGCATGGCGTCGGCTGGCGGCCCATGGTCCTGCCAGTCGAGGAAGGCTTCAAGGATGGTCAGCCGGAGCGAGTGGGATGGTCTCCACTCTCGTATCCAAACGTCAAACGCCTTTGGGTAGTCGATTTGCCAAGACTCGGTCACCCGGTGTTCAGGCGCTCCTCGTCGGCAGCCTGGCGCTCGGCGACAATCCTGGCCAGGAGCTCTTCGCGAATAGGGGCTCGTCGAGCGGACTCTTCGGTGGCCGCGTCCTGGTCGGCCTGCTCGATCCATGCCCGCGTTCGGGGGTCGGCAGCGACGTGTAGGGCATATAGACGGAGCCGAGCCCAATGCAAAGCGCTCGTAATGCCGCCGGCGAGTTGGGCCACAGTCCATTCCGCCAAACGCAGGGCTCCAACCAAAATGTCGGTATCGACTGGCTTCGACGGTGAGGGGGATGGATTTCGGTTCTCGCTGGTGACGGCCATGTGATCCCCCTCGGTTGATGCCTCCTCTGAGCCTACCGGCTGTCCCCCGAGTTGGACTACGACCGTTGTTGGCACCGCCTAGCATGCGATTCGACATGGCCGACGCGAACCCCACCAAGCTCGTCCTGTTGGGCACCGCTGGCGGCCCCTTGCCTTCGCCCACCCGCTCGGGCATCGCCCATGCACTGGTCGTCGGTGGACGGGTCCACGTGGTCGACTGCGGCAGCGGGGTCGCACGCCAGCTTCGCCGGGCTCGCCTGCTGTCGACCCTGCACCGCGTCTTCCTTACCCATCTGCACTCCGACCACGACTGCGACTACTTCAACCTCTTCCTGCTCGGCTGGCCGGTGTTGCAGTGGAGCCCGCCGGTCCACGCCTACGGCCCGGGAACGGCGGGGCCGATGTGCGCCCTGCCGGCCGAGGAGCCGGGCGAACGTGACGTACCGCTCATCAACCCCGACAACCCCACCCCGGGGCTGGTCGACATCACCAACTACTCCATCCAGGCGCACGCCTTCGACATCAACGTGCGCATCCGAGAGGCGGGCAGGGCCAACCTGACCGAGCTGATCGTGCCCCACGACATCGAGCTGCCCCCCGGCCTCGGCGCCCAGGCACCGGAGCCGGTCGCACCGCCGATGCGACCGTTCGTGGTGGCCGAAGACGACGACGTTCGGGTGATGGCCACGCTTGTGCAGCACGCGCCGGTGTTCCCCGCCTTCGCCTACCGCTTCGACACCGCCGACGGCTCCGTGGTGTTCTCGGGCGACACTGCCCCCACGCCAAACCTGGTGGATCTGGCCTCGGGTGCCGACGTCCTCGTTCACGAGGTGTTCGACGACGCCCACGAGGACCCCGACGACGGCGTGGACGAAGACGCGTGGGAGGCCGAGCAGCGCCACCACCACATGGTCAGCTCCCATACCGCCCTGAGCCAAGTGGGTGGGGTCGCCGCCGCTGCCGGGGTGGCCAAGCTGGTGCTCACCCACTTCATCCCCGGCGACGACGAGTTGCCCGACGGGCACTGGGTGAAGGGCGTATCGGCGACCTACGACGGCCAGATCGTCGTGGGCCACGATCTGATGGAGATAGAGGTGTAGGCGCAGCTTCAGTGCCGCAAGACAGAGGCCCGGCTCCCATGTGGGGACCGGGCCTCTGTCTTTTCAGCTCTCGGCGCTCAGCGGGCTGAGCCCTCAAACGAAGCTCTCAGTGAATGCAGGACTGGTTCACCTTGACGAAGTGGTTCCCTGTCCAGCGGTTGTTGTCACAAGGAGGCGCCGTGTTGCCGTCGAAGGCGTCCCACACGGTGTTCCCCATGGCAGTGTTGCCCGACAGGGTGTTGTTGATCGAGCCGGGGAGGGGACCCGTTCGGCCCACGGAGGGACCGCTGACGAGAATGCCGTCGACGCCGTTCCCGTTGGTGGTGTTGCCCTTCACGGTGTTGTTGCTGCTGCCTCGGCCACCAAGGTAGATGCCGTTACCGGTGTTGTTGCTGGCGTTGTTCCCGATGATGGTGGTGTTGGACGGCACGCATACGACCCCGCCCGGTCCCTGCTGCAACACGGCGATGCCGTTCTGCCCATCGGTGCCGCCGTTTCGCAGCACGGTGTTGCCCTGGATCACATTGCCACTGTTGTTCGGCGTGCCGTTGGGCATGTTGTCGGCTCCCGGGCAGATGTTGTCGAAGACGGCGATGCCCTCGAGCTGGTTGTCGTTCGACGTGTTACCGCTGATCACGTTGGCATTCGCTCCAGGACCTTCCATGCGGATGCCGATGTTCTGGTGCGGCCGGCCCCGCCCCACGTCGTTGCCGCCGAACGGCCCGCACGGCCCGTTGATGCCGCTGGGCAGAATGTTCGATACATGGTTGTTGACCGTCTGGTTGCCCGACACCACGTTGCGGTCGGAGTTGTCCACCAGGGCTATGCCCGAGAAGGGGCCGTTGTTGGTGACGGTATTGGCCCTGATGACGTTGCCGCTCGAATTGTCGGCGGTGATGCCGTCGCCGAAGTCGCAGGCGTTCTGGAACGGGTCCCCGTTGTTGACACCGCCTGTCAAGATGACATGGGCGATGTTGTCACGCACGGTGAGGCCCTGGATGACGTTGCCGTAACCTCCATCGATGGCCACGCCGGCGTCGAAGTGGGTGATGGTGCCGGGCCCCATCACGGTGACGCCGTGCACGTTGAGCAGATGAACGCCGATCTGCTGGTCCTCAGGGGCGCCGCTCGTGTTGGTGGTGTCGCTGCCGGTGATGGTGTGGCCGTTCAGGCTCAGGGTGACGTTGCTGGCGGCGATGTCGATGCCGTCGTGGGGACAAGGCCCGATGTCGGCCCCGAGGGTGTAGCTACCGGGAGCGGTGATCGTCGTCCCGCAGGCGGTGATCGCCGTCGCCGCGCTAGCCGGCGCCGCCAGGGTTGCGAGGGCTGTGCCGCCCAACAGCACCGCGGCCGGAAGGGCAATCATGCCCCGAAGAATGCGTTTTCCCACTTTGCCTCCATTGTCTTTCGTCATGTGAGCACAACCGTCTTATGCCGGATATCGAGCTTCCCCAGCTGAAGCCGCCCGCCGCAACCGGCGCTTACCCGTCACCGAATCAGGCACTGTAGCGCCTACCTCCCGGCTGGGCAACATCGGGTCTTGGCCCTAGCGCGGCTGACAATAGGTGCAAAACGCATATACCGGGGGACCCGGCGGCTCCGAGGCGCTTACCATGGCGGCGATGGCACGCGAGGTCCTGCACTGGGCGCACCTCTACTCGGAGGTGGTCACGTCGGGCCTGTGCACGGGATGCGCTGGTTGCGTGGTGGCCTGCCCCCACGACGTTCTCGGCTACGACGACGGAGAGGGTCACTACAAGCCGTTCCACCTCGAGGCCGAGGGCGGCCCCGGCGGTTGCGGCCACGGCGAGCGGGGGTGCACCTCGTGCACCCGGGCCTGCCCCCGGTTTCGCACTTGGGAGCCCGAGATCGACACCCACCTGTTCGGGCGGGCTCGCCGCACCGACGAGGTCGACGGCATCTCCAAGGACATCATCCTGGCCCGGGCCGTCGACCCCGAGATCCTGGCCCGGGGCCAGGACGGCGGGCTGGTGAGCGCCATCTTGTTGTGGGCCCTCGACCACGGCTACATCGACGCCGCCCTGGTGTCCTACCTCGAGGGTGACGGCACCACCTGGAAGGCCAAGCCCGGGGTGGCCCGCACCCGTGACGAGATCCTGGCCGCAGCCGGCAGCCGCTACACCTACTCGGCCAACACCATGGCCTACGCCGAGGCGGTGGCGGGCGGAGCCGAGAAGCTGGCCCTGGTGGGCATGAGCTGCCAGTCTTCGGTGCCACCGGTGATGACGGTGCGCAAGGCGGGCAAGCCGGCGCGGCGCATCACCCTGAACATCGGCCTCTTGTGCTCCAAGACCTTCGACGACACCATCTTCACCGAGCTGTTCGAGACCAAGTACGGCCTTCGCCGCCAAGAGATGGTGAAGATGAACATCAAGGGTGCCGTCCAGATATGGATGCGCGACGGCAGCTACCAGGAGGTCCCCCTCAAGGAGTGCCACGCCTGGACCAGGGAGGGCTGCAAGGCCTGCCCCGACTTCGCGGCCGAGCACGCCGACATCTCCACCGGCGGCATCGGTGCCTTCGGCGACTGGACCCTCACCATCGTGCGCACGGACCTGGGTCGGGAGATCATCGTGAAGATGCTCGACGACGGCACCATCGAGGGCCGGCCCGGCGACGATGATCCCGGTGCCATCGCCCTGTTGCGCAAGCTGTCCACCAACCAGCGCAAGCGCTGGCCGGCCAGCGCCATCCCCGGCCCCAACCTGATCCCGCCCGAGGCCATCAAGAAGAAGAAGAAGAAGGCCCCTCCGGCGGCGGAGCCGGCGCCGGCCTGAGGCCCTCCAGCTCTCGGGCCCGGGCGAACACGGCGTCGAAGGCGGCCTCGGTGAGGGTGCCGGTGAAGGTGTTCTGCTGGCTGGGGTGGTACGAGCACAGCAGGGTGCGGCCGTCGGCCAACGGATGCTCGGCCAGGTGGGCGAAGCGGGGCCGGGGGCGCACGCCGAGGAGGGCGCACACCGCGTCGTGGGCGAAGCGGCCGAGTGCCACGATGACGGCCACTTCGGTGAGCAGGTCCAGCTCCCGCCCGAGGTATGGCAGGCAGGCGTCGCGCTCGGCGGGCGTGGGCTTGTTGGCAGGCGGGGCGCAGCGCACCGCGGCCGACACCCAGGCCCCGGTCAGCACCAGCCCGTCGTCGGCGGACACGCTGGTGGGCTGGTTGGCGTAGCCCGCCCGCCACAGGGCACGGAACACCCAGTCGCCCGAGCGGTCGCCGGTGAACACCCGCCCGGTGCGGTTGCCTCCGTGGGCGGCGGGAGCCAGGCCCACCAGCACCAGCCGCGCCCCGGGGTCGCCGAAGCCGGGCACCGGCCGCCCCCAGTACTCGTGGTTGGCAAACGACGCCCGCTTCTCCGCGGCTACGTGCTCGCGCCACTCCACCAGCCGGGGGCAAGCTCGGCATGTGATCACCTCATGTCTCACCTGTTCCAGAGAATCCACAGACGAAAGCTAGGTTGGGCCGGCCCATGCCCCGCTCACCGGCGCCGCCGCGCCCGACCCTCGTCCTGTTCGTGCGCCACGGCCACACACCCACCACCGGCAAGTTGCTGCCGGGCCGAGCCAAGGGCCTGCATTTGTCCGACGACGGGCGGGCCCAGGCCCAGGCCGTGGCCGACCGCCTGGCTGGGCTGAAGTCGCTCGACGCCATCTACGCCTCGCCGCTGGAGCGGGCCCGGGAGACGGCCGCTCCCATCGCTGCCGCCCGCGGTCTCAGGGTGGCGATCGAGCGCGGCCTGCTCGAGGTCGACGTCGGGGATTGGACGGGCAGGGAGCTCAAGGCGGTGGCCAAGCTTGCCGAGTGGAAGGTGGTGCAGCGTTACCCGAGCGGCTTCCGCTTCCCGGGCGGCGAGTCGTTCGTGGAGATGCAGGCTCGGATGGTGACCACGGTGGCCAAGCTGCGGGCCGCCCACCCGGGCCAGACGGTGGTAGCGGTCAGCCACGCCGACCCCATCAAGGCGGCGGTCGGCCACGCCCTGGGCAACCACCTCGACTTCTTCCAACGCTTCACCATCTCGCCCTGCTCGGTGAGCGCGGTGGCCTACGGGGAAGCAGGCCCGATGGTCATGTCGGTCAACTCGGTGGGCGATCTGGCGTCGCTGCGCGCATCGTGAGAAAGACATCGTGAGCGAGCCGAAGGCGAGCGAACCAATGAGCACAGTGCCCCGCTCAGCGGGGCAGCCACCGCAGGTGGCGGCCCGATGAGCACCTCTTTCGAGATGCCCGAGGTCGACGCCCTCACCACCGGCACGGTGGGGCCGCCGGGCGCCCGTGTGTTCTACCTCCAGGCCCGTCGCCACGACCAGGTCGTGACCCTGCGGCTGGAGAAGACCCAGGTGGCCGCGCTGGTGGCCTATCTGGCCACCATGCTCGAAGACCTGCCGACGGCACGTGAGCTGCCCACCGACCTCGAGCTGGCCGAGCCGGTGGTGGCCGAGTGGGTGGTGGGCTCCCTGGGCGTCTCCTACGACGAGGACGCCGACCGCGTCGTGGTGGTGGCCGAGGAGATGGTGGAGGAGGGCGACGAGGCGGCGCGCGTCCGCATCACCGCCACCCGTGAGCAGATCGCCGCCCTGGCCCGCCGCGGTGCTGAGGTGGTGGAGGCGGGACGGCCTCTCTGCCTGCTCTGCCACCAGCCCCTCGATCCCGAAGGACACATGTGCATCCGGCTGAATGGGCATCGCCAGACCCGCTGACGCTTCTCGGCTCCGGTGAGATCGAGGTGAAGGGCCGCCTGCCGTGGAGCTCCAACGGCACCTTCCTCGTGGAGCTCTGCCTGGAGGGGATGACGGGAAGGGCCGTCTACAAGCCGCTGCGGGGGGAGCGCCCGCTGTGGGACTACCCCAGCGGTCTTTACCGCCGGGAGGTGGCGGCGTGGGTCGTTTCGGAGTCGCTCGGGTGGGGGCTGGTGCCGGAGACGATCGTGCGCGACGGGCCGTTCGGCCCCGGTTCACTCCAGCGCTTCGTGGACGCCGACTTCTCCGAGCACTACTTCAGCCTGCTGGAGCGGCCCGACCACCACGACGCCCTCAGGGCCATCTGCGCCTTCGACATCCTCGTCAACAACGGTGACCGCAAGAGCGGGCACTGCCTGCTCGGTGCCGACGGCCGCATCTGGGGCATCGACCACGGTCTGTCCCTGGCCCCCGACGACCGGTTGCGCACCGTAATCTGGGACTTCGCCGGTGAACCGATCCCCCCCCGCCTACTGGAGGCGGTGTCGCGCCTGGCCGTGGCGCCCCCCTCGGGCCTGGACGGCCTGATCGACGACCACGAGGTGGAGGCGCTCACGGAGCGGGCCACCGCCCAAGTCCGGCGGGGCGTCTTCCCCCATCCCCGCTCGGGTCGAGCCTACCCCTGGCCCCTTGTGTGAGCCGGTCTCGCTCGTGCCCGACGCAGATGGTCGGCTCGCGTAGTACTCTGGTAATACCCCAGGCGGGTATGAACAGAGTTGGTGTGGAGAGAGTTGGCACGGACCAGAGGAGGCACCATGAGCACCAGCACCTACTCCGTGAACGGCATGACCTGTGATCACTGCGTAAAGGCGGTGAGCACCGAGGTGGGCAAGGTCGCGGGCGTCACCGATGTGGCCGTCGACCTGGCCAGCGGCCAGGTCACCGTCACCGCCGAGAACGAACCTGACCCCGCCGCGGTGCGCGCCGCCGTCGAAGAGGCCGGCTACGAGATGAAGGCATGAGCATTGCCGCCGAGCCGGCTGCCGGCCGGGACCATCTCGAGCTGGAAATCGGCGGGATGACGTGCGCCTCGTGCGCGGCCCGTATCGAGAAGCGGCTGAACCGCCTCTACGGCGCGAGCGATTCCTGGCCGACCAAGGCCTGCACCTGGGCGACGGCCTGGCCGCCCGTTCGAGGGCAGAGGCGGCAGGGCGCACGCCGGTGCTGGCCGGCTGGGACGGTGCATCCCGCGCCGTGCTGGTGGTGGCCGACACCGTAAAGCCCACCTCGGCCGAGGCGGTCGACCAGCTCAAGGCGCTCGGGCTGCGCCCGGTGCTGCTCGCTGGCGACAACTCCGCCGCCGCCCGTGCCGTCGCCGCTCTGGCCCAGGCTGACCTGGGCCTGGCCATGGGTACGGGCACCGACGTGGCCATCGAGGCTAGCGACCTCACCCTGGTCCGGGGCGACCTGCGGGATGCCGCCGACGCCATCCGCCTGGCTCGGCGCACCCTCAAGACCATCAAGGGCAACCTCTTCTGGGCCTTCGCCTACAACGCCGCCGCCCTGCCCCTCGCCGCCGCCGGCTACCTCAATCCCATGATCGCGGGCGTGGCCATGGCGTTCTCCAGCGTCTTCGTGGTGAGCAACAGCCTGCGCCTGCGCACCTTCCAGGCCGCTGCCTAAGGCGTCCCCGCCTGAAGGGCAGGGCTAGGCCTGGTGGAGGGGACACGACCATGTGGTGCGGCCGCCGATCGTGCGCCGCACCAGCGGGGTACCGTCCTTCGGGCAGACGCCGCCGGGGCGGCGCTCGGCCATGAGGTCGCCGGTGTGCGAGCCGCCCCTGGCCAGCAGGTCGGAGAAGGTGGCCCGCAGGTGGCGGTGCAGGCGGCGCAGCTCGGCCGCCGACAGAGAGGCGGCGGGGCGGTCAGGGTCCAGGCCGGCGCGCCACAGCACCTCGTCGGCCGCCAGGTTGCCGACCCCGGCCAGGCGACTCTGATCCATGATCCGGGCCTTCAAGGCAACAGTGCTGCCGTCCAGGGCCCGCGCCAGCCCCGCCGGGCCGACGGTCAGGGCATCGGGGCCGAGATGGCTCTCGTCGGGATCGAGCTCCACACCGCCCAGGCGCCGAGGATCGCGCACGCGTAGGTCGCCCCCGCCGGCAAAGCGCAAGGCGAAGCGGTCCCAGGCCTCGACCGGGCGATTGCTGGAGTAGACCAGGTCGTCGGCCATGCCCTTCCCGTCCACCATGAGGCGCCCACTCATCCCAAAGCGTAAACTCAGCACGGGGCCGCCTTCGGTGTCGACCAAGAGCAGCTTGCCCCGCCGGCGGACGCCGGTGAGCCGCCGTCCGCACAAAGCGGCAGTCAGCGCGCCGGCCGAGAGCCCCCGCTTCAGGTACCAGGCGTCAGGCGCAACCACCTCGGACACCTTCCGCCCCACCACCGGTTCGGCCAACCGCCGGTACGCCTCCACCTCGGCCAGCTCCGGCATCTCTGCCCAAGCTATCCCTGGTGTTCCTTTGTCGGTATGTCCCCGTCGCTAGCATCGTCGATGAAGGAGTGTGATGTCGCAACAGTCCGATGCGCCAACGTCACCGCAGGCTGGATCCCACGCAGGGGCGGTGGCGCCGCGACGCGAGAGCGAGGTCATCCGCGTCGAGCGCCTGTGCAAGATCTACCCGTCGGGGTCACGAGATCATCGCAAAGACGTCGTCGCCGTCGACGGCCTCGACCTCACCGTGTGCAAGGGGGAGATCTTCGGCCTTCTCGGCCCCAACGGGGCAGGTAAGACCACGACCGTCGGCATGCTCACCACTCGGGTGATCCCAACGTCGGGACGGGCCGAGGTGAACGGCATCGACGTGGTGGCCGACCCCGCCCAGGCCAAGCACTACATCGGCGTCGTCCAGCAGGCCAACACCCTCGACCGCAGCCTCACCGCCTGGGAGAACCTCTACTTTCACGGCCTCTACTACGGCATCGGCCCCCGTAGCTCGCGCGACCAGGCCGACGCCCTGCTCGAGCGCTTTCGCCTGTCCCACCGGGCCAAGGCCCCCGTTCGTGCCCTCTCAGGCGGGATGGCACAACGGCTCATGGTGGCGCGGGCGGTGTTCCACCGCCCCGCGGTGCTGTTCCTCGACGAGCCCACTGCGGGGCTCGACCCCCAGAGCCGCCTGGCCTTGTGGGAGATCGTCGGCGACCTGCGGGCCGAGGGCCAGACGATCCTGCTCACCACCCACTACATGGAGGAGGCCGACGAGTTCTGCGACCGGGTGGCCATCATGGACCACGGCAAGATCCTAGCCCTCGACAGCCCCGCCGCTCTCAAGCACGCCGCTGGCGGCCCCGACGCCGCGGTGGGCAACGCCAAGGCATGGCTGGCGCGGCTTCGGGCCCTCGACCGTGTGGACGAGTCCACTCCGAGCACGGGCCAGATGGTCGACGGCGCGGGCGTCGAGGCGGCGTTGCTCGAGCTCGTCTCGTTGGCCGAGCGACACGGCCTCAGCCTCGACGACCTCAAGGGCGAGGTCAACCTGGAGACGGTGTTCATCAACCTGACGGGGAGGGACCTGCGGGAATGACCTAGCTGGTGTTGAAGGCCAGAGGCACGTTGACCGCCCTCTTGTTGGGCTCGGTCACGATCGCAACACCTCGCCACGGCCCTGCCATCTGTAGCGTTACGCCCAGCTCGTAACGACCTGGGCCCACCTCGCTGGCCAGGTTGCTCACCCCCATCCCCGACATGTTGCCGGTGCCGCCCATGTTGGCCCGCATGCAAACCTGGGCACCGCTCACCGGCACACCGTCGTGGCTGACGAGCAGGTGATAGACCCGCTGGTTCAAGGTGGGCTGTTCCTCGAAGCGAACCTCGTAGGCCGGGTCTCGCACCGACGACATCTGGCATTCCCTAGCCGGTGGCTGGCGGAAAGAAAAGAGCGCCACGACGAAAGAGACCACGGCCACCGCGGCGACACTCAAGAGCCGGGCTATCCCTTTCACGATGACAACGCTACCTTGGCCGTGCGGCGCCGGGCGGCCGGCTCGGCAGCCCTTTGGCTACCATGACGCCCAAGGAGTGTGATGTCGCACCAGTCCTACGCCCCCACTTCACCCGACCCTGCCTCTGGCGGCAAAGAGCCTCGAGCGGCTGCCGGGAGCGGCACTCTGTCATCGAGGGCAGACGTCGCGTATTCGGGCCGCAGGGCTACGTGGGCGGCCTTTCGGGGTTTGCTCCTGCGCGACCTCACCGTGTTGGACCACGACCTCTTGGAGTTCCTTCCCAACACCCTCATGCAGCCGGTCATGCTCGTCTTCGTCTTTACCTACCTGTTTCCCAGGATCGGCCAGGGCATCGGCGGTTCGGGGAACGCAGGGCGCTTTTCGACATTGCTGCTCGGGGGTCTCATCGCTCAATCCATCATCTTCCAGGGCCTGTTCCGGGTGGCGCTCCCCATGGCCCGCGAGCTCGACATCACCAACGAGCTCGAGGACCGCGTGCTGGCCCCCACCTCGTTGCTGACCATCGCCTTCGAGAAGATCCTCGCCGGCGCCCTCCAGAGCCTCTTTGCCGGCCTGATCGTCTTTCCCGTGGCCGCCTTCCTTCCCGCCACTCCGATCTACCTGCGAGCCCATTGGGCGGTCTTGGCCACGATCACGCCGCTGGCCTGTTACACGTCAGCCGCCCTGGGTCTTACCATCGGCACCCGCCTCGAGCCCCGGCTGGTGCCGCTGCTCGCTGGCTTCATCGCCCTGCCGCTCGGGTTCTTCGGGGCCATCTTCTACACCTGGGACTCATTGACGCCTGTGGCGTGGCTGAAGGTAGTGGTGCTGGTGAACCCGCTGGTCTACATGAGCGAGGGGTTCCGGGCCGGGCTGTCCATCGGTGTAGTGCACATGCCACTCGTCGCCATCTACGGCGCCCTTGCCGGGTTCGCCCTCTTGTTCACCGTCCTCGGCGTGTCCGGGTTCCGCAAGCGGGTGCTGACATAGCGGGAGCTGACATAGCGGGAGCTGGCACGACGGTGACGGCCCTCTCCCTGGCCGACCTGGTCGAGGAGCAGGCGCGGCGTCGCCCGTCGGCCGTGGCGGTGGTGGCAGGCCAGGCCTCGCTCACCTATGCCGACCTCGATGCCAGGGCCAACCGGCTGGCCCATCACCTCCAGGGCTTCGGTGTGGGGGCCGAGGCCTTGGTGGGCATTTCGATGGTGCGGTCGTTGGAGATGGCGGTGGCCATCCTCGCCGTGCTCAAGGCGGGCGGGGCGTGCCTACCTCTCGACCCGTCCTACCCGGCCGATCGGCTGGCCTTCATGCTCGCCGACTCGGGCGCGGCCGTGCTGCTCACACTGGCCCATCTCGTCGAGCGCCTCCCCGCTCACGACCGGGCCACGGTGTGCCTCGACGCCGACTGGCCCGAGGTGGCCCGTCAGCCCGACCACGCGCCGCGGCGGGACGTCCGTCCCGAGAACCTGGCCTACGTCATCTACACCTCGGGGTCAACGGGCGAGCCCAAGGGAGTGATGCTCACCCACCGGGGCCTCGTCCACCACAACCGGGCCATCCGCAACTTGTTCGAGCTGGTTCCGTCCGATCGGGTGCTGCAGTTCTGCTCGATCAGCTTCGACGTGAGCATCGAGGAGATCCTGCCCACCTGGGGAACGGGGGCCACGGTGGTGCTGCGTCCCGACAACCTGCCCCTGCTGGGGCGGCCCTGGCTCGAGTGGGTCACCGAACAGGGGATCACCGTCGTCAACCTGCCCACAGCCTACTGGCAGCAGTGGGGGCGCGACCTGGCGGTCATGGGCGAGCAGATGCCGTCGACGGTGCGCCTCACCGTTGTCGGAGGCGAGAAGGTGACGGCGGGCGGCTACCGCACATGGATGGAGGTGGGCGGCGATCGGGCCCGCTGGCTCAACGCCTACGGCCCCGCCGAGGCCAGCGTGACCGCAACGGCCTACGACCCGTCGCTGCTCGGTTCGGTGGACGCCGTCGACGGGCGGGACCCGCCCATCGGCCGGCCCGTCGGCCGCACCACCGTGCACATTCTCGACGACGGCGGCCGTCCGGTGGTGGCCGGCGGCGTGGGCGAGCTGTGCATGGGCGGTGACAGCCTGGCCCGCGGCTACCTGCACCGGCCCGCGCTCACCGCCGAGCGCTTCGTGCCCGACCCCTTCGGTGGCCGTCCCGGGGCCCGGCTCTACCGCACCGGTGATCGGGGCCGATGGCTGCCTAGTGGCGAAATCGAGTTCCTGGGCCGCCTCGACCACCAGGTGAAGGTGCGGGGCTTCCGCATCGAGAGCGGTGAGGTGGAGGCCGCACTCACCGCCTACCCGGCGGTCTCCGACGCGGTGGTGGTGGCCCGCGAGGACGCTCCTGGGGACACGCGCCTGGTGGCCTACGTGGTCGCCTCAGGTGAGGCTGCGCCAACGGCCAGCGCCCTGCGCCAGTTCGTGGCCGACCGCCTGCCCCCCTACATGGTGCCCGGTGCGTTCGTCACCCTCGATGCCCTTCCCCACACGCCCAACGGCAAGGTCGACCGGGCCGCCCTGCCTGCCCCACCCCGCAGCCGGCCTGACTTGGCCACACCGTGGGTGGCGCCCGCCGGCCCTGCCGAGGAGGCCATGGCTGCCATCTGGTCGCAGGTCCTCGGCATCGACGGCCTGGGCGCCGACGATGACTTCTTCGACCTGGGCGGTCACTCCCTTCTGGCCACCCAGATCGTGGCCCGGGCCCGTGAGGCGTTCGGTCGCGACCTCCCCCTGGAGGCCATCTTCGAGGCGCCCACCATCGCCGGCTTGACTGCGGCTGTGGTTGGTAGCAGCGTCGCCGGCAGCTGTTCCTCGGTACCGCCGCTGGTGGCCCGGCCCAGGGTGCCCGGCCAGCGGCTACCGCTGACCCTGGGCCAGCAGCAGATGCTCACCCTGGAGCTCCAGGCCACTCCGCCTGGGCTCTACAACGTCACGGCCATGCACCGGTTCCTTGGCGTGGTCGATCTTGGGGCCCTGCGCCGGGCCCTGCAGTTCATGGTCGAGCGACACGAGACCCTGCACACCGCTTTCGAGGTCGACGACGACGGCGTGGGCTGGCAGGTGGTGGCACCGGCCGCCACCGCCGAGGTGGCGGTATCCGACCTCTACGACGTTCCCGCCGACGAGCGACAGACCGAGCTGCAGCGCCGCATCGCCGCCCAGGACGCCGAGCCCTTCGACCTGGCTACCGCGCCTGCTTTCCGGGCTGCGCTCATGACCGTCGACGACACCGAGAACCATCTGGTGGCCACCTTCGACCACCTTATCTGTGACATGACCTCGGCCTACATATTCCTGGGCGAGGTGGCTACCGCCTACGACGCGTTGGCCGACGGTCGCACCCCCGAGCTGGCACCACTGCCCGTTCAGTTCGCCGACTTCGCAATGTGGCAGCGCGAGTGGCTCACCGAGGAGCGTCTGGCGTCGGAATACGAGTACTGGCGCACGGTGCTCACGGGGATGCCGATGGGACCGGCCCTGCCCTTCGACCACGTCCCGGCGTCGCCCAGCCGGCGCATCATCCAACGCTCTCTCTCGGTGGAGCCCGACCTCTACCGCCGCCTCGAGACTCTGGCTCGGGCGGCACAGGCCACGCCGTTCGTCGTGTGCATCGCCGGTGTGGCCAGCGTCTTGTCCCGCATGGGGTCGACCACTGACGTGGTGTTGAGCACGACGTTGAGCGGCCGGCAGCGCAACGAGTGCGAGGGCATGATCGGGATGTTCGCGGGCATGGGGCGCATGCGCGTCGACCTGTCGGGCGACCCGCCTTTCGCCGAGTTGGTGCAGCGGGCGCGACGCACCGTGCTCGGCCTGTTCGAGCACCAGGACATCCCGTTCATGATGGTGCGCGACGCCCTGTTCCCCGACTTCCCCAAGCAAGGCGACTACGCCCGCACCGCGTTGATGATCCCCGTGGAGCTCCTCTACTTCCACGCCGCCCACGACCACTGGGCCCCCGGCTCCGGTGTGGTCGCGCGTCCCGGCTCCGAGGCCGCCGTGGACGACATGTTCTTCCGGGGCCAACTTCAGCCCCTCAGCCTCACATTCGTCGACGACGGCAACCGTATGTGGGGCCATGTCAGCTACAAGGTGGACTTCTACGACGAATCCACCATCGACGGCCTGGTGTCGAGCGTAGAGGCGGTGCTGGGCGCCGTTGGCGACGACCCTGGGCTCAGGCTGGCGGATCTCCCTGTTTGACGCCGGCCGGCTCGACCCAGGCCTCAGGGGTTGGTGGTGCGCCGGCGATGCCTTGGTGTAGGTGTTGGCGTGCCAGGCGTTGTTGTCACAGGCGGGGTTGGAGTCCCACAGGTCCCAGATCAGGTTGCCCGATTCGTGATGAACAGGCGATGCGCTAACTGGACACAGGTATAGCGAGCGCATCTACTCCGGGGCCATCGTGCGCACCGGGCGCCGAGTCAAGCTACGCGAGGCATGGCGCTCCGCAGCGGCAACGGGCTGAGCGCGGCGAGCGCCGACTGACGACGCGTACAATCGCCGCCGGCGACGGGCGAGCAGAGCTGGGAGGACGAACATGGCCATGGACAACGACACTCACCGCCTACGCGGGATCGGGCCGGTGTACCGCGACGTGCTGGAGGAGATCGGCGTCGACTCGGTGAAGGAGCTGAGCCACCGGCGGGCCGACAATCTCTACAAGACGATCCAGGAGCGACGGGGCACGGTCGCCGGCCTGTCCGAGAAGAAGCTGCAGGGCTGGATCGACCAGGCCAGGGCCGCCAACAAGCGTTGAGGCTGGCCCCTCAGGCCCCCGGGAGCGAGGCCGGCCCGGGCGGGGGGTGCACCGGTAACGGCATCGGGGGCCGCGGCGCCTGGTTGAAGTCGAAGGCAGCAGTGATGTCACCGAGCTGCTTGGCGTTCTCGCGCACATCGGGCCGGGGGTCGGGGCGCCCGTCGGTCTTGGGGTCGAGGCGCTGGCCGCCGAGGAAGTTGTCCTCGATGAACTTGGCGTAGGCGTCGAAGCTCAGCGTCTGGTGGTCGATGAAGCCCTTCTTGGCGTAGGGGCTGATCACCATCGCCGGCACCCGCAGGCCGTAGCCGTTCTCGTCCACCTTGGGCGGCACCACGTGGTCGTAGAAGCCGCCCCAGTCGTCCCACGCCACGAATATGGCGGTGGACGACCAGTCGGGGCTGGCCATGACGGCGTTGACCAGGCTGGTGACGTAGGCCTGGCCGGCCGAGGTGGGCGCCGGCGGGTGCTCGCTGACCGCACCAGACGGAACCACCCATGACACCGCGGGCAGCGTGCCTGCCTTGGCCTGGCTGTAGAAGTTGGCCACCGACTGGATGTTGGCCTGCTGGCCGTCCTCACGCACGGTGTCGAAGTAGGGCAGGGGGTTCCAGATGCCCGGGGTCGCGGCGCTCTGCTTCACCGGGGCGCAGCTCACTGCGGAGTCGTTCTGGCAGTCCGGCTCGTTGCCTTTGACCACGTAGTAGCCCCAGGGCACGTTGGCCTTGTGCATGAGGTAGGTCAGGTCGGTCCAGGCGTAGTCGGCCTTGGCGGGGACGGGTGCGATGGGATCACCCTCGGCATCGGTGACAGGGGGTGCAGAGGCCGGCGTGGTGGGTGGGGTGGCGCCCGCCTTGACCTTCTTCTTGGCCTTCTTCTGGGCCTTCTTCCCGGCATTGGGGTTGGCGGGGTCCTGAAGGGCGTTCACGCAACTGGCGGGATCCCCCGCGGTCGCGCAGCGGGCTGACCACTCCGACACCATGAACAGGTGCTGGGGCAGGCTCCAAGAGGCATTGGGCTCGAACATGTGGTCTTGGAGCACGAAGTTCTGGGCGTAGGACCAGTAGTTGGGGATCTCCCTCGCGTCCTTCCATCCCATGACGTCGGGGTTGGCGCTGTTGGTGCAGGCCGGGTTGTTCGGATCGGCACAGTTCTTGGCGCCCTTCGTCGCCTGGTCGACGAAGCCGTCCATCTTGCCGCCGTCGACGTCGGCGGTGGCGTTGGTCTGCCCGTGCGGGCCTCCGCCGTTCACGTCGGCGGTCTGGTGGAAGGGCTTGTCACAGCCTCCCGATGGCGAGGGCACGCACACGGTGGGCGTGCCGTCTCTCATGGGTATGCCTTCCGCCCCCGGGTAGGTGCCGAAATAGGAGTCGAACGACCGGTTCTCCTGCATGATCACGATGACGTGCTTGATCTTGGTTGCCGGCTCGGCGGCTTTGGGCGATGAGGAGCTGGAGCAGGCAGCCGCCAACATGGCACCGCCGGCCAGGCCGATCAGCGGGACACCGCGCAGATGGAGCATGGGAACAGCCTGCGCCACGATTGTTGGCAGTTGCTTGGCACCGTGTGAGCGTTCGGTGAGGGATCGGCCGGCAGCCCGAGCCCTTAGCGGGCGAGGACCGCTCTGGCCACCAGGTCGGTGCCGAAGGCGGTGAGAATGGCCAGGTAGAGCAACCCGGTGGCCGCCATCACCGCCGAGTACGACTTCTCCTTCAGGGCGGCATGGGTGACTGCTACGAGGATCACGGTGGCGAGGGCGCACGCCACCCAGAACCAGCCCAGTGTGCCGTTCCAGCCGTCGTCGACCGCACCGGTCAGCACCGACACCATGCCGGTGGGAAGAAGGAGGGCCGCCACCTCGATGGGCCAGACGATGCCCAACCACCGGTTGAGCTGGGTGAGCGGCGCCCGGCCCAGACCGGGCTGCACCAGGTACCAGTGACCCAGGAGCATGGCGTCGGTGACCGACCCGAGGAAGGCGGCGCCCACCAGAGTGCGCGCAACAGCCAGAGCGTGAGGACCCCCCGCGGCGAGCGCCGCGGCCACCAGACCAACGGCGCCGATCGCAGGCGCGACCAGGTCGAGGGCGGGCGGGAACTCGGGAGCAGCCCGCTCCGCGGGCGGCTGTTCCCCGTCTGTCGTGGCGTTCGGGCCACGCAGGCCGGCCGCTGCGTTCGGGCCACGCAGGCCGGCCGCTGCGTTCGGGCCACGCAGGCCGGCCGCTGCGTTCGGGCCACGCAGGCCGGCCATGGCTGCCACCCGCGCTGCCCTGCGC
>JBPCJQ010000004.1:0-5459 GCA_051005135.1 Acidimicrobiales bacterium
TCTGCCCTCCTCCCCCCCTCCCCCCCCCCCCCCCCCCCCCCCCCCCCCCCCCCCCCCCCCCCCCCCCCCCCCCCCCCCCCCCTGCTAAGAACAGCCGCTGGTGGTGCCGCATGACGAGCACACGAAACAGGCCCCCGCCCGCTGCATGACCATTCCGCACTGGTAGCAGTACGGCGCGTCGGAGGCCACCGGCTGAGGGCTGGCCATCTCGACGACCGGGGCCGGAGACGGGGTATTGGCCACTGCCGGGTCGGGGAACACCTCGGAGCCGGTCAGCGAGGGCGTGGAGTGCTCCTCGACGCCGGGCAAGGTGGGCTGCATGCGCTCGCCCACGGTGAGGATGCCCAGCTCGGCCCGGTCATCGAATGGAAGGTACTCCACCGCCAGGCGCCGGAAGATGTAGTCGACCAGCGAGCTGGCGAAGCGGATGTCGGGGTCGTCGGTCATGCCCGCAGGCTCGAAGCGCATGTTGGTGTACATGTCGACGAACGCCTTGAGGGGCACGCCGTACTGGAGGCCGTGGCTCACCGAGATCGCGAAGGCGTCCATGATGCCGGCGAGGGTGGAGCCCTGCTTGGCCACCTTCAGGAATATCTCGCCCGGCCGGCCGTCGTCGTACTCCCCCACCGTCACGTAGCCGTGGCAGTCGGCCACCCGGAACGACATGGTCTTGGAGCGACGGACCCGGGGCAGCTTCTTACGCACCGGCTCGTTGACCACCACCGTCTGCACGAGGGTCTCGGCCGGCGCCACAAGAGCGGACGCGGCGGCCGCTCCGGCGGCGGCACCGGCGGCGATGGCCGCCGCCGTCTTGGTGGTGGACAGGGGCTGGGCCACCTTGCAGTTGTCGCGGTACATAGCGACGGCCTTGAGCCCCATGCGCCAGGCGTCGATGTGCAGCTGCTCCACATCGTCGACGGTGACGTCTTCGGGAACGTTCACGGTCTTCGAGATGGCGCCCGAGATCCACGGCTGGGCGGCCGCCATCATCTTGACGTGGCCCAGGTAGTGGATGGTGTTGTCGCCCATGGAGCAGGCGAACACCGCCAGGTGGTCGGTGGACAGGTAGGGGGCGCCGAGGATGGACTTGTGCTCGTCGATGTAGGCGATGATCTCGTCGACCTGGACGGGGCTGTAGCCCATGCGCCGCAAGGCCCGGGGCACGGTCTGGTTGACGATCGACATGGTGCCGCCGCCCACCAGCTTCTTGGTCTTGCACAGGCCCAGGTCGGGCTCGATGCCGGTGGTGTCGCAGTCCATCATCAGCCCGATGGTGTTGTGGCTGACGAAGCCGTTGGCCACGTAGGTGACGTTGTCGGGCACCGACAAGTCGTAGGTGAGCTCCTCGGCGCCTAGCTCGGCGGTGGCCACAGTGTCGTAGGAGAAGGACAGGAGCCAGCCCAGCTCGGGGTCGGCAGTGCGGGAGAACAGGCGGGCGGCCACCGAGCGCGGCAGGCCCGCGCCGGGTGCCTCCGCCAGCATCGCTTGGCGCAGGCGGCCCCAGTCACTGCCCCTCGGGCGGCTCGGCCGCCCATGCCGGCGGGCCGCAGCAGGCAACAGCCGCTCGACGAGGCCGACGGGAACCGGCACGACATCGTCGGAGCCCGAACGCCGGTCGTGGCCCACCAGCACGGCCCCCTGGTTACGCCCGCCCACGAAGCCGATCTCCTCCAGCCAGCGTCCGGTGGAAAGCGGGTCGACCAAGGCGATCGTGCCGCCCGCCCGGATGGACGGGTACCCGAGGGCGAGAAGGAGCGACTGGGCTTCGAGGGCAAGCTCGGGGCCCACGGTGAGCGTGGGACAGCCGTCGACGACCGTGCCGGCGCTGCCGAACAGGCCCCGTAGGTAGGCGGCGTAGATCCAGCGGTCGTTGGTGGCCAGCACCGCGTTAGGAAGTTGGGCCTCCCCCAAGCCGCACGCCTCCCACCACGCCGCCAGGCGGGGCGAGCGGAAACCAACCTCGACGGTCGCGCCGGGTCGCAGGCCCACCGCCGCGGGCAGGCCGAAGGCGGCCTTGCCCAGGCGCTCGAGGCGCTCCACAATCTCGAAGTCGGCGCGGGCCGCGCCGAACCGGACCCCGCCAGCGTCGACGGACCCGCCGCCCACCGCGTAGCCGGCCAGCTCGGCCAGCTCGACGTTCATCTCGGCAGGCACCGAGGCGAGATCGTCGCCGCCGGCAGCCGGTGGTAACGCGGGCAGGGCCACCGCCCGTGCCTCGCCCACCAGCTGGTCGAGGGCCAGAGGCACGAGGTCACCGGGGCTGAGATCGGCGAACCGGCGCCATTCCCACGTGCCGGTGACGGGGTCGACCACCTTGATCCGGTGCTGGGCGGTGCCCGCGATGCGGTGGCCGCGCGCCGTCTCCACCGTGACCACGGGCTCGAGGCCGTTGAGGTAGAACTTGGTAGCAGCACGAGGGCCTTCGTCGGTGGCGACGGAGGCGTCGAGGTCTTGCCATTGGGGCCCGTCGGGGTCGCCGAGCGACCCGAGGCGGACCAATCCTCGATCCGTGGCCACCAGGGACCCGCCCACCAGGCAGCCGGTTGGAGCCAGAACGGTGGCCTGGGAGTTGCGCACTCCGTACTGGTCGGCCAGCTCGACCGCGGTGTCCCACGCCTCCTGGGCGGCGGAGAGGAGATCGACCTGTACGAGGGCCTCGTCGATCCCCGCCACCTCGTCGCGGTGCATGCCCAGCACACGCGTCATCGGCTCCTGGTTCTCGGCGTAGCCGGCGAAGGGGCCCATGCGGGAGGCGGTGCGGGCCGACGTGGCGTAGGCCTGGCCGGTCATGAGGGCGGTAATGGCGCCGGCCCATGCCCGCCCGGCGTCGGAGTCGTACGGCATGCCCAGGGCCATGAGCATGGCGCCGAGGTTGGCGTAGCCGAGGCCGAGCTGGCGGAACCGCCGCGAGGTCTCGGCGATCGCCTCCGTCGGGTAGTCGGCGTTGCCCACCAGGATCTCCTGGGCGGTGAACACCACCGACACCGCGGCCTTGAAGCCCTCCACGTCGAAGGTGCCGTCGTCGGCCAGGAAGCGCAGCAGGTTGAGGCTGGCCAGGTTGCACGCCGAGTTGTCGAGATGCATGTACTCACTGCACGGGTTCGACGCGTTGATGCGCCCGGTGTTGGCGGCGGTGTGCCAGCGGTTGATGGTGGTGTCGAACTGCATGCCGGGATCAGCGCACTCCCATGCGGCCTGGCAGATCTGGCGGTACAGGTCACGGGCCTTCATCGTCCGTACGGGCTCGCTCGTGGTGACGGCCTTGAGCTGCCATTCGGCGTCGTCGACCACCGCCTGCATGAACTCGTCGGTGACCCGAACCGAGTTGTTGGCGTTCTGGTACTGGGTGGAGTGGCTGTCCTTGCCGTCGAGATCCATGTCGAACCCGGCGTCGCGCAGCACGCGGGCCTTGCGCTCCTCGATGGACTTGCACCAGATGAAATCCTCGATGTCGGGGTGGTCGGCGTTGAGTATCACCATCTTGGCGGCCCGACGGGTCTTGCCACCCGACTTAATTGTGCCGGCGGAGGCGTCGGCGCCCCGCATGAAGCTCACCGGCCCGGAGGCGGTGCCGCCGCCCTTCAACGGCTCGGCCGACGACCGGATGTTGGACAGGTTGATGCCCGACCCCGAACCGCCCTTGAAGATGGTGCCCTCCTCGACGTACCAGTTGAGGATCGACCGCATAGTGTCGTCGACGGAGAGAATGAAACAGTTGTGCACCCGCAGGTTGCCGCTCAGGTACTCACCGCTCTCGGTCTGGATGTCGTACACATCCATCTCGCCCAGCTCCTCGATGCGCTCGATCTCCAGGCGCTTCATGTCGCCGGGCGACTCTGTGCGGTGCCAGGTGAGCTTGTCACCGCACCGGAGCTCACCGGCAGGAACGAACCGGCCTGAGCGGGCGTCGGACGCCCTCCACACCAGGTGATCGGCGGTGACGTCGAGGGCGTGTCCGGCTCTCGTGTGGATGCGCAAGACGGGCTTGCGCCCGTTGGCCTTCACCGCCTCGATGCGAGTGAGGCCGGAGGTGTCGTACACCTTGGTGCCGACGGCGTCGTCGTCGACGAGCTTGCCGATGGGGATCAGCCCTTGCGGAGTGCTGACCAGGGAGTGGTAGGGCTGACACGCCGACGCCTGCTGAGGCTCGCCTTTGACGCCGATGTTGAACCACACCGGCGAGTTGAAGGCTGCCTTCTGGTGGACGACGAGATGCTTCAGCTCGGCCCTGAAGGCCTCGGCCTCTTCGTCGTCGACGAAGTAGCCGTCCTTGCGGCCCCAGCGGGTGATGGTGTCGACCACCCTGTCGATGACCTGGCGCAGCGACCACTCCCGGTCGGGCGAGCCCAAGGCACCCCTGAAGTACTTCTGGGCCACGATGTTGGTGGCGTTCTGCGACCAGGCGACCGGGAACTCCACGCCGGTCTGCTCGAAAGCCACCGTGTTGTCGCGGTAGTTGGTGATGCGGGCGTCACGACGCTCCCAGGCCACCTCTTCGTAGGGCTCGACGCCGTCGGTGGTGAAGTGACGGCGGATGCCGATGCCGGTCTGCTCGGGGGCCATGGCCATGGGGGGCGCCTCGCTTGTGATCGGGGGTTGCTGGTGGCTGAAGTGGTCTGGTGGTTCGTCGAGCGGTTCGGGCCATTCCAGCTTCCCACCCCAAGATGTTGGGGGTTCGATGGCACCGAGCCACGAGATAGCCACTATTACACCACCGTAGTTACACCCCTGTCAACGGTCGCCGACGCCCGAAGGCCCACGTCAGAGGCTGTGGACAAAAAAAGCCTCAGGGGGGCTCGTGGGGCGACGCCGGTGGCGCCTCGCCTTCCCGAGGGTGCTTGGAAAGCAGGCCCATCTCCCGCTCGAAGTCGCCCGGGCCCTCGAAACCCTTGTAGACGCTGGCAAAGCGCAGGTAGGCAACCTCGTCGAGGGCGCGGAGGCGGTCGAGGACGGTGAGGCCGATGCGCGAGCTGGGTGCCTCGGTGCCTTCCAGGCGAAGGGACTCCTCGATCTCGGCCACCAGGGCGTCGATGGCGTGGGGGGCGATGGGGCGGTTCTTGGCCGCCGCCCGCACACCGGCGGCCACCTTGGCCCGAGCGAACGGCTCACGGATCCCTGACCGCTTGACCACGACGAGCGGGGCTTCTTCAAGCCGCTCGAAGGTGGTGAAGCGCCGGCCGCACTCGAGGCACTCGCGCCGGCGGCGGATGGCACCGCCGTCGTCGGCGGTGCGCGAGTCGACCACCTTGTCTTCCACGCTGGAGCACGCTGGACAGCGCACCACCGGACCGTACCGCGCCGCCGGCCCCGAAATGGCCTGGTCAGCGCCGGCTCCGACATGGCCTGGTCAGCGCCGTGGAACGGCGATGCCCTCAGCGCCGTGGAACGGCGATGCCCTCAGCGCCGTGGAACGGCGATGCCCTCAGCGCCGTGGAACGGCGATGCCCTCAGCGCCGTGG
>JBPCJQ010000005.1:0-12083 GCA_051005135.1 Acidimicrobiales bacterium
GGGGGGGGGGGGGGGGGGGAGACGGCTGGCCCCCGCCCCCCCCGCACCTCCCCCTCCCCCCCACCACCCCCCCCCCCCCCCCCCCCCCCCCCCCCCCCCCCCCCCCCCCCTCCCTCCCCCCTCCCCCTCCCTTCTCTCCCCCCCCCCCCCCCCCCCCCCCCCCTACTGGAGATCAGCATTTGCATCGCCTCCGTCTGTCGCACGTTGCCCACCGATGGTAACCCTACGCTCGGCTCCCATGAGGTCGCAGGGGTGGATCCGCCGGCTCTGGCCCTACCTGGCGGCGCACCGGCGCGACGTGTTCTGGGCCTTCGGCTCGGCGATCGCTGGCCTCACGGTGGCCGCTTTCACCCCGGTGGTCGAGAAGGTGATCGTCGACGACGTCATCGTGGCCCACCGACGGGCGCTGGCCCCCTGGCTCGCCCTGCTGGTGGCCGCCGGGGCCTTCCGGTTCGCGGTGGCTCACGTGCGGCGCTACGTGGGCGGCCGGGTGGCGCTGGCCGTGCAGTTCGACCTCCGCAACGCCGTCTACGAGCACCTCCAGCGCCTCGACTTCGCCCGCCACGACGACTTCCAGACCGGCCAACTCGTGTCGCGGGCCAGCTCGGACGTGACCCTCGTGCAGGGCCTGCTGGCCTTCCTCCCGCTCACCACCGCCAATCTGGTGATGCTGGTCATCTCGCTGGTGATCATGGCCGTGCTCTCGCCGCTGCTGACGGTGGTGACCCTGGTGGTGGTGCCGGTGATCGGGGCCATCACCTTGCGCCTGCGGACGACCGTGTTCCCTGCCAGCTGGGACGCCCAGCAGCGAGCCGCCGAGGTGGCCGGCGTGGTGGAGGAGGCGGTGGCCGGCGTGCGGGTGGTGAAGGGCTTCGGCCAGGAGGACAGGGAGCTCGGCCGTCTGGCGGAGACCGCCGAGGACCTGTTCGCCTCCAAGCTGCGGGCGGTACGCATCCAGGCCCGCTACGGCGCCGCTCTCCAGGCCGTTCCGTCGCTGGGCCAGGTGGCGGTGCTCGCCCTCGGCGGGTGGCTCGCTCTGCACGGCCGCCTCAGCCTCGGCACCTTCCTCGCCTTCTCCACCTACCTGTTGCAGATGGTCGGCCCGGTACGCATGTTGTCGTCTCTGATCGTGGTGGCCCAGGGGGCCAGGGCAGGGGCCGAGCGGGTGTTCGAGCTGCTCGACTCCACACCCGTCGTGGTGGAGCGCCCCGGCGCCCGGCCCCTGCCGGCAGTAGAGGGCCACGTCGTCTTCGACGACGTCAGCTTCGGCTACCTGCGCTCCGAGCCGGTGCTGAACGGCTTCAGCCTGAGCGTGGCTCCGGGGGAGACGGTGGCCCTGGTGGGGCCGGCCGGCTCGGGGAAGTCCACCGTGTCGTTGCTGCTGCCGCGGTTCTACGAGGTGCAGTCGGGCCGGGTGCGCATCGACGGCATCGACGTCCGCGACGTCACCCTCGAGTCGCTGCGCGCCCAGATCGGCGTGGTGTTCGAGGACACGTTCCTGTTCTCCGACACCGCCCGGACCAACATCGCCTACGGGCGCCCCGGCGCCACCGACGCCGAGGTCGAGGCCGCGGCTCGGGCGGCCGAGGCCCACGACTTCCTCACCGCCCTGCCCGACGGCTACGACACCCTCCTGGGTGAGGGTGGCCTCACCCTGTCGGGCGGCCAGCGCCAGCGCCTGGCCCTAGCCCGGGCCATCCTCACCGGCCCCCGGATCCTCATCCTCGACGACGCCACCTCGGCCGTCGACTCCAGGGTGGAAGAAGAGATCCACTCCACCCTGCGATACCTTTCGGAGGGGCGGACGACGCTGCTGGTGGCCCACCGCCGCTCCACCCTGCGCCTGGCCGACCGCATCGCCGTGATGGACGCCGGCGCGGTGGTCGACAGCGGCACTCACGATGAGCTCATGGCCCGCTGCCGGCTCTACCGCCGTCTGCTGGCCGACCCGTCTACCGGCCTGGACGAGGTGGCCGACGAGGAGCCCGGAGACGAGGAGCCGGCCCCGCCGGTCGACGGAGCCACGCCGTCGGCCTGGCCCACCACTCCCGCGGCCGGCCTGCGTGGCCCGAACGCAGTGGCCGCCCTGCGACCCCGCGCCGAGCTGACGAGCGGGGGCGGCGGCATGGGTGGGGCCATGGGCCACGGCATGGGCGGCGCTGCGGGCATGGTGGCGGCCACGCCCGAGCTGCTCTCCGCCCTCGACGCCCTTCCCCCGCCGTCCGACCGACCCGACGTCAACGTGGCCCGCGAATCGGCGCCCGATGCCGCCTTCACCCTGGGCCGGTTTCTCCGGCCCTACCGCCTGCCGCTTGTGGCCGGGCTGGTATTCGTCGTCGTCGACGCCCTCGCCACCCTGGCCGGTCCCGCCCTCATCCGCACCGGCATCGACAGGGGCGTGGTGGCGCGCTCGGAGGGTGCCCTGCTCGCCACCACCGCGGTCTTCGCGGCCGTGGTGCTGGCCGACTGGGTAGTGGTGTGGGTCGAGCAGACCTACACCGGGCGCACCGCCGAACGCCTCCTGTTCGCCCTGCGGTTGCGCATCTTCGCCCACCTCCAGCGCTTGGGCATCGACTACTACGAGCGCGAGATGGCGGGGCGGATCATGACCCGAATGACCACCGACGTGGAGGCGCTGTCCACCCTGCTGCAGAGCGGGGTGATCGGGGCCGTCGTGAACCTGTTGACCCTGGTCGGTGTGGCCGTCTTGCTGGTCACCATGAACGTCAAGCTCTCGCTGGCCACCGCCGCCGTGCTCGTTCCCCTGGTGGCGTCCACGGTGTGGTTCCGTCGGGCGTCCGATCGGGCCTACGGCACCGCCCGCGAGCGCATCGCCACCGTCAACGCCAACCTCCAGGAGAGCGTCTCGGGCGTGCGAGTCGCCCAGGCCTACGGGCGCCAGGACGACAACGTCGAGGAGTTCCGGCGGGTGGCCCAGGGTCACCTCGACGCCCGCATGCGCGCCCAGCGCCTGGTGGCCACCTACTTCCCATTCGTCGAGCTCCTCTCGGAGGTCGGGGCCGCGGTGGTGCTCGGAGTGGGGACGTCCCTGGTGAGCGGCGGTGGGCTGACAGCCGGTGAGCTGATCGCGTTCCTGCTCTACCTCGACCAGCTCTTCTCGCCCGTCCAGCAGCTCTCCCAGGTGTTCGACACCTACCAGCAGGCCCGGGCCTCGCTGGCCCAGATCGGCATGCTGCTTGCCACCGAACCCACCGTGGCTGCGCCCGCCGACCCGGTCGACACAGGTCGCCTGCAAGGCGCCATCCGCTTCGAGGGGGTCAGCTTCCGCTACCCGAGCGCCGCCGACGAGGCTCTGAGCGGGATCGACCTGGACATCGCTCCGGGCGAGTCGGTGGCCCTCGTGGGCGAGACGGGCGCCGGCAAGTCGACCGTGGTCAAGCTGGTGGCCCGCTTCTACGATCCCACCGCCGGCAGGATCTTGGTCGACGGCCACGACCTGGCCGGCGTCGACCTCGGGGCCTACCGCCGCCAGCTCGGCTATGTGCCCCAGGAGGCGTTCCTGTTCTCAGGCACGGTGCGCGACAACATCTCCTACGGCCGCCCCGGCGCAACCGATGCCGAGGTTGAGGCGGCGGCCCGGGCCGTGGGCGCCCACGGCTTCATCGCCGCGCTACCCGGCGGGTACCTCCAGCCGGTGACAGAACGGGGACGCTCGCTGTCGTCGGGCCAGCGCCAGCTGCTAGCCCTGGCCCGGGCCCAGCTGGTCGACCCCGCCATCCTCCTGCTCGACGAGGCCACGTCCACCCTCGACCTGGCCAGCGAGGCCCGGGTGCTTCGAGCCATGCGGCTGCTGGCGGCCGGGCGCACGACGGTGATGATCGCCCACCGGCTGCGCACCGCGAGCACCGCTGACCGGGTGGTGGTGATCGACGGGGGCCGGGTCGTCGAAGAGGGCAGCCACGCCGCGCTGCTCGCAGGGGGCGGGCGCTACACGGCCATGTGGCGCGCTTTCGAGGGCGAAATCCCTCTTGTAAGCAGAACTTCAGGTTCCAGTTGACCACTACGATCAACGGCGTGCCGCCGTTGGTCATGGGAGTCCTGAACGTGACTCCCGACTCGTTCTCCGACGGTGGACGCTGGTTCAACACCGAGGCCGCGGTGGCCCGGGGCCTGGAGATGGTGGCGGAGGGCGCCGATGTCGTCGACGTGGGAGGAGAGAGCACCCGCCCGGGTGCAGGGACGGTCGACGAAGCCGAGGAGTGCAACCGGGTGGTGCCGGTGATCGAGGCCCTGGCGCCCCACGTACGGGTGTCGGTCGACACCCGCAAGGCGGTCGTGGCCAAAGCCGCGGTGGCGGCCGGCGCCACGCTGGTCAACGACGTGTCGGCCTCCCTGTGGGAGGTGGCGGCGGCGGCCGGCGTGGGCTGGGTGGCCATGCACATGAGGGGCGAGCCGGCCACCATGCAGCACGATCCCCACTACAACGACGTGGTGTGCGAGGTCCGCGACATGCTGGTCGAGCGGGCCGGGCAGGCCCGCCAGGCTGGGGTCGAAGAGGTGTGGGTCGACCCGGGCATCGGGTTCGGCAAGACCGTGGCCCACAACCTGGCCCTGCTCCGCCACCTGGGTACTCTCGCCGACACGGGCTTCCCGGTGATGGTTGGCACGAGCCGCAAGTCGTTCCTGGGCCAGCTCACCGGGGGTGCCCCCGTCGGCGACCGCCTCGAGGGATCCTTGGCCACGGCCGCCTGGGCCATGACCCATGGTGCCGCCATGGTGCGGGCCCACGACGTGGCTGCCACCGCCCAACTGGCCCGACTGTTAGCGGGAGGGGGGCAGGCCCCCCTCCCGGCCTCCCCCCAGAGGCAAGCCGGCCTTCGGCCGGCGAGGAACCATCCGTGGCAGCCGCCTCCGGCGGCGAGAACGGCCGGTGTGGAAACTCTTCATGATGTCTCGACAGTCAGTCGCCAAAAGGAGCTAGAAGGGTTCGGGGGGTCGTGAAGAACAAGTGGGCGTCGGGCATCGTCCCCCGCAACTTCGCCTGGATCATCAGGGACCGCCTCGCGGTCAGCGAGCGCCCCGGCGGCTACGCCCGCGCCCACCGCCCGGTGCGGCGCCAGGAGGAGATCATCTGGATTCGCGAGCAGGGCTTCACCCTGGTCGTATCGCTCCTGGCCTCACCCCACAACCTGCACGCCTATGACGAGCTCGGGGTGGCATGGGAGCATCTGCCGTTCGGCCCCCACCAGAACGCCCATGCCGTGCTGGCCGAGCTGCTGCCCAAGCTGCGCGGCTGGCTCGACGAGGGGCAAAAGGTCCTGCTGCACCAGGAGGAGCTGAGCGACCGCCTCCTGGGCGTGGCCACGGGCTACCTGGTGTACGGCGGCCTGATCGCCGACTCCGCCCAGGCCATCGCCATCGTCGAGCAGATCAATTCCCGCCAGCTCGGCCCCTTGGGTCGTGAGCTGGTGGCCACCGCGGCAGCCATGGCGTCGGGCAAGGCAATATGAGCGACCCAGACCGCATCGAGCTGCGGGGGCTGCGGGTGCTGGCCGTGTGCGGCGCCCTCCCCGAAGAGCAGGCCCGGGCCCAGCCCTTCGAGATAGATCTCGACCTGGAAGCCGACCTCGGCGAGGCCGCCAGCACCGACCGGCTGGCCGACACCGTCGACTACGGGATGGTGGCCCGGGCGGTGGCCCAGGTGGCAGCCGAGGAGCGGTTCACCCTCGTGGAGCGCATGGCTTCTCGCATGGCCGACGTGGTGGGCAATGACGCCCGGGTCAGCTCCGTCACGGTGTGCGTGCGCAAGCTGCGGCCCCCCGTGGCCCTCGACATGGCCAGCGCCGGGGTGCGCATCACCCGCCGGCCCGCACCGGTGCGCCGCCTCCCCGGCGGGTGATCACCCCGCGCCGGGTGTTCCTGGGCCTGGGCTCCAACCTCGGCGACCGGGAGGCGAACCTGCGCCGGGCCGTGGCCGAGCTACCCGACGTGGTTGCCGTGTCGCGGGTGTACGAGACCGAGCCGGTGGGAGGCCCCGTCGGTCAGCCCGACTACCTCAACGTGGTGGTCGAGCTGCACACCGACCTCTCGCCGCGCGACCTGCTGAGCTTGGCCCAGGACCTGGAGCAGGCCGCCGGCCGGGTGAGAGCCGAACGCTTCGGGCCTCGCACCCTCGACGTCGACGTGCTCCTGGTGGGCGACCTCGCCGTGGACGAGCCCGACCTGGTGGTGCCCCACCCTCGCCTGCACGAGCGTCGCTTCGTGCTGCGCCCGCTCGCCGACATCGCCCCCGACATGGTGCCCGAGGGCTGGGAACGCCAGGCTCATGGCACCGTGCGCCGGGTGGGTAGCCTGTAGGACGCGAACGGCACCCGACCTACGGGGCCGGAACGCCGGAGGAACCTTTGCCCGCGCTGCGGCTCTCGCCTCGCCCACTCGATCTCATCGCTGACCTCCGTTCCGTCCTCGACGAGGCACGGGCCGGTGGGGTCACGGTGGGGCTGGTGCCCACCATGGGCGCCCTGCACGAGGGCCACCTCTCGCTGGTGCACCGGTCGGTTGCCGAACGGGACGTCACCGCGGTAACGGTGTTCGTCAACCCCTTGCAGTTCGGGTCGGCTGACGACCTGGCCACCTACCCGCGCACCCTTGAAGCCGACGTGGCCGCGGCCCACGGTGCGGGAGCCGACCTGGTCTTCGCCCCCCCGGTGGCCGAGATGTACCCGGCGGGCCGCAGGCTTGCGTGGCCCGAACGCAGTGGCAGCGCCACCACCGTCACGGTCGACGGCCTCGATGGCGTCTTCGAAGGAGCCAGCCGCCCCGGCCACCTCGCCGGCGTCGCCACCGTCGTCGCCAAGCTGTTCAACATCGCCGGGCCGTGTCGTGCCTACTTCGGCGAGAAGGACTGGCAGCAGCTCCTCGTCGTACGCCGCCTTGCGCGTGACCTTTCCTTTCCCGTGGAGGTGGTGGGCTGCCCCACGGTCCGCGAGCCCGACGGGCTGGCCTGCTCCAGCCGCAACGTCCGGCTCTCGGCCGACGAGCGGCGGTCGGCCCGTGCCCTGCACCAGGCTCTTGTGAGCGCCGCCGCCCGTGTGGAGGCAGGTGAGCGCCAGGCCGATGTCGTGCGCGCTCACCTGGCCCGGGCCCTGGCCGAGGCGCCGGGGGTGCGACCCGACTACACCGACGTGGTGCGAGCCGACGACCTTGGCCCCCTCGAGCGCCTGGCCGGCCCGGTGCGCCTGCTGGTGGCAGCCCACGTCGGCGCCACCCGCCTGATCGACAACTTGGGCTTTACTGTGGAAGAGGCCCCCTGATGCGCCGTCGCATGCTCAAGGCCAAGATCCACCGGGCCGTGGTCACCAGCACCGACCTCCACTACGAAGGTTCCATCAGCATCGATCCGGTGCTCATGGCCCTGGCCGACATCCGGGAATGGGAGCAGGTGGCGGTGCTCGACATCGACAACGGCAACCGCTTCGAGACCTACGCCATCCCCGGCCAAGGTGGCCAGGTACAGGTGAACGGGGCGGCCGCCCACCTCAGCGAGGCGGGCCACCGGGTGATCGTGCTCACCTATGGCGACTACGAGGAGACCGAGCTCGACGGCCTGGTTCCCACCGTCGTCCATGTGGACGGCCAGAACCGCCCGGCATGAGTCCCGGCCTCGACCTGCTGGTGGTCGGCAGCGGGGTGGCGGGCCTGTCGGCCGCCATCGAGGCGGCGTCGGTCCTGGGCCTTCGGGTGGGCGTGCTCACCAAGGGCGAGCTGTCGCAGTCGGCCACCAGGTGGGCTCAGGGTGGGGTGGCCGCAGCCCTGGGCGGCGACGCCGACTCCGCCGACCTCCACGTGGCCGACACCCTGGCCGCGGGCGCCGGGCTCTGCGATCCCGACGCCGTACGGGTGTTGGTCGATGAGGGGCCGACCAGGGTCAACGACCTCATCGCCCTGGGGGCCGTCTTCGACCGCGATCCCAAGGGGGTGCTGGCCCTGGCCCGCGAGGGGGGCCACTCGGTGCCCCGGGTGGTCCACGCCGGTGGGGCGGCCACCGGGGCGGAGATCGAGCGGGCCCTCGTCGAGGCGGTCAGGACTACCGCCGCGTCGGTCATGGAACGGTGGTTCGCGGTCGACCTCATCGTGGAAGGCGGCCGCTGCCGCGGCGTCACCGCCCTCGACCCCACCGGCGCCCGCCACGAGGTTCGCGCGACCCACACCCTCCTGGCCTGCGGTGGGGCGGGCCAGCTCTACTCGGTCACCACCAATCCCCCCGAGGCCACCGGTGACGGCGTGGCCATGGGTCTGCGGGCCGGAGTGGCGGTGGCCGATCTGGAATTCGTGCAGTTCCACCCCACCGCCCTGCACCACCCCCAGATGCCCAGGCCGCTCCTCTCCGAGGCCCTGAGGGGCCATGGCGCACTGCTCCGCGACGCCCGCGGCGAGCGCTTCGTCGACGAGATGGCGCCCCGCGACGTGGTGTCGAGAGCCATGGCCACCCGGATGGCCGAGCAGGGCGTCGACCACCTCTGGCTCGACGCCACGCCGCTGGACGCGTTCGACCAGCGCTTCCCCACCATCGCTGCCGCCCTGCGTAACGCCGGCCTCGACCCCGCCACCGACTGGCTGCCCATCGCTCCTGCCGCCCACTACCTGATCGGCGGCGTGGTCACCGACCTCTACGGCGCCTCGTCGCTGCCGGGGCTGTGGGCCGCCGGCGAGGTGGCGTGCACCGGCGTGCACGGGGCCAACCGCCTGGCGTCCAACTCGTTGCTCGAGGGCATGGTGTTCGCGGCCCGGATCGTCGAGGCGGTGGCTCGGGGAGTCGGGGGCCCCTCTCCGACCGGGCTGATGGCCGAGGTCCAGGCAAGAACGTCGCCCCCCCTGCCGGTTGTGCAAGAAAGTGGACCAGCGCCACCTCTGTGCACAACCGATGATCTCGGCAAGGCTCGGGAACAGCTGCAGCGGGCGATGACCAGTGGAGCCGGGGTGGTGCGCGACGCCACCTCTCTCGCGTCTTTCGGCGTCCCCCGCTTCACCCCCGATAACAGCGTGGCATCCCACGAGTTGCACAACCTTGCCACCGTCGGTGGTGCGGTGGTGGCCGCTGCCACCGCCAGGGAGGAGACCAGGGGTTGCCACACCAGAGCGGACTTCCCCGACCCCTCGCCTCTGTTCGCCCGCCACATCGTGGTCACGGGACGGTGAGCGTTCACCCACCGCTCGTTGCGGTGCGCGAGGCCGTGGCCCGAGCGTTGGCCGAAGACGTCGGCCCGCTGGGCGACCTCACCGCCGCCCTCCTACCTGCCGGCACCACCGCAACCGCCCACCTCATCCCACGGGAAACAGGCGTGCTGGCCGGGCGTATGGCCGCCAGCGAAGCCTTCACCCAGGTTGACCCCGCCCTCACCATCGAATGGCTGAGCGACGACGGCGACTGGATCGACGCAGGTGCTCCCGTCGCCACCGTCAACGGAGCCCTAGCTTCCATCCTCACCGCCGAGCGCACCGCCCTCAATCTCGTCGGCCACCTGTCGGGCATCGCCACCCTCACCCGTAGGTACGTGGAAGCGGCCGTCCCCGCCACCGTCCGCGACACCCGCAAGACGACGCCCGGCTTGCGCGCCCTGGAGAAGGCGGCGGTGCGCGCCGGTGGAGGTGTAAACCACCGGGGGTCTGTCTCCGATGGCATCCTCATCAAGGACAACCACCTGGCGGGCATGTCCATCTCCGACGCGATGGCCCGGGCCCGAGAACTGTGGCCGGGGCGCGCCGTGCAAGTAGAGTGCGACACCGTCGCCCAAGTCGGCGAGGCCCTCGCTGCCGGCACCGACCTGGTGCTGCTCGACAACATGGCCCCCGACCAGGTGGCGGCGTGCGTGGCGCGAGTGGCCGCCTCCTGTCTGGTCGAGGTGTCAGGCGGTGTCACCCTCGACAACATCGCCGCCTATGCCGCCGTCGGCGCCGACCTGATCTCCGTGGGTGCCCTCACCCACTCCGCCCCGGTCCTCGACATCGGCCTTGACCTGCGGGAGACATGATGTTGCTGGCCGTCGACGCCGGCAACACCCAGACGGCCATCGGCCTCTACTCGAGCGAATCCCTGGTGAGCCACTGGCGCATCGCTACCAACCCCGACCGCAGCTCCGACGAGCACGCCCTTTTGATCGGCCAGTTCCTGGCCCAGCAGGGCGGAGGCTTCGACCAGGTCACCGGCATGGTGGTGTGCTCAACCGTGCCCCGTCTCACCGTCGTGCTGGCAGAGATGGCCGAGCGCTACCTGGCCACGACGCCGGTGAGCGTCGGCCCCGGCACCCGCACCGGCATGCCCATCCTCTACGACAACCCCAAGGAGGTCGGTGCCGACCGCATCGCCAATGCGGTAGGGGCCTTCGACCTCCACGGCGGGCCCACCATCGTGTGCGACTTCGGAACCGCCACCACCGTCGACGCCACGTCGGAGAAGGGCGAGTACCTCGGGGGTGCCATCCTTCCCGGTGTGGAGATCAGCCTCGACGCCCTCTTCGAGCGGGCCGCCGCCCTGTCCCGGGTGAGGCTGGCGGAGCCGCGGCGGGCCATCGGCAAGTCCACGGTGGAGTCGATCCAGTCGGGGGCCATATTCGGCTTCGCCGGCGCCGTCGACGGCCTCTGCCGCCGCTTCGAGGCCGACCTGGGGCCGTGCTCGGTCGTGTCCACGGGCGGCCTGGGCAGCCTCATCTCGCCCTACTCGGCGTGCATCTCGCACCACGAGCCGTGGTTGACCCTCCATGGCCTGCGCCTCATCTGGGAGCGCAACCAGTGAAGCCCCCCTACCGCTTCGAGCGCACCGCCTCGGCCGCCGATCTGCGCGCGCGCCACCAGGGCCTGGTGCCGGAGACCGAGACCGGCGAGGTCGTCTCCGTGGCCGGCCGCCTGATGCTGCGCAGGGTCCAGGGGAAGGTGGCGTTCGGCACGCTCGTCGACTCCAGCGGGCCCATCCAGCTCTTCGCCCGCGTCGACATCACCCCTCGCTTCGACGAGCTGGGCGCGCTGAACCTGGGCGACTGGTTGGGCGTGACCGGTGAGGTCGTCACCACCCGCAGGGGTGAGCTGTCGGTGCGAGTCGACGACTGGGTGCTGCTGGCCGCGACCCGGCGCCAGTTCCCCGACAAGTGGCACGGCCTGGTCGACGTGGAGACCCGTTACCGCCAGCGTTACGTGGACCTGTGGGCGTCGGAGGACACCCGCCGCCGGCTGCTGCTGCGCAGCCGGGTGGTGAGCCTGACGCGGCGGTTCCTCGAGGATCGGCGCTTCGTGGAGGTGGAGACCCCGGTGCTGCACCCCGTTCCCGGCGGCGCCCAGGCTAAGCCCTTCGTCACCCACCACGAGGCGCTCGACGCCGAGCTCTACCTGCGCATCGCCCCCGAGCTATACCTCAAGCGCCTGGTGGTGGGCGGGTTCGAGCGGGTCTTCGAGATCGGCCGGGTCTTCCGCAACGAGGGCATCTCGCCTCGCCACAACCCTGAGTTCACCATGCTGGAGCTCTACCAGGCCTACGCCGACTACACCGACCTCATGGCTCTCACCGAGGAGCTGGTGACCGCCGTGGCGACCCACGTGGCCGGCACCACCACCCTCACCTACGGTGGCCGTCGCCTCGACCTGGCACCACCCTGGCGACGGGCAACGCTCACCGAGCTGGTGGCCGAGCACGCCGGCGTGGAGATCGACGTGGCCATGCCGGTCACCGACCTGCGCAAGATCGCGGCCGACGTGGGCGTGCCCGCTGACGAGGCCTGGGGCCCCGGCAAGCTGGTGCTGGAGATCTACGAGAAGACCACCGAGGCCCAGCTGTGGGGGCCAACGCTCGTGCTCGACTACCCGGCCGAGGTGTCGCCCCTCGCCCGTGGCCACCGTGACCGCCCCGACCTGGTGGAGCGCTTCGAGGCCATCGTCGCCGGCCGGGAGCTAGCCAACGCCTTCAGCGAGCTGGTCGACCCCGACGAGCAGCGTCGCCGGTTCGAGTACCAGGCGGCCCAGCGCTCCGGTGGCGACGAGGAGGCCATGGTGGTCGACGCCGACTACCTCCATGCCCTCGAGTACGGGCTGCCTCCCACCGGCGGCCTCGGCATCGGCATCGACCGCCTGGTGAT
>JBPCJQ010000006.1:0-28155 GCA_051005135.1 Acidimicrobiales bacterium
GACGTGCCAACATCCTCGGGCCGGTCTTGGCCGCGGTCTTTGCCAATTCGCCGTTGCGCGACGGGGCTCCCACCGGTTGGGCCTCGACCCGCCTGCAGGTCTGGTCGGCGATCGATCCCAGCCGCACTGCCTCGGCCTGGGCCCCTGGGCGGGGCTGTGCGTCATGGGCCGATTACGTGCTCGACGCCCGGGTCATGCTCATCTGCCGCAGCGGAACGGACTTCGCTCCGCGGGTCAAGCCGTTGTCCTTCCGCCGATGGCTGACGCAGGGACATGAGCTCGGCTACCCGACCGCGGAGGATCTCGACTACCACCTCACCACCCTGTTCCCGCCCGTGCGGCCGAAGGGATGGCTGGAGCTGCGCTTTCTGGACGCTCTGCCGCCGCAGTGGTGGCCGCTGGCGACGGCGGTCGCCGCTGGCCTTGTACGTGATCCGGAGGCCGGGGCCCGAGCGGAACGGGCCGCTGACCCCTTCGCCGGGCAGTGGCCGCGGGCGGCGCGCTTCGGTCTCGCCGACCCCGGACTGGCGTCGGCCGCCCAGGAGTGCTTCGCGGCGGCGGCTGGGACCCTGACCGATGGCGACAGCGGGCTCGGCGGCGCGGTGGTGGAGTACGCACAGCGCTTCGTGGCCCGCGGGCGCACTCCGGCCGACGAGCGCCTCGACGCATGGCGGAGCACCGGCTCGGCGCTGCTCGCCGAAGACGCGGAGCGCGTGGCCGTGATGGCCCGATGACGACCGCGGCCGGCGGCCTGGATCTGCAGATCGATGTCCGCCATCGCTGTCTGGACCGCCGGCGAGGCCCTCTCGGCCCGGGAGAGATGACCGAGCCATGCCCTTGCTCACACCTTCGTAAGCCGGAACCGGGTGTGCCCGACCCCCGGCCGGGTAGTGCGTCGTGATAGCCGCATTCCCCTGGCGCTGCACGAAAGGATACAGGAAATGAAATGAGAATGAAAAATACCCCTGCAGAAGCCATCAACGCCGACGACTCCTTGATGCCGCTCAGCGCGACGGCTGAGCGCGACGGACGCTCGGACACCTGCTGGATCGAGATCACCGATGACGGCCGGTACGTCTACACGGCCAGCTTCCAGACCGGTGACATCTCGAGCTACGTCGTGGAGCCCGACGGCCGGCTCGTGCTGCTGAACCCAGCAGCCGCTCGGGTCAACGCCCCCCTCCCAGGTGCGTTCGACCTGGCCCTGGTCGACAGCAACTTCCTGTACGGGCTCGACACCAACCTCGGCACCGTCGTAGCTTTCCGCATCGACAGCGCCGGAGGGCTGACTGAGATCGACCGAGAGAACCTCGGCAGCCTGGGGCGTTCGGCCTCGCCGCCACCTGAGCCCAGCGACGCACTGCATCTTTCGAGATCCCCGTGCGAGCGGCGCCGGCAGCGGCGCTGCTCGACCCCCACTCCTACGACCAAAGGACAGACATGGCTGCTTTCCCCTCGGTGACCCATCTCGCCGTCACCGTCACCGATCTTGCCGTCAGCGCTCCCTGGTACGAGCGGCTCTTCGGGGTCGAGCCTGCCTTGGACGAAGACATCAACGGCTACCACCACACGGTGTTCCCCCTGGCCGGCGGGATGCTCTTCGGCTTGCACGCCCACGCCGGCACATCCTCCGACGATGCCTTCCACGAGCATCGGGTCGGCATGGACCACGTGGCCTTCGGCTGTGCCAGCCGGGATGACCTCGCGGCGTGGGCGTCGCGCCTCGAAGAGCTCGGTATCGTCCACGGCGAGATCGTGGATGCCCATTTCGGTTCGGGGCTCGCCTTTCGGGACCCTGACAACATCGCCCTCGAGTTCTTCGCCCCCCCGGCCGGATGATGGATGCCTCCGACGTCATCGTCCTTGGCGCCGGGACCTCAGGAGAATCGATCGCAAAGAACGTGGCCCAGGCCGCCGCTGCCGGGACCCTGGCATATGGCGACAGCGAGCCCAGCGACGCGGTGGCGGAGTATGCACAGCCCTTCGTGGCCCGCGGTCGAACTCCGGCCGACGAGCGCCACGACGCGTGGCGGAACACCGGCTCCGCGCCGTTGGCCGAAGACGCCGAGCGCGTGGCCGTGATGGCCCGATGACGACCACGACCACCCGCCCGGGTCTCCGCATCGATGTCCATGTCCTGGAGGGTGACGAGCGGGCTGTCCTGGGCGCCGAGGTACGCGCCGGCCTCGGCGCCTCGCCAAAGTGGCTGTCGCCGAAATGGCTGTACGACGACGTGGGATGTGCGCTCTTCGAGCGCATCACGACGCTGGCGGAGTACTACCCGACCCGCCGGGAGCGAGCCATTCTCGTGGCCCATGACGTAGAGATCGCCCGCTGCAGCGGGGCGGACACGCTGGTCGAGCTCGGCTCCGGCAGCTCAGACAAGACGCGCCTGCTCCTCGACGCCCTGGCCGACACCGGGCAGTTGCGCCGGTTCGTCCCCTTCGAGATCAGCGTGCCGACGCTGGCCACCAGCGCCTCGGCCATCTCCGCCGCCTATCCCGGCGTCGAGGTGCACGCCGTGGCCGGGGACTTCGAGCGCCATCTCGACCGGCTCCCGACCGGCGGGCGTCGCCTGGTCGCGTTTCTCGGCGGCACGATCGGCAATCTCGCTCCCGCCCTGCGCGCCGACTTCCTGGGCCGCCTGGCCGCCGTCTTGGCGCCGGGCGACGCCCTGCTGCTGGGCACCGACCTGGTCAAGGACCCCGACCGTCTGCGCGCCGCCTACGACGACTCCGACGGTGTCACGGCTGCGTTCAATCGAAACCTGTTGCGCCGGCTCAATCGCGAGCTCGGCGCCAACTTCGATCCCGACCGCTTCACCCACGTCGCCTTCTGGGACCCGGAGCAGGAATGGATGGAGATGCGCTTGCGGGCGGAGGGAGCGCAGTCGGTTCGGTTGACGGCGTTGGATCTGGCCGTGGGATTCGACGACGGCGAGGAGCTGCGTACCGAGATCAGCGCCAAGTTCCGGTGTCGCGGACTGGAGTCGGAGCTCAGCGCCGCCGGATTCGAGATGATCCGATGGTGGACCGACCCGGCCGTTGATTTCGCCGTGTCGCTCTCGGTGCCGGCGTGAACCGACGAGGGCCCGTGGAAACCGTCGACGCGGAAATGATCGAGGAGGGTGTGCATGCGGACCGGTGACGTGGCAGGCGCCATGGGCAAGGGGCTGATGGCCGGGGTCGCCGGCACCGCCCTCATGACGCTGTCGAGCACCATCGAGATGAAGCTGACGGGACGGGCCGCCAGCTCGGCGCCGGCGGACGCTGCGGCCAAGGTGCTGGGCGTGGAGGCGACGGGGGACGCGGAGAAGGCCCGCTTCGCCAACGTCGTGCACTGGGCCTACGGCACGACGTGGGGCGCGGTCAGGGGCCTGGTAGGCGTGGCGGGCCTGACCGGCCCAGCCGCCGCCGGCGCCCACTTCGCCGCAGTGTGGGGGAGTGGCCTGGTCGTGCTGCCCGCTCTCGGGGTGGCGCCCCCGGTACGGGAATGGGGGGCCAAGGCCCTTCTCACCGACGCCTGCCACCACCTCGTCTACGCCGCCGGCGCCGGCTTGGCCTACGCCGCCCTCGATCGCCGAAGCTGCCAGCGATGACCGGCGAGCGGATACCTCGATGACGACCTCCACCGCTCCGGCCCTGCGCCGGGCGTCGCCGTGGAGCTTCCTGTTCTCCGAGCTCCAGGTGGCACCATCTCACGAAAGGACGCCCCGCGCATGAGCGACGACCGCCCCACCCGCCGGCCCCTGGCCGTCGGGGCGCTGGCCGGGTTGGTGGCCGCCCTGGCCATGACGCTGGTGCAGGCGCTGTTGCGCCTGGGCCTGGGGGTGCCCTCCCCGGCCGAGCTGATCGGCGACCGGCTGGGAGAGCGCGTCCCGGTCAAGCCCTTCCTCAACCTGATCGGCCGGATCGGCAGCTACGGCCGCCTGAAGGCGCTCAGCGTGTTCGGGGTGCTGGCGGTCACGTTGGTGCTCGGGGCTGTCGTCGGCGCCCTCTACGCTCGGATCACCGAGCGCCGGCCGGCCGACCCCGGGCAGCCTCTCGGCCGGCTCGGCCTGAGCCGCCGGGGCCTGGTGGTCCTTGCCCTGGTGGTGTTCGTGGCCTGGCTGCTGTCGGTGGCCGCCTTCTGGCCGCTGTTGGCCAGCTACTACCGGGGGGCGCCCCGGGGCAGCGCCCGTCTGGCCAACGCCGGCTGGCTGCTGTTCGCCTATGCCGTCTTCGCCGCCACCCTGATCGGCGCCTACCGGCTGCTCACCGCCCGCCCCGCGGCGGGGGTGGCGCCCAGCGCCTCCGGGGCCGGTCTCGGTCGCCGGGCCGTGCTGACCGGCGGGGCCGGCGTCGGGTTGGCCGTGGCGACGGGCGGCGTCCTCACCAAGCTCTACACCCGCTCGACCTTCGGCTACGACGGCCTGCAGAACAACGGCGACCTGACCCCCATCACGCCCAATGACCGCTTCTACGTGGTCACCCAGAACCTGATCGACCCCCGGGTGCACAAGGGCTCGTGGCGGCTGGAGATCGGCGGAGAGGTCGAACGTCCCCGCCACTACGACTTCGCCGCCATCAGCGCCCTGCCCTCGGTCGTCCAGGAGTCCACCCTGACCTGCATCAGCAACGGTGTCGGCGGCGGGCTCATGGCCAACGCGGCATGGAAGGGCGTCCCGCTGCGCCAGCTCCTGGCCGAAGCGGCGCCCCGCGCCAATGTCCGCGACGTCGTGTTCCACGGTGTCGACGGCTACACCGACACGTTCCCCCTGGCCAAGGCCATGGACCCGACCACCCTGGTGGCCTACGAGATGAACGGCCAGCCGTTGCCTTTGCGCCACGGGTTCCCGGTGCGCATCATCGTCCCTGGGCTCTACGGCGAGAAGAACGTGAAATGGATCGACCGCATCCAGCTGTCGGCGACCAACGAGCAGGGCTTCTACGAGAACCAGGGATGGGGCCCCGACTTCGTGGTCCAGACCCAGTCCCGCTTCACCGCCCCCGATTCGCCCGCCCGCTGCCGCTGGCCCCGGTGCTGCTGAAGGGCACCGCCTTTGCCGGTGACCGCGGCATCTCCAAGGTCGAGGTCAGCGCCGACGACGGGGCCACCTGGCAGCCCGCCACCATCGACTACGCGGGCACACGCCTCACCTGGAGCCTGTGGAGCTATCGGTGGACCCCGAGCCGCTCCGGCGAGCACCGCCTGGTGGTCCGGACCTACGACGGCGCCGGCAAGCCCCAGGTCGACAAGGACCGCACCAGCGGCCCCGAGGGCGCCACCGGGCTGCACAAGGTCATGGCCCAGGTCGCCTGAGTGACCGGCCGTGGCGCACCGCTGATCGACGAGGTACGGGCGGCGGCGTTCACCGTTCCCACCGACCGTCCCGAGTCGGATCCCACCGCCGACCAGGAACGCGTGGCCGCGGCCCGGGCGGCCATCGGCTACGACGTGACGTACTTCGCCCGGATGCTCGCCGCCGGGGCGGTGGATGTGCTGCAGGCCGACGCCAAGCCACCGGCGTCGTCTACTGGCGCGACGGCGTGGAGCGCTTCCAACGGGCCCGGCTAGTGGCGGTGGCCGGCTACTCGATCGAGACCCCCCGGCTGTTACTCAACTCGGCCTGTTCGCGCTTTCCCGACGGCCTGTGCAACAACGAGGATCTGGTCGGGCGCTACCTGATGGTCCAGGGCACGCCCCAGACCGCGGGGCGCTTCGCCGAGGAGGTCCGCATGTACAAGACACCGCCGCCCGGGGTGTCGAGCGAGGCCTTCTATGAGACGGATCCGACGAAGGACTACAAGCGCGGCTTCTCGGTGCAGACGGTGGCCCCGCTGCCCATCACCTGGGCCGAGCACGTGGGGGCCGAGGGCCACTGGGGCCACGTGCTGCGCGAGTACATGCGCGACTACGTGCACTGGATGAGCCTCGGGGTGCTGGCCGAGTTCTTGCCCCAGCCCGACAACCGCGTGACGCTGTCGGTCGAGACCGATCGGCGGGGCGAACACGTGGCCCGGGTCGACTACAGCCAGTGCGACAACGACCGGGCACTCATGGCCGCGGGCCAGGCGGTGATGGAGCGGATCCTCGACGCGGCCGGGGCGCAGGACATGGTGACGATCAAGCGCGACGCCCACCTGGTCGGGGGCTGTCGTATGGGCGCCGACGCCGCCGCGGGCGTGGTCGATGCCGACCTGCGCAGCTTCGCCGTCCCCAACCTCTACCTCACCGACGGCAGCGTCCTGCCCACCCAGGGAGCCGCCAACCCGGCCCTGACCATCATGGCCGTGGTCGCCCGCTGCGCCGACCGCCTCATCTCGGCCAACCGGGGCTGAACGACCCATTGACAGCAGAACAGGCTCGTTGTCACGTTTCGACGTCATCGTGCTGGGGGCGGGCTAGGCGGGCATGGCCGCGGCGCGTCTGCTGGCCAAGGCGGGGCGGTCGGTGGCCGTGGTCGAGGCGGGCCGGGTGGGCGGCGAGTGCCCTTTCGTGTCCTGCGTCCCCAGCAAGGCCCTTCTGCGCTCGGCCCAGGTGCGCCACCTCCTCGGTCGGGCTGTGGATCTGGGCGCGGCGGGCGAGGAGGTCGCGCCGACCAGCGGGACGCGGCATATCTGCGGGCGACCCGCCGGCGCGACAGCATCGTGCACGGGCGCGACGATTCCGCCAAGGTGACCGAGCTCGATGCCCTGGGCGTGCGCGTTCTCCGGGGCCGGGGACGTGTGGTGGCCGAGGGCGGCGTCGAGGTCGGCGGCGTCGGGTACGGCTACGGGGATCTCATCGTCAGCACCGGCAGCTCGCCCGTGCGCCCGGCGGTGACGGGCCTGAGCCAGGTCCCGACGTGGACTTCCGACGAGGCCCTTTCCGCGGCCGAACGCCCGGCGTCTCTGGTCGTGGTCGGCGGGGGCGCGGCCGGATGCGAGCTGGCCCAGATCTACGCCAGGTTCGGCGCCACGGTGACGCTCATCGAGCGGGCTCCGCAGCTGCTGGGGCCCGAGGAGCCGAGCGTGGCCCGAGCGCTCGCTGAGGCGTTGCGCGAGGAGGGGATCGACGTACGCCTGAGCGCAGTGCCATCGGGAGCGCAACCGCACGGCGAGGGCGCCCGCCTGCGGGTGGAGGACGGTGCCGAGCTGGATTGCGAACGGGTGCTGATCGCCGCGGGCCGATCGCCAAACGTGGCCGGGATCGGTCTGGAGGAGGTCGGCGTGGTTGTTTCTGCCGGTGGCCTGGCCGTCGACGAGACGTGCCGGGTCCAGGGCCAGGCGCATGTGTGGGCCGCGGGCGACGTCACCGCCGTGGCGCCCTCCACTGACGTCTGGCGGCGACCCTGGCGCTGCGGCTCGAACCGAAGGCCGGGTAGGAGCCACCTTGAACTGGCGGCCCCCGGCGACTCCGGTTACCCCGATGGCCGGAACTTCGTCGGGTCACCGCTCCCAGTGTCGATGCCAACCCATGGCCTCGATCACCGCATCGTTGAATCCCTTCCCGGCCTTGGCGCCGGTGACCACGCCCGGAGCATCCAGATCCAAGCCTGCCCCAGCAAGGGCGTCGATGCCGGTCCCCCACGCGCCGACGGTCTTGTGGTGGCGATAGGTCTCCTGCAGCATCATTGTCGATTTGGGGTCGAGAGGGTCCGAGCCACCGGCGACGACAAGGGCGTCATAGACGACGGAGTCGGCGTTGAAGACGGTCGCGTCGGCGGTCAGGGAGGATCTCCCGGTGGCCTGCACCGGGCCGCCGTGCGGCGCGATGACGTGGAGGGTGGCTCCCCTGGCGCCCAGCGCCTTGCGCAGAGCGCCGACACCGGTGCCATCCACGCCATCGGTGACGAGAATGCCGACGACGCGGCCCTCGATCGGCCCCGGGGCAACCGGCTCCAGCGACAACGCGGGGGAAGTGCCGGCTTCGCTGAAGGGCTCGCCGGACGGAACGGCCAACCCGAGGTGCAGAGCGACTCCCTCGGCCAGGTCGGAGGCGACATCGGCAAGGTTGGCCAGCATACGGGCGACGATCGCCGGATCGGCGACCTTGGAGAGCTCGAAGGAGAACGCTCCCACCTCGTGGTCGCGCTCCGGCTCGCTGAGGCTGTTCCAGAACAGCGTGGCCTGGCTGTAGTGGTCGTCGAAGGACTGGGCCCGCTGGCGGATCTTGACGCCTGCGATGGGCTGAGGGAAGTGTACGAACCCGGCATCGCCCGTGGCGAAGGGACACCCCCCGCCGATGCTGTTCGGTGAGTAGGGGGCCCGGCCCGTGTGCACGGCCTGCTGTCCGAAGCCGTCCCGGAGGTTGTCGTTGACGGGCGCGGCCGGGCGGTTGATCGGCAACTGGGCGAAATTGGGCCCACCGAGGCGCGTGATCTGCGTGTCGAGGTAGGAGAACAGGCGGGCGTGGAGCAGGGGGTCGTCGGTGAGGTCGATACCCGGCGGGACGTGGCCGGGGTGGAACGCCACCTGTTCGGTCTCGGCGAAGAAGTTCGCCGGGTTGGCGTCCAGTGTCATGCGGCCGACGAGCCGGACCGGGCACAGTTCCTCAGGCACGAGCTTGGTGGGGTCGAGCAGGTCGATGCCCTCGAATGTCTGGTCCTCGGTATCGGCCATGACCTGGACGCCGAGGTCCCATTGAGGGAAGGCGCCCGACTCGATGGCGTTCCACAGGTCACGACGATGGAAGTCGGGATCGATCCCCCCGAGCTTTTGCGCCTCCTCCCAGACCAGGCTGTGGATCCCGGCGGTCGGCTTCCAGTGGAACTTCACGAGCGACGATTCGCCGGCGGCGTTCACCAGGCGGAACGTGTGGACACCGAAGCCCTCCATGGTCCGGTAGGAACGGGGGATGGCCCGGTCTGACATCACCCACATCAGCATGTGGGTGCTCTCCGGCTGGAGTGAGACGAAGTCCCAGAACGTGTCGTGGGCCGACTGGGCCTGGGGAATCTCACGGTCGGGCTCGGGCTTCACGGCGTGGACGAAGTCGGGGAACTTGATGCCGTCCTGGATAAAGAACACCGGGATGTTGTTGCCGACGAGGTCCCAGGTCCCCTCCGTCGTATAGAGCTTCACCGCGAAGCCACGCACGTCGCGCGCCGTGTCCATCGACCCGCGCGAACCGGCCACCGTCGAAAACCGGGCGAAGACCCGGGTTGCCGCAGAGGTGTCGGTCAGGACCTGGGCGTGGGTGATGTCCTCGAGCGATTGGTAGAGCTCGAAGCGACCGTGGGCGCCGGCGCCCCGGGCGTGTACGACGCGTTCGGGGATGCGCTCGTGGTCGAAGTGCATGATCTTCTCGCGCAGGTGATGGTCCTCGAGCAGCGTCGGGCCCCTGGAGCTGACCCGCAGTGAGTTGTCGGTGTCCTCGACCCGCTGGCCCTGCGCCGTGGTGAGGGCATCGCCGTCCTGGGCCCAACCGGCACCGACGGCGGCGTCCCGGGCCACGGAGCCGACCGCGATCGATGGTTCGGCGGGAGCAACCGCGGGAGCGGTCGGATCAGTCTGGACGCCACCGCCGCCGGGGCTCCCGGTCGGCTGCGGCTCGGTCGACGTTGTCCGGGCAGTCAGCGCCGGGCCCTTCGCAGCAGTGGCCGTTGCCTTCTTAGCCGGCCGTCTCGTCTGTGCCATCGGTTGCTTCCCCTCTGCGGTCGGTGCACGAGTTGCGCGCCACCGCCTCTCTACCCGCATCGGCGGCGGGGTACAAGTGAAGGCTTCGCGCTGTCCCCCGGGCCGGAAGCTGTCGTCACCGGTTCGACACCGCAGGGCTCACTCCAACTCATCGCTTCGCCGTAGCCGCACCGACCACCGCGGCGGGGTCGCATCACCTAGAACGGTGGAAATGGCCGACCGACTCGAGGAGCTACCGGGGCCGGGCCGGCCCGGTGATGAGGAGCGCCGGATTCGGACCAGGACGGTGATCGTGGGGGTGGCGGATCCGACGGAATCCGGCAGCGATGAAACCTGGTTGTTCGGGCTGTTCACGTTTCTGCTTGCCCTCTCGCTGATCGTCCACCAGCTCTGGTGGGGCGGCTTCGAGATCGACACCAGGCACTTTCTCGTCGTCCTCGCTGCCCTTGCCGTCCTGCGGCGCCCGACATCAGTCGGGCGGTTCCTGGCGATGATCGGGTCCGAGGTGGTGGCCGTCGGCCTGGACATGCCCGATGCCGGCAGCCACACCCTCCTGGTGCTGGTCATCGGGGCCACTGTCCTGGTCCATGTCGGCTGGACGGCAGGCCGTGACCGCCGGCTCCCGGACGCAGGAACGCTGTTCACCGGCATCGCTCCGTTCCTCTGCATGCAGTTGCTCCTCCTCTACGCCTTCGCCGCGCTCGCCAAGATGAATAGCGGCTACTTCGACGTCCACACCAGCTGCGCGGTGGTGATGTCCCGCCAGGTCGCGTGGTTCCGACCGTCGCTTCTCGACGGAGCCTGGCGGATCCTGCCAGCGATCTGGGGCACCGTGATCGTCGAGGCGGCCCTTCCCCTGCTGCTCGCCCTCCGGCGCACCCGCCTGTTGGGATTGGTCGTGGGTGCGGTGTTCCACGCCGTTCTGGCACTGGCCGGCAACGCCCCGTTCTCCGCCTTGGCCCTCGCCGTGTATGTCGTGTTCCTGCCCGCGGACACGCCGACGTATCTGCGCGCCGCAACCCTTCGGCGCTCCGGAATCGTCCGCTGGGGGCGCCGCGCCCGCCGGTGGGGAAGGTCCCCCGCCGCCGTGGTCGTCGCCGTCGGTGGATGGTTCCTGGGATCCGCCGTCTACCCCTCGCCGGGTCCCCGGCCCGCTCCCGTCTCGGTTGGGATGCGGCTGGTGATGTTCGGGATGCTGGTGGCGGCGACGGTGGTTTGCATCGGTCTGGCCAGAAGGCGCACACCGCCCGGCTTCTTCAGGTCCCTACGGCTCGCGCATCCGGTGTTCGCGGTGGGCGTGGCGCTGGTCCTGGCCAACGGCTTCGCCCCGTATCTCGGGCTCAAGACCGAGAGCGCCTTTACCATGTTCAGCAATCTCTATACCGAGAAGGGTTACTGGAACCACCTCTTCCTCCCCGAGACCGTTCGTGTCTTCCATGGCCAGGATGAGGTCGTCACCATTATCGGCTCGAATGACCCCGGGCTGGCGGCAGCATCGCGGGACGGCACGACGTTCGTACGCTTCGAGCTCGACCGCTATCTCCGGTCCCATGCGGGGACGACCGCCACCTACACGATGGCCGGCGGTCCCCCGGCGACGATGACCGCCGACCGGGCTCCCCCGTCGCCCGGCCTGCTCGTCGCCAAGACCGTGAAGTTCCAGCCGCTCCCGCCGCCGGGCCGGGGCGGGTGCATCCGGTAGTGAGCATGGACGCGGCCAGTGCAGTGCAGGGTCTCCCTGAGCTGCTACTTGAGCACCAGGTCACCGCCGGCCACGTCGACCACCACGTGGTCGCCCTCGGTGTAGCGACCCTCGAGAAGGGCCAGGGCCAGGGGGTCGGAGATGGCCCGCTGGATGACCCGCTTGAGGGGCCGGGCGCCGTAGGCGGGGTCGAAGCCGGCCCGGGCCAGCCACGCCACCGCCTCCTCGCTCACGTCGAGGCTGAGGCGCCGGGCGGCCAGGCGCTGCTCGAGGCGTCGGAGCTGGATCGCAACGATGAGCTCGATGTCGCCCTCGGTGAGGGACCGGAACCGCACTATCTCGTCGATGCGGTTTATGAACTCGGGGCGGAAGAACGACTCAGGCTCCACCATGAGGTTCGACGTCATGATGAGCACCACGTTGGAGAAGTCGACGGTTCGGCCCTGGCCATCGGTCAAGCGGCCGTCGTCGAGAACCTGGAGCAGCACGTTGAACACCTCGGCGTGGGCCTTCTCGATCTCGTCGAGCAGCACCACCGAGTAGGGCCGGCGGCGGACGGCCTCGGAGAGCTGGCCACCCTCGTCGTAGCCGACGTAACCGGGAGGGGCGCCGATGAGGCGGCTAACGGTGTGCTTCTCCTGGTACTCGCTCATGTCGATGCGCACCATGGCGCGCGGATCGTCGAACAAGAAGTCGGCCAGCGCGCGGGCCAGCTCGGTCTTGCCTACCCCGGTGGGGCCTAGGAACAGGAACGACCCGATGGGCCGGTCGGGGTCGGAGAGGCCCGAGCGGCTGCGACGGATGGCGTTGGCCACCGCCCGCACCGCGTCGTCCTGGCCCACCACCCGCTCGTGGAGCACCTCCTCCATGCGGACGAGCTTGTCGACCTCGCCTTCGAGCAGGCGGGACACGGGGACGCCCGTCCACTTGCTCACCACCTCGGCCACGTCCTCGGCGTCGACCTCCTCCTTCAGCATCTTCTGGGTCGACTGGAGGGTGGCCAGCGACTCGGTGGCCTCGGCCACCTGGCGCTCGAGCTCGGGCAGCCGGCCGTAGCGGATCTCGGCCGCCTTGGCCAGGTCACCGGCGTTGGAGACCCGCTCGGCTTCGGCCTTGGCCGCCTCCAGCTCTTCTTTGAGGGTGCGGATGCGGGCGATGGCCTCCTTCTCGGAGGTCCAGTGGGCCTTCATGGCGTCGGCCTGCTCGCGCAGGTTGGCCAGCTCGGCGTCGAGGGCGTCGAGGCGCTCCAGGCTGGCGGCGTCGGTCTCTTTGGCCAGGGCGACCCGCTCGATCTCGAGCTGGCGCATGCGCCGCTCGACCACGTCGATCTCGGTGGGCATGGAGTCGATCTCGATGCGCAGGCGGCTGGCCGCCTCGTCGATGAGGTCGATGGCCTTGTCGGGCATGAACCGCCCGCTCAGGTAGCGGTCGCCCAGCACGGCGGCGGCGACCAGGGTGGCGTCTTGGATGCGCACGCCGTGGTGCACCTCGTAGCGCTCCTTGAGGCCCCGCAGGATGGCGACCGTGTCCTCCACCGACGGCTCGCCCACGTACACGGGCTGGAAGCGGCGCTCGAGGGCGGCGTCGCGCTCGACGTGCTTGCGGAACTCGTCGAGGGTGGTGGCTCCGATCATGCGCAGCTCGCCCCGGGCCAGCATGGGCTTGAGCATGTTGGATGCGTCCATGGAGCCTTCGGACGCGCCGGCGCCGATCACCGTGTGCATCTCGTCGACGAAGGTGATGACCTGGCCCTGGGAGTCGGCGATCTCCTTGAGGACGGCCTGCAGGCGCTCCTCGAACTCACCGCGGTACTTGGACCCCGCCACCATCGAGCCCAGGTCGAGGGCGATGAGGCGCTTGTCGCGCAGGCCCTCGGGCACGTCACCCTCGACGATGCGCCGGGCCAGGCCCTCGACGATGGCGGTCTTGCCCACGCCGGGCTCGCCGATGAGAACGGGGTTGTTCTTGGTGCGCCGGGACAGCACCTGGATGACGCGGCGGATCTCCTCGTCGCGGCCGATGACGGGGTCGAGCTTCCCCTGCCGAGCCACCGCGGTGAGGTCCCGCCCGAAGCGCTCGAGGGCACGGTAGGTGTCCTCGGGGTTCTGGCTGGTGACCCGGTGGCTGCCCCGCACGTCGCGCAGCACCTCGAGGAGGCGCTCCCGGTCGACCCCGACGAGGGAGGCGGTGTCGCTCTGACCAGCTAGGGCCAACAGCAGGTGCTCGGTGGACAGGTACTCGTCGTGGAGGCCCGTGCGCTCGGCATCGCCGGCGTCGATGAGGGCCCGGGTGGCCCGGCTGAGCTGGGGCTCGGCTCCCCCGTAGGCCCTGGGCAGGCCGCCGAGACGGTCCTCCACCTGGTTGCGCAGGGCCAGCGGGGCGACGCCGGCCCGTTCCAGGGCAGCCAGAACCACGCCGTCGTCCTGGCCCAGCAGGGCGGCGAGGACGTGATACGGGGTGACCTCGGCGTGGTGGCGCTGGCGGGCCAGGTCGACAGAAGCGGAGAACGCCTCCTGGGTCTTCAGCGTCCAGCGGTTGGGATCAAGTGCCATGTGCCGGCTTCCCCCTCGAGGTCACCTAGGAAAGTTGATAGTAGTTATAGCAACATCTGCCTTCAGTGCTCATTCCCGTCCGGCCGGTCGGTCGGCATGGGCGGCTCCTCAGGGACGACGAGGTCCTCGGACAGGAGCTCGCGGATGGACAGCTCGTTGCTATGGGACTCGGGGATGGGCAGCTCCTCGGACAGCAGGTCGTCGATGGACAGCTCGCCGGCCAGGGCGTCGACGGCAGGGGCATCGAGGGGCTGATCTTCGGCGGGCGGGTTGTCGGAGGGTTGGTCCACCAGGCGCTCGGCTGCCACCACGCCGATCTCGGCGACCAGGCTGGCCAGCCCCGCCTCGACTTCCTGGCGGGCGATCTCGTCGCTCCCATAAGGGTCGGTCGGAGGCTTCCAGCTGTCGGCATCTTTTATCTCGGGCGGGGCTGCGCCGGCGCCGGGCGCCTGATCGTCGGCGGCCGCCACCTCCCAGAAGGGGGTCGGATCGGGGGTCGCCAGCGACGGCCGAGGTTCGACCAGCAGGTCGTCCCACTGGGAGTCGTCAGGTGCGGGCTCGGCGTCGGTAGGCCCCCACAGGTCGGGTTCGGAGATGTCGACCGGCGCCAGTGAAGAGGCTTCGTAAACAGGCTGGGGGACAGGCTCGTCGACCCACGGGTCGGGGTAGGGATCCAGCCCGCCAACCCCGTCCTCTGGGCCCACCGACAGCAAGTCGGGAACGTCGACCCCGTCGACGGCTTGGGCTGGCTCGACGGGCCCTCGAAGAGGTGGCGGCAGGTCGGACAACTGGGTCGGCCCGGGCGAGTACCACCGGGTCGCCGTCGCTCCCGGAGGCTCGGGGCGGATCACGATCAGGTCCTCGGGCAGCCCCCCTACGACGTCGGGCCTGGCCCGGCGCCGCAGCCACAGCCACAGCGTCTGGGCCACCGCGGCCAGGAACAAGACGATGGTGGCGCCCAGCAGGTACTGGATGCGTTGGTCGCGGGCAGGCCAGAAGGAACCAGCCACCGCTGAGGGCATCAAGCCGACCGCCGACCGCGACCAGCTGAGTCTGCGCATCCCTGTCATCCTGCCCCGGGCAGGCGTGAGGTCACCTGCGGTAGGGGATGGGCGACTTCTCGACGGGAACCAGGTCGCGCCGGTACTGGCGATGGGTGCGCTCGATGGCCTCCTTGGCTTCGGCCACTACCCGCTTGAGCTGGGCGCGGACGCGGGCCAGCTCCTCCTCGAGCTCCATCACCGCCTTCACCCCGGCAAGGTTGAGCCCTGCTTCGGTCAGCTCGGAGATCCGGCGCAGGCGGGCGATGTCACTCTCGCTGTAGCGGCGGCTGCCGCCCCCGGTACGGGCCGGGTCGAGCAGCCCCCGCCTCTCGTATATGCGCAGGGTCTGGGGGTGGACGCCGGCCAGCTCGGCCGCCACCGAGATGACGTACACCCCGCGGTCGTAGTTGCCCATGTCACACCCCCAGATGCGACCGAGGGGACCCGGTGGACGCCGTGGCCAGGGCCTGGATGGCCTCGCGCTCGGCCGCCGACGGGTTGGCGGGCACCGCCACCTCCACGGTGACCAGGAGATCGCCGGGGGTGCCCGAGGCGGAGGGCACGCCCCGCCTGCCAACCCGGAAGGTTTTGCCCGACCGGGTGCCGGGAGGGATCTTCAAGGTGACGGGGTCGTCGAGGGTGGGCACCTTGATCTCGGCTCCCAGCGCCGCCTCCGCGAAGGTCACCGGCACCCTTACGGTGAGGTCGCGGCCCCGGCGACCGAAGACGGGGTGGGGCGCCACCTTGACAGTGACATAGAGGTCGCCGGGCGGGCCGCCCCCAGAGCCAGGCCCGCCCTTTCCCTTCAGCCGGATGCGGGCATCGTTGGCCACCCCGGGGGGGATGCGTACCTTGACCTGGCGGGGCCGCAGCTCGGTGCCGCGTCCACCACAGGTGGGGCAGGGCGTCTCCACCACCATTCCCCGACCTCCGCATTGGGGGCAGGGGCGGCTGAACGAGAAGAAGCCCTGGTTGTCGTCGAGCACGCCCCGCCCCGCGCAGCGGGGGCAGACCGAGGCGCTCGTGCCGGGGGCGGCACCGCTGCCGTGGCAGGTGGAGCACGGCCCCTCGGAGCTGATGTTGACCGCGGTGGTGACACCGTGGGCGGCGTCGAGGAACGACAGGTGGAGCTCGGCCTCCACGTCGGAGCCCCGCCGGCCCCCGGTCGAGGTGGGCCCGGCCTGGCCGCCGCGGAAGCGCCCGAGGAGATCGCCGAACAGGCCTCCCAGGTCGTCGGTGGTGAAGCTGAAGCCTCCGGCCGGGCCCCTCGCTCCCGATGCCCCGGCAGCACCCGCGCCTCCAAAGGGGCCCGCAGCCATGGGCCCGAGGCGACGCACCTCGTCGTACTCCTTGCGCTTCTCGGCGTCGCCCAGAACGTCGTAGGCGGCGGAGATCTCCTTGAAGCGCTCCTCACTGCCGGGGTGGGCGTCGGGGTGGTGCTGTTTGGCCAGCTTCCGGTAGGCGCGCCGCAGCTCGTCCTCCGTGGCCTTCTCGGGCACCCCGAGAACCTTGTAGTAGTCCTTCTCGAACCACTCACGTTGGGCTTGGCCGGCAGCCATCTACCTCACCCGCGGACCTTCACCATGGCCGGTCGCAGCACCCGCCCCTTGAACCGGTATCCGGCGCGCAGCACCTCGGAGACCACGGGGCCGTCGTCGGCGTCCTCGTGGGCCACCGCGTCGGCCACGTTGGGGTCGAACGGCTCGCCGGAAGGGTCGATGCGCTCGAGGCCCTCCTTGGCCAGCACTCCCATCAACCTGCTGTGGACCTGGTCGAAGCCCTCGCCGTGGGCGAGCGCCAGGTCGAAGGTGTCGAGGACGTCGAGCAGCTTCTCAACCAGGTACTCGGCGGCCCGCTCCACCTGCTCGGTCTGCTGCTTGAGCATCCGCTTGCGATAGTTGTCGAAGTCAGCGGTGACGCGGCGCAGCTGGTCGAGGTAGTCGTCACGCTCGGCGGCAAGGGCGGTGAGGTCTTCGATGACCGCGGTCTCCGCCTCCTCTACCTCCTCCGAGGTCTCGACTGCCTCCGCCGCCCGCGCTTCGGCCAGCGCCTCGTCGGCGATGCGCTCGGCCTCGGCGATCAGCTCCGGGTCGGCATCCTGGCCCCCGTCGACAGCATCCTCGGCGGCCAGGTCGTCGCCCCCCACGGCGCGCCGCAGCTTGTCCCACGCCTCCGACGCGTCAGACGAGCCCGGTGCGCCCTGAGAGCCCGGTGTGCCCGGCGCGCCCGGCGAGTCGGACACGCCCGTCACGCACCCTCGTCGACGATCTCGGCATCGACCACCTCGTCGTCGGCGGACGTGGCCCCGGTCGAGCCGTCGGCGCCTGAGCCGTCGGCGCCTGACTGCGCCGCCTCCTGGTACATGCGTTGGGCCACGGTGGACGTGACCTGCATCAGCGACTCGCTGGCCGAGCGCACCCGGTCGACGTCGTCGCTGCCGAGGGCGTCCTTGACCCCCTTGAGGGCGTCCTCCAGGCGGGCCTTCTCGTCGGCGTTGATCTTGTCGGCGTTGTCGCGCAGCAGCTTCTCGGTCTGGTACACGACGGTGTCGGCCTGGTTTCGGGTCTCGGCCTCGTCGCGCCGGCGCTTGTCCTCGTCGGCATGGGCCTCGGCGTCGCGCATCATCTTCTGGATCTCGTCGCGACCGAGGGCCGACTGGCCGGTGATGGTCATCGACTGCTCCTTGTTGGTCGCCCGGTCCTTGGCCGACACGTGCACGATGCCGTTGGCGTCGATGTCGAAGGTGACCTCGATCTGGGGCACACCGCGCGGCGCGGGGGGCAGGTCGACGAGCTGGAACTTGCCCAGGGTCTTGTTGTACGCCGACATCTCCCGCTCGCCCTGCAGCACGTGGATCTCCACCGACGGCTGCATGTCCTCGGCGGTGGTGAACACCTCGGTGCGCTTGGTGGGGATGGTGGTGTTGCGCTCGATGAGCTTGGTCATGATGCCGCCCCGGGTCTCGATGCCGAGGGACAGCGGCGTGACGTCGAGGAGCAGGATGTCCTTGACCTCACCCTTGAGCACGCCGGCCTGCACGGCAGCGCCCACGGCCACGACCTCGTCGGGGTTGACTCCCTTGTGGGGCTCCTTCTTGGTGAGCGACTGCACCAGGTCCTGCACCGCCGGCATGCGGGTGGAGCCGCCGACCAGGATCACGTGGTGGATGTCGGAGGGCTTGAGGCCGGCGTCCTTGACGGCCTGCTGGAACGGCCCCTTGCAGGCGTCGACCAGGTCGGCGGTGAGCTCCTGGAACTTGGCCCTGGTGAGCTTGTAGTCGAGGTGCAGGGGACCGCTCTCGGTGGCGGTGACGAAGGGCAGGTTGATGTGGGTCTCCTGCACCGCCGACAGCTCGATCTTGGCCTTCTCGGCCGCTTCCTGCAGGCGCTGGAGGGCCATCTTGTCCTTGCCCAGGTCGACGCCGTGGTCGCCCTTGAACGACTTCACCAGCCAGTCGACGACGCGCTGGTCCCAGTCGTCGCCGCCCAGGTGGGTGTTGCCGCTGGTGGCCTTCACCTCGAAGACCCCCTCGCCGATCTCCAGGATGGACACGTCGAAGGTGCCACCGCCCAGGTCGAACACGACGATGGTCTGTTCGGCGCCCTCCTTGTCGAGGCCGTAGGCCAGGGCCGCCGAGGTGGGCTCGTTGATGATGCGCAGCACCTCGAGGCCGGCGATGGACCCCGCCTCCTTGGTGGCCTGGCGCTGGGCGTCGTCGAAGTAGGCGGGAACGGTGATCACGGCCTGGGTGACGGTGTCGCCCAGGTAGGACTCGGCGTCTCGCTTCAGCTTCTGCAGGATGCGGGCCGAGATCTCCTGGGCCTTGTACAACTTGGCGTCGATGTCGACGGTCCAGTTGGTGCCCATGTGGCGCTTGACGGAACGGATGGTGCGGTCGGGGTTGGTGATGGCCTGGCGCTTGGCCACCTCACCCACGAGCACTTCGCCCGTCTTGGAGAAGCCCACGACCGAGGGGGTGGTGCGACCTCCCTCGGCGTTGGGGATGACGGCGGGCTCACCGCCTTCGAGGACGGAGACGACCGAGTTGGTGGTGCCGAGGTCGATGCCGACGGCCTTGGGCATGGGACATTCCTCCACAGGTTGGCGAACAGGTCCAAGATACCAATCTTGAGTGCTTCCGTATCAAGGATTTTGGTACCCCGTTTGTTCCCATGTTACCGGCGACGGGCACCCGGGTGCTTCGCACCTCGCCCGTCGCTGCCGGCGGGGACCCCAACCCCGCCGGCGCGATCACTGCGGCTGTCCTGCTTCCCGGCAGGCAGGGCTTCGCCGCCTGCCGGTCAAGCGCCGTACTTGGCCAGGCGCCCGGCGGCGGCCAGGGCGAAGCCCATGAGGTCGGCGGCAGGGCGGCGGCCCAGGGCGCCGCCCAGGCAGGCACCCTCGCCGAACGTCGCCACCGGGTCGCGCCCGACCTGGGGACCCCACATGACCACGGGCACCGGGTGCCAGGAGTGGGCAGCCATCTGGCTCGGGGTGGCGTGGTCGCCCGTGACCATCAGCACGTCGGGCCCCAGGTCGACCAGGTCGGGGACCACGGCGTCGAGAGCCTCGATGGCCGCCACCTTGGCGTCGAAGTCGCCGTCCTCGCCGGCCGAGTCGGGCCCCTTGTGGTGGACGAAGAAGTAGTCGTAGCTGGTCCAGGCGTCGGCCACCAAGGTGAGCTCGGCGCTGAGGTCGGCGGGCGGGCCCAGCACCTCCATTCCCACCAGCCGGGCCAGGCCGCGGTACATGGGGTAGACCGCAGCAGCCGCCGGCTCCAGCCCGTAGCGATCGAACATGGTGGGCAGCTCCCGATGGGAGTCGAACCCCCGTAGCAGCAGGCCGGTCGTTGCGTTCGGGCCACGCAGGCCGGTCATCGGACCTTCGAGCGCCGCCAGGGCGGCCCGGGACTGGCGGTCTATCTCGGCCACCACCTCGGCGGTGTGCTCGGCCTCGGGCGTGATCGCCCTGGGAGTGACCGGCGGCACACCGACGGCCTGGGGGTCGGTGTCGCACACCCCGGGGTCGAGTCCGGGGCCCCTCATAACGACCAGCACCCGGTGCTGGGCCTCGTGGACGAAGCTCACCTCCACCCCGTCGACGTGCACCCCGTCGGACAGCAGGCGAACCGCTTCGGCGCCTTCGGCGTCGGAAGGCCGCCCGGCGCGACGGTCGAGTACCCGGCCGTCGACGTCGAGGGTGGCCAGGTTGGCCCGGGCGGCGACGTCGCCGGGCTTGAGCTCCACGTCGAGGCCCGCAGCCGACAGCGCCCCCCGGCCGAGCACGAACACGCTTGGGTCGTAGCCGAACAGACCGAGATGGGCAGGCCCGGACCCGGGGGTGATGCCGGGTCCCACGGGCTCCAGCAGCCCGGTAGTGCCGGTGGCGGCCAGGCGGTCGAGGTTGGGGGTGGCCGCCTCCTCGAGCTCGGACCCCCGGCCCCCGTCGGCAAAGCCGGCCAGGCCGTCCATCACGACGAGCACGATGCGGGTGTCGGCAGGGTGGACGAGCGAGCTGAGTTCGACGGGCATAGGGCCAGCCTACGGGCTGGCCGCCGACGCTTTGCCGGGGGCGGCTTGGCCGTTGGCGGCTTGGCCGTCGGAGGCCTGGCCAGGCTCGCCGCCCTCGGCCCGGGGGGCCTCCTCGATGAGGTACCCGCGCGAGCGCACCGTTCGCACCGCCAGTCCCAGTGGCGCGATCCGGCGTCGGAGCCGGAGCACGTGGACGTCGAGAGTGTTGCGCTCCCGGGGGTCTCCCAGCCAAACCGCCCGGATGAGCGTCTCACGGCCCACCACCGCCCCGAAGCGCGATAAGAGGGTGGCGACGAGGCGGCCCTCGAGCGCCGGCAGCGCGACCCAGAGCCCGTTGTAGCGCAGCACACCGTCGTCGTCGACGCTCGGGGGAGGGTGCTCGTGGGCACACCGGCGGATGGATATGCCGTCGACCCGGGCTCTCACCTCCTCCTCAGACGCCGGGACTCGGATCCAGTCCTCCAGGCAGTCGGCCATGGCCGGAGGGTCATGGCCTTGCTGCACCAGCAGCAGGCGAGCCTCGCCCGCCGCCGCCATGCGATCGCGGACGATGGCCTCGTCCGGCCAGCGGAGCAGCACGACGTCCATCTCGCCGTCGACGCTAGGAGGCCAGTGTTGCGGGCTGGTTTCCTGCCGGTGAACAAGTAGGGACGGGCGCGTTTACCGGTGGGGTAGGAAGTTTTCGAAGTAGCGGCTCGGAGTTGGGCCGCGCTGGCCCTGGTACTTCGACCCCACCCCCGCCGAGCCGTAGGGGGCTTCAGCCGCGGTTGTCATGCGCAGGAAGCTGATCTGGCCGATCTTCATGCCCGGGTAGAGGGTGATCGGAAGGGTGGCCACGTTGGACAGCTCCAGGGTGAGGTGGCCGTCCCAGCCGGCGTCGACGAAACCGGCGGTGCTGTGGATGAGCAGCCCCAGGCGGCCCAGGCTCGACTTGCCCTCGAGGCGGGCCACCAGGTCGTCGGGCAGAGCCACCCTCTCGGCGGTGGAGCCAAGCACGAACTCACCGGGGTGGAGGATGAACACACCGTCGTCTTCCACCTCGATCAGCTCGGTCAGGTCGGCCTGGTCGACCTTCACGTCGATCAGGCCCCTGGTGTGGTTGCGGAAGACCCGGAACACCCCGTCGACGTGGAGGTCGACCGACGACGGCTGGACGTCAGACGCCTGCAACGGCTCGATCACGATCCGCCCCGCCGAGATCTCCTCACGTATGGATCGGTCGGACAGAACCATGAGGCCGGACGATACAGTGGCGCCCCACCCGCGGGCGTAGTTCAGCGGCAGAACATCAGCTTCCCAAGCTGAGAACGCGGGTTCGATTCCCGTCGCCCGCTCGCTACAAATTGGCTGATCAAGCTGCATTTGCTGTCCGATGTCGCAGTCGTTCCTCTTCCATCCGCCTACCGCGTGCCAGATCCGTGCCACAATGTTCTCGTGTCGACCGTCATGACGGCTCGCGTCGAGGACGTGGGGTAAGGCCGTGGCCCGGAGGAGAAGCCCATGGGGCAGCGTGCGGCGGCTGCCCTCCGGTCGATACCAGGCTCGCTACCGAGTCGGTGGTGTGCTCTATACGGGAGAGGACACCTTTGGGACGCAGCGAGAAGCGGACGCATACCTCGCCGCAGTTCGCGCCGACCTCCAGCGCGAAGCGTGGGTCGATCCCATCGGCGGTCGGACGTTGCTCTGCGACTACGGGGCGCGAAGGCTGTCGGAACGGCCTCACCTGCGTCCGCGCACGCGTGAGCTGTACGAGGGCGAGCTCCGGCTTCACATCTTGCCTGTCCTTGGCGCCTTCGAGCTCTCCGAACTCACATCAGCTCGGATTCGAACATGGCACGCCGAGCTTCTTCGTGCGGGCGTCGGCCCCACGACGGTCGCCAAGTGCTATCGCCTCCTCCGAGCCATCCTCGCCACCGCGGTGGAGGATTCGCTCATCGTAAAGAACCCGTGCGTAATCAAAGGAGCAGGAGTTGAGAGCCCGGCCGAGCGCACAGTGGCGACGTTGGACCAAGTCCTCGCCCTGGCTGAGGCCATCGACCCGCGCTTCAAGGCGATGGTCCTCGTTGCAACCTTCACCGGGCTGCGGTTGGGGGAGCTCCGAGCGCTGAGGCGACGCAACCTCGACCTCGCGGAGCGAACGGTCACGGTCGTGGAGCAGCTCCAGGAACTGGCGGATGGGTCGTTCGTCTGGGGCCCGCCCAAGAGCAGGGCCGGACGTCGTACGGTCGCAGTTCCGGCCGCCATCGTGGCCGAGATCGCCAAGCACCTGGACAGTTGGTCGGGCTCAGGGCCGGAGGACTACGTGTTTGGTGGGACGAAGGGCCAACCCTTCCGGAGAGCCACGTTCTACAAGGCCTGGCACAAGGCCACCGAGGCATGCGGCCTTGGGGACTTCCGGTTCCACGACCTCCGACACACCGGGAACACGCTTGGAGCGACAACCGGCGCGAGCACGAAGGAGCTGATGGCTCGGATGGGCCACTCCTCACCCCGGGCAGCACTGATCTACCAGCACGCAACTCGAGAACGCGACGTCAAGATCGCCGAGGCGCTGAGCGAGGCGATCCTGAGAGCGCCATCGACTGTGTTGTCCACGTAGCCCTTTGCCCGCGCCGGGCGGAGTTGAGCGACGCCGGGGGTTGACCGGCGTTCCGATTGCAACAGACCTTCACGATTCGGCCGACATTTTGTCGCGGCGGCGAGGGTCCTTAGGGCGTTCGGCGAGTCCGTCGGCGGCCGCCCCGAGTTCGAGACCTGCCCCCATCGTGTCGGAGCAGTGCGCGTGCCCGCTCTACGAGATTCGCGACGACGTCTTCGTCCAACGTCGGCGGCGCGCCGTCAGCTTCGCAACAAGGTGGCTTGCGGCGTCGCTGGTCGTTGGCGAGTGGGACGCCGGCGAGCTGGTACCGCTGGTCGTAGATGTCCCGACCCCGATCGTCGCCGCGGTGAGCGCCTACGAGTAGGACCCATGCGCGGGTGGAACCCTCGAACACCACGACCACACGGTCCTCGTCTCGCAGGTGTTTGGCACACAGGTGCTCAAGCGGCTCAGGCCCGGTGACCCTGTAGGCGAGGGCCGCACAGCCCCGGGAAGCGAGCTCGTCGAGGACCCGCTCGTACGCCCTTGAGGCGGGACCCCGCAGCCGACTCGCCTGGACAGTCGCCAGCAGGGTCTCGACGACCTCCACGGCCACTGGCTACTGGCCGGACCGCAGGGGCCGTACCGCCCGGCCTTCCCCTCGGCGCATCTGCGCCATGCTCTCGGCCAAGTCGTCACGACGGACGAGGGCGTCGTCGGCGAGCCGCCGGTATACCTCGTCGAGCAAGCCTCGGTCTTGCCGGCCTTGCGAAGGTCAGCGACGACATGGCTCACTTGATGCAAGCAGCGCGCGTCGAGCAACAGTCTGGGATGGTCCTGGTGGACGAGCAACACGCGCCTTCGGCCGCCCAGGAGCGCACCGTCTTCTCGGTCAAGTGGAGGACCTCGGCGGCCACCACCGGGCGGACCGGCGCGGCACCTTCCAGGTCTTCCTGGACGACACCGAGCAGTTGTGCCCGCCTCGGGTCTCGGGGCGGCAGGCTGGCGGCGACCGCTTCCAGCCTCTCGACGCGATCGAGCAGCTGCCGGGTCTGCTCTGCCTCGACAGCAACTGGCGCCATGCCGTCCTCCCTTAAGAGCCTCCGACCCATCCGGATCTGATCCGGCCGGAGTGGTTCGACCCGATCAGGCTGAGCCTCCCGAAGGTGGCAGTCATCCCCCCTTCCGGCGCCTCTTGGTCTCGAACCCTCACGGCGTTCGCTCGCCGTCTGCAACGGATGCGACGAACGACGACCACGGCAGCGGCCGCCACCAGCACGAGGACCGCCCCGGCCCGCAGCCACCCCCGCAACCGCCCCGCCCCCAGGTCTCCCACTGCGGCCAGCAGCGTGGGCAGGCCACAGCACAGGGCGAGCCCCACGACCGCCAGGAGCCGGGGCGCTTGGCGGTCACGACTCCAGGATGCCTTCGAGCTGGCTGAGCGAGGGCGCCCCCTGGGGTCCGGTCTCGGTTTGGAAGATCCGGCACGACAGCCCGAAGGGGGCGTCGTGGGCGGCGAAGGGGTCGAGGCCGTCGAAGAGGATGGTCGGAGACCCCCGGAAGCGGGCCCGCTCCGCCTCCTCTTCGGTCTCGACCTTCTGATAGGAGATGCGGTGATCGCCCGCGGCGTTGCGAACAGCGTCCTGCAGCCGCTCGTCGGCAACACGCCAGCTCGGGCAGCCGTCGAAATACTGCAGGGTGATGTCCATCGTCGCATCTCCTCGTCGCTCCTGGTCGCAGGGTAAACCTTGACGCACAGGGCAAGGTCAAGGGCCTAGCCTGGTTCGGTGCGCATTGGAGAGCTGGCGATCCGGGCGGGCGTGTCGACCAAGACCCTGCGCTACTACGAGGAGATCAGGCTTCTGGCTCGCCCGGAGCGGACCTCCTCCGGCTGCCGCAGCTACTCGTCGTCGGTCCTCGACCGGCTCGGCTTCATCCGAGCCGCCCAGGCGGCCGGGCTTACCCTCGGCGAGATCCGGGAGGTGGTGGCCTTCCGCGACCGCGGCCAGGCGCCCTGCGCCGAAGTCCTGGCCCTGATCGAGCGTCGCCGCCGCGAACTCGACGCCCGCATCGACGAGCTGCGGCGCCTGCGCAGCGAGCTCGACCGGCTGGCGAGCAGGGCACGGACGCTGGACCCCGCCGACTGTCCGGTCGACTCGGTCTGCCACCTGATCACCTCCTCCGCCGACTAGGACCCCGTACCTGGGGGCGGGTTGCCTTCCGGACCGCTGCATCTTTGGAGCTAATATCTGAACGTGCGTGCAGACGTTGGGAGTACAGGTGCCTGAGCCGGTTGGCATCGACATGTGCGACCTGAAGCTGGTGGACCCCGAGAGGGTGCGGGCCGTCCAGGCGGCACTGCCGGGGCCGGACGTGGTGCAGGAGCTTGCCGACATCTTCGGGCTGCTCGGCGACCCCAATCGCCTGCGTCTGCTGGCCAGCCTGCTGGAGGGTGGGGAGCTGTGCGTCTGCGATCTGGCGGCGGCGACGGGGATGGCCGAGTCGACGACCTCACACGCCCTTCGGCTTCTGCGGGCCCATCAGGTCGTCAAGGTCCGCCGGGCCGGGCGGATGATGCATTACTCGCTGCGCGACGGCCACGTCCGCATGCTCCTCGACGTGGCGCTCGAACACGTGCGCCACTCCGAGGGCGGTGGCCCGGTGCCGCTGCATTGAGCCGGTCGCGGCGCCTGGGCATCGCCCTGGGCCTCAACCTCGCCCTGGTGGCGGCCCAGGTCGTCTTCGGCCTTGCTGCGCACTCGCTCGGTCTCCTCGCTGACGCCGGCCACAACCTGAGCGACGTGGCTGCGATTGTCGTCTCCCTTGTCGCTGTCCAGTGGGCCCGTCGGGCTCCGACGGCGGAGCGCTCCTACGGCTACCACCGGGGGACCATCCTGGCCGCCCTGGCCAACGCGGCGATGATCCTGGCCGTCACCGCCTTCATCCTCTACGAGGGGCTGCGGCGCCTCGGTGATCCCCAGCCCGTCCAGGGCGGCCTGGTGGTCGCCGTGGCCCTGGCTGCCTTCGCCATCAACGCCGGCAACGCCCTGGTGCTGCGGGAGAAGGGCTCCGACCTGAACATGCGCTCGGCCCTGCTGCACATGGCCGGTGACGCCGTCGCCTCCCTCGGGGTCGCCCTGGCCGGCCTGGTGATCCTGGTGACCGGGCGCTTCGGCTGGCTCGACTCGATGGTGTCGATGGCCATCGGCCTGCTCATCGCGGCCGAGGCGTTGCAGCTCGTGCGCCAGGCGGCCGAGGTCCTCTTGGAATCGACCCCAAAGGACGTGAACCTCGACCAGCTCATGGCCACCATGGGACAGGTCGATGGCGTGGAGACGGTGCACGACCTGCACGTCTGGAGCCTGTCGTCGGACATCCGGGCCCTCTCCGCCCATGTCGTGCTGGGCGGGCACCCCTCCCTGGAGCAGGCGCAGGTCGTTGGCGAGCGGATCAAGGATGCCGTGGAGAAGCCCTTCGCCATCGCCCACTCCACCCTCGAACTCGAGTGCGAGCCGTGTTCCGACGGCGCGGCCGGCCCGTGCGGGATGGACGGGCTGATGACCGGACCACCTCCGGCGCACCGCCACTGACCCCCGGGAGGGCGACGACATGACCGAACCCACCCATGTGACCATCGGCACGCCGCAGGCTGCGCGTCAGCGCGACAACCAGGCGCCCTCGACCTCGACCCGTCGGGAGGCGACAGGTGTGAAGTGCTGGTCGGCCTCGGCGCCGCCCAGGTGGCCGCGGGCGACCTGCCGGCGGCCCGCGCCACCCACCTGCAGGCAGCCGCTCTGGCTCGCGCCGCTGGCCGGGCCGATCAGTTGGCCCTGGCCGCCCTCGGCGTGGGCGGCGGTGGCGGGTTCGAGGTGGCCCTGTCCGACCGCCAGCAGGCGACCTGCTCGAAGAGGCGCGGCGGGCCCTGGGCGCCGGACCGCCGGCGCTGCTGGCCCGGGTCACCGCCCGCCTGTCGGTCGCTCTGTCGCTGTCGGGCGCTGAAGAGCGCCGGCTCGCTCTCAGCGAGGAGGCACTGGCCGTGGCACGGACGCAGGAGACCCGCCGGTCCTGGCCTATGCCCTCTCCGCCCACTGCGACGCTCTCGCCGGGCCGGCCCACACCGAGCGGCGGCTCCAGGAGTCCAGCGAGATCGTGGAGCTGGCCACCGCGATCGGCGACCGTGCCACCGAGCTGCTGGGCCGACGGCTGCGGCTCGTCGCCCTCCTGGAGCTAGGCGACACTCCTGGGGCGGATGCCGAGATCGAGGCCTATGCCCGGCTCGCGGGCCTCATCCGCCAGCCGCTGTACACGTGGTATGTGCCGCTGTGGCGGGGGATGGCCGAGCTGCTGGCGGCGTGGGACGGAACGGGCGGAGTGGCTCGACGGGGCTGGCGGTCCGGCCGTCGGCGCCCGGTTCAAAGGCTACAACCGGCGAGGCAGGGCCAAGTGGTCGTCCACCTGCGAGGTGATCGAGGCAGACCCGGGACGAGCCTCCTTCGCCGTGGGGAGGGCGGCGAAGCCGGAGACAGTGTGGCGATACCGCTTCGACCCCACCAGCGACGGCGTAAAAGTAGACGTCGGGCGACGGTGACGACGGCAGCTCTTAGAAACGACTAGCACGCCAGGCCGACGCTGCCGAGACCGTCGCCCGTTCCTGATCTTCGGCACCGACGTCTGAAACTCCTACACTGGCTCGCGAGATGTCGACCGCCGGCCATGACTCGGACCACCCGGTCACCGCGTGCCTGGAGCTCCCCGTTGAGGAGCTTCTCGACCGTGCCCGGCCGCTGCCACCGCACAGCAAGATGGTGATCGATGATCTCACCCCCGAAGAAGGCGAAGCCTTCCTCGAAGCCATCCGCAGTTGACGCCGAACCGCGGTCCGATCGTCATCGACACCGACGTCTATGGCGTCGACCTTGTGGCAGACGCGCCGCTCGCTGACCGGTACGAGCCGATCATCGTCGGCCGGCCCGCGTTCCTGTCTTTCCGCTAGCGTCGCCGCTACCTCATCCCACCCGATGCGGGCGGCTGGTGGTTCGGAGGCTGAACCTTGGCGGGTCGACAGCGCACCGGTTCGGCTCCGCCCCAGGGCGGACGGCAGCTCTCCTCCCCGGGGCCGATGACGTCGCCTGCTGCAGTGGGTACGGTCG
>JBPCJQ010000007.1:0-10621 GCA_051005135.1 Acidimicrobiales bacterium
TGGCCTGGAGGAGGAGCTGCTTGAGCGACTCCACCTCGCGCTCCGACGCCACGAGGCGGTTGGCGAACGACTCGGCCGCCTGGGTGTACTCGACCGCTTTGGCCGAGTCGCCTCGTTTGGTGGCGTCGTCGGCCATGGTCACGGCCTGGCGGGCCAGGCCGTTCTGCTTCTCGATGTCCTCCATGGCCCGGTTGAGGCGCATCTCGGTCTGCTTCTGGTTGGCGATGACGTTGGCCGCCTGCTGCACCAAGCGGCGGTGCTGGTCGTTGGCCTCGGCGATGGCCTGCTCGAGCTGCACCTTGGGGTCGGCCGCCTCGTTGAACCGTCCGGTCAGAGCGGCCGTCATGTAGCGCCACGCCCGTTTGATCAGGTTTCCCATGGGCTCGACACTACAGTCGGCCCCAGCGGGAGGCCCATGGACATCGTCTTCAACGCTTCCGAGCGTTCCAGCCTCGGGGTCGAGGTCGAGCTCGAGATCGTCGACCGCGGCACCCGTCACCTGGCCAGCGCGGCAACCCCGATCCTGGCTGAGCTGGGTGCGGGCCACGCCGGAGGTGAGCACCCGAAGGTCAAGCACGAGCTGTTCGAGTGCACGGCCGAGGTCATCACCGGTATCTGCGCCACGGTGGCCGAGGCCCGCGACGACCTGTCGTCGTCCATCAAGGAGCTGGCCGTGATCACCAACGCTCGGGGGCTGGCCCTTATGTGCTCGGGATCACATCCCTTCTCCGACTGGCACGACCAGGAGGTGAGCCCCGACGCCCGCTACCACACCCTGGTCGACGAGATGGCCTGGGTGGCCCGGCGTCTGCAGATATTCGGGGTGCACTTCCACGTGGGTGTGCGCTCGGCGGCCAAGGCCATCGCCATCGGCAACGCCCTCAACGCCTACATCCCCCACTTCCTCGCTCTCTCCGCGTCGAGCCCGTTCTGGGCCGGGCGGGACACGGGCATGGCGTCGAGCCGCACCACCGTGTTCGAGAGCCTGCCCACGGCCGGGCTGCCCTACCAGCTGTCGGGATGGGCGGAGTTCGAGGAGTTCATGGGCACCCTCGTCGCGGCCCAGGCCATCAAGGGCATCCGCGAGGTGTGGTGGGACATCCGCCCCCACCCCGACTTCGGAACCGTCGAGCTGCGCATCTGCGACGGCATCCCCACCCTGGGCGAGGTGAGCGCCCTGGCCGGCTTGGCCCAGAGCCTGGTCGAGTGGCTCGACACCCGCATCGACGCCGGCGAGGCGCTGCCCGTTCCCAGGGAATGGGTCGTCCGCCAGAACAAGTGGCGAGCGGCCCGCCACGGGCTCGACGCCGAGATCATCGTCGACGACCGCGGGGGCCGCCTGCCGTTGCGCGGGGCCGTTGCCGAGATCGTCGCTGAGCTGATGCCGGTGGCCGCCCGCCTCGGCTGCGCCGACGAGCTTGGGCTCAACCTGGTGGCTCTGGAGCGGGGGGCTTCCTACGAACGCCAGCGCCGGGTGGTGGCCGCAGGTGGCACGCTCGGCGACGTGGTCGACTCGCTGGTGACCGAGCTCGAGGCGGGCTGAGGCTGGCGCGAGGTGGGCCAGGGGGTCGTCCTTCGTCGAGTGTGCAAATTCGTCGGTATAGCCGATGTTCTTGCACACTCGCTCCGCGTCGGCCTCTCGAGCGTCTAGGCCCGGCTCTCGTCGAGGGCCTGGCGCAGCGACTCCAGCTCGCCCACCACCCCGTCGACTGCGCTGCCCAGCGAAGCCACGTCGCCGGGGCCGCCCGACTGCAGCGACAGCTCGAGGGCCCGGGCCACGGCCTCGTCGAGCTGGGCGTCGACCCGCCGCAACCGCTCTCGGGCGTCGGCGGCCACCTTGGCCAAACGAGCGGCCGATGCCAACTGGTTGGACAGCGACTCGGCGGTGGCGGCCAGCTCGGGCTGGGATGGCGCGTGTTGCAGGTCGGCGTGGCACCGGTCGAGCTGGGCCCGCACGCCGGGCGCGTCGAGCTCTTTGACGGCGGCGTCGAGGGCGGCGGCCCGCTTGGCCACCCGCCAGCACTCGGCCGCGCCCACCGACACCTGTTGCGCCATCTCGGCCAGGCGGTCGTGCAGCGGCCCTGGTTCGGTGTCGCTAACGGCGCGGTCAAAACGGTTACGGGCGGCTACGGCCTTGCGCACGAAGCTGCGCCACGGCTCGGCCACGGCGGCGGGGTCGATGCGCTCCTCCCTCGCCGGGCGGGGCAGGCCCAGCGCCACCCGCGCCGCCCAGCACGCTGCCCCCACCAGGGCGGCGCCCACCAACGGCACGCCCGCCAGGATGGCCACCGACACCCCCGCTCCGGCCACCAGCACCGCGGAGGGCGCGGTGAGAGCCCGGGCGGTGGCCGCATTGCGGTAGCGGGGGGGAAGGTGTTCGAGCAGCGGCACGCCGTCAGAAGTTGGAGATGACGGCGGTGAGCACGGCACTGATGGTGGTGGGGTTGCTGGCGTCGTAGGCGGCGGCGTTGGTGGCCTCGGCGATGCGGCGCAGGGTCCCCAGGTCGGCATCTTTGCCGTAGGCGATGGGGAAGACCCGCACCGGCCGGCTCGACTGTCCCTCGCTGCCCGACCGCAGCGTGCTCAGCAGGGCGTCGATGTCGGTGTTGCGGGGGTCTTCGTTCTTGCCGTCGGTGAGCAGCACGACGGCGTTGATACGGGCCGCGTCGTAGGAGTCGCGCAGCAGCCCGTAGGAGGCGGCTGTCACCGTATACAGCGGCGTCCCCTGCTGGGGCGTGAGGGCGCGGATCTTGGCGGTCAGCTGCTCGCGTGAGGCCCCGACCGGCCCGATCGGCACCAGGTCGACGTAGTCGGTGGGTGGGGCCCTGCTGATCTCGGTGGAGAAGATGCGCAGGCCCACCTGGTCGTCGTCCTTGAACTGGCCGAGGGCGTCGATGGCTGCCTGCTTGGCCAGGTCGAGCTTGGTGTTACCGGCCTTGTCGGCGGGATCGCCCATCGACCCCGAGACGTCGAGCGCCAGCAGCACCCGGGCGCTCTTTCGCTGCTGGCCCCACAGCTCCAGCACCCGCACCAGCACGGCCGGCTCGGGGAGGCCGAGCACGTTCTGGGGCTGGTCGGGGTCTACGCCGTTGGCCTTGGCGATGGGGTCTGCAAGGCCCACCTGGGGATTGCCGGGCCGGAACCCGAACGACAGCACCCGCCGCTGGCTGTCGGGCTGGAGCACGAAGCGCTCGAAGAGGCGGGCTGCCTCCTTGGCCTTGGGCGTGGCCCACGGCGCGTCGAGCACCATGAAGGGGTTGTCGGAGAAGAGGGTGCCTTCCTTGGGGTAGATCGCCACCAGGGGCACCTTCGGGGGACGGGGCACCTCGCCGGGGTCGAGGATGCCGTCGGGGTTGCCCTTGTTGTAGTCGATCACCGACTTCTCCTCGACGGCCACCGCGGAGGTGTAGGTGAGGGCGGTTCCTCGGGCGTCGTTGCGGTACCAGTTGTTCAGGAAGGTGAGGGTGGTGTCGCCGTAGTGCACCACCGACGATTCCACCCCCCGGGCGAAGGCGTCTACCTCGGGGCGGGACAGGTCTTCGGCCGACAGGTCGCGGGTCTTGCCCGTCGCCGCGTAGTACTCGGCGACGGTGGCCGACAGGGCGCTGGTGGAGATGTTGGGGTTGGTCTTGCCCAGCCGGAACGGGCCCCATTCAGGATGGCCCTTGCCTCCCCAGCCAGAGGGGTCCTGGGCCAGCTTCAGGATGTCGCCGTAGCCGATGGGCGTCTGGGGCCAGCCCAGGGCCTCGGCCATGGGCCTGGGCATGGCGATGACCAGCGGGGTGAGCTGGATGGGCTTGGCCGGGTCGACTGCGGCGCCGCTGCCGGCGACGGGCGCCATCGGCGGTTGGTTCTTGCCCCGGAGCGCCTCGTTGAGGATGACGCCCCATGCGCTCGACGCCGGTGACCACACCACCGGCCGGGGGCCGTTGGCGGCCTCGTCGGGCCAGCCCGAGGCCAGCAGGGTCTCGGCCGTGCCCGACGACGTCTTCTGGAGGCGGACGAACGCGCAGGTGCCGCCGGACTTGGCCGCCGCCGACCCGTTGAAGCGCCGGGCCAGGTCGGTGAGGAGGTCGATCTTCTCGGGCGACGAGGCCATATCGACGGCCGTGCACCCCTTGGGGACGGCTTGGGTGGCGCCCACTCCCGACGAGGACGAGCCGCTGGTCTTGCTGGCCAGGGTGCAGGCGGCGGCCACCAGCCCGACGACCGCGGCCAGGGTGAGGGCGCGCCTCACCGGCCCGTCACCTGGTGCCAGCGCGACCGCAGGGCGTCGAGGAGCCCCGGCGATGGGAGCCCGCTGGCCGATGGCAGGGCGGGGCGGTCGGGCACGCCGGCGGCTCGGGGCTGGCCCTCGACCCTCCACCCCGCCACGGCCAGCGCCTTGGCCCCCCGGCTGCCGGCCGCCAGGCCGGCCAGCGCCCTATCCGCCTGCGCTCGGCCGTCCGTGCCCGTCGCCAGGACGACATCGGCGGTGGCCATGGGAGAAGGGTAGAGGAGGTCGATGCCAGCGCGGCGCGCCGAAGTGGCGAGCGCGGGGCCGGCCTCGGCCTCGGTGGTGGCGGCCGCGTCGAGCACGGCCGGGCCGGTGACCAGCATGGTTGCCAGTGCCGAGGCCCCGGTGTCGGGCACGGCCCGTTCCAGGCCGGTGAACCATCGCTGGAACCCGTCGTCTTCGAGGTCGATCGTCGACAGGTCGGTGCGCCCGAACCAGGCTCCCGCTGCCTGGCCCAGCACCAGCATGGCGATGCCGTCGGATGCGGGCGGGGCGTGGCCGACCTTGACGTCGCCCCACTCGGTCCGTCCGCCCACCACCTTCCAGCCGCCCGGGGTGCCGGCCGCCTCCCCCAGGCACTTCCACCCCACGGTGCCCCCGCAGCGGGGGGCCAGGGCGGCGGCGCGGTCCTTCCAGACGGCCAGGACCAGGGGAGACCGGGCCAGCACTCGGGGGTTGGCTTCGAACAGTGGCGCCAGGGCGCGGGCCCGGCGCTGTTGGTCGACCAGCTTGGGCCACGGCGCGGCCACCAACCATCCGTCGAGGCCGATGTCGGCGTCGGCGGCCGCCAGGCGGTCGGCGGTGGTGCCCGCCCCCTCCACCGTCAGGCGCACCCGGTGGTCACCGTTGGCCAGGGCCTGGCACGGCGAGGCCAGCTCGGTGGCGCAGGTGAGGCGCAGGGTCTGGGCGCCCTCGGCCTTGTTCCGGTCGAGGCGCGACCGCAGGGCCACCGAGCCGGCCACCATGGCGGCGGCCGCTAACACCGCGAGCACCCGTCGCACGGACCGAGCGTACGAGGTCACCACGGGCGCGCCCGCGCAACTGGTCCCTCCAAGGGCCAATTGCGCGGGTGGGCGCAGTGTCCGCCGGTAGCCTGGGCACGTGTCGCGGACCCCGATCACCGAGCTGGGCCGGCGGGCCAAAGCCGCCTCCCGGGTGCTGGCGTCGGCGTCCACGGCCGCCAAGGACGCCGCCCTGGTGGCCGCCGCTGACCTCCTCGTCCAACGGGCGGGGGAGATCCTTCATGCCAATGCCGCCGACGTCGGCCGGGCCGAGCAGGCGGGTACAAGCGCCACCGTCGTCGACCGCCTGCGCCTCGACCCGGCGCGCATCGCGTCGATGGCCGACGGCCTGCGCCAGGTGGCCGCCCTCCCCGATCCGGTGGGCCAGGTCACCGAGGGGTGGACACGACCCAACGGCCTGTTCATCGAGAAGGTGCGGGTGCCTTTGGGCGTGGTGGCGATCATCTACGAGAACCGTCCTAACGTCACCAGTGACGCCTTCGGGCTATGCCTCAAGTCGGGCAATGCCGCCTTCCTCCGGGGATCGTCGGCGGCTCTGGCGTCCAACGTCGCCATTGCCGACGCGCTGCGGGACGGGGTGGCCAAGGCGGGCCTTCCCACCGACGCCCTGGTGCTGGTCGAGGACACCTCACACCAAGCCGCGGTGGCGTTCATGCGCCTGCGGGACTCGATCGACTGCCTCATTCCGAGGGGCGGGCCGTCGCTCATCGCCGCCGTGCTGGAGCATGCCACCGTGCCCTACGTGATCGACGGCGACGGCAACTGCCACGTCTACGTCGACGCCTCCGCCGACCTCGACACCGCCCTCGACATCGTGGTCAACGCCAAGACCCAACGCCCGTCGGTGTGCAACGCCGCCGAGTCGCTCGTGGTGCACGCTGACGTGGCCGCCGAGCTGCTGCCCCGGGCCGCTGTCGCCCTCGAAGGTGTGGAGCTGGTGGGCGACGAGGCGGCCCGGGCCATCGTCGGGGCGGAGCGGATGGGCACAGCTACTGACGTCGACTTCGCCACCGAGTTCCTCGACCTCAAGCTGTCGGTCGCGGTCGCGCCCAACCTCGACGCCGCTATCGCCCATGTCAACCGCTTCGGCAGCGGGCACACCGAGGCCATCTGCACCCGCGACTTGGCGTCAGCGCGGCGCTTCGCGCGCGAAGTAGATGCCGCCGCGGTGGTGGTCAACGCGTCGACCCGGTTCACCGACGGCGAGCAGTTCGGCTTCGGTGGCGAGATCGGCATCAGCACCCAGAAGCTGCACGCCCGAGGCCCTATGGGCCTGCGAGAGCTCACCACCCTGAAGTACGTCGTCACCGGTGACGGTCAGATCCGCACCTGATGGGGGAGCGCTTCGCCTCGGCCGACGAGGTGCTAGGCGGGTTGCGCTCGGTCGACTACCTGGCCGACGAGGCCATCGCCGGAGTGGTCTTCCTGGCCGACCGCCTCGACAAGCCGTTACTGGTGGAGGGGCCGGCGGGCACGGGCAAGACGGAGCTGGCCAAGTCGGTGGCGGTCATGTCGGGTGCCCGGCTGATCCGGCTGCAGTGCTACGAGGGTCTCGACGAGGCCAAGGCCCTCTACGAGTGGAACTATCGCAAGCAGCTCCTGCGCGTACAAGTCGGTGCCGCCGATCGGTCATGGGACGACGTGGAGGCCGACATCTTCACCGAAGAGTTCCTGCTTCCCCGGCCCCTGCTGGAGGCCATTCGCGCTGACGAGCCGGTGGTGCTGCTGGTCGACGAGGTCGACCGTCTCGAGGTGGAGACCGAGGCGCTGCTGCTGGAGGTCCTCTCCGACTGGCAGGTCTCGGTGCCCGAGCTGGGCACGGTGGCCGCCACCCGCATCCCCCTCGTGTTCCTCACGTCCAACAACACCCGGGACCTGTCGGAGGCGCTCAAGCGCCGTTGCCTGTTCCTGCACCTCGACTACCCCGACCCCGAGCGAGAGCGAGCCATCGTGATGGCCCGTGTGCCGGGCATCGCCGAGCATCTGGCCGACCAGGCGACCAGGGTGGTGCGCTCCGTGCGGGGCCTCGATCTGACCAAGGCGCCGTCGGTGTCGGAGGCCCTCGACTGGGCTCGCACCCTGGTTCTGCTGGGCGTGGACATCATCGACGCCGAGACGGTGGCCTCCACGCTGCACGTCCTGCTCAAGTACCGGTCCGACATCGACAAGGCGGCCCGGGAGCTCGCCGCGCCCATCGCTGCGTTCGGGCCACGCAGGCCGGCGGGCTGAGCCGGCCCGTGCTCGACGCCGTCTGCGGCTTCGTCGACGAGCTGCGGGTCGCCGGCCTGCCGGTGTCTCTCACCGAGTCGATCGACGCCCTGGCCGTCCTGCGCCACGTGGGGTTGGCCGACCGAGGGATCTTCCGCGAGGCACTGGCCGCCACCCTCGTCAAACACCACGACCACCGGCGCGCTTTCGACACCATCTTCGACCTCTGGTTCGCTTCGCCGCCGGCCAGGATCGACGACGAGCCCGTGGTAGGGACTGGCGTCGACGACGCCGCCCTGGTGGGCATGGTGGAGGAGGCGCTCGACACCGGTGACCCGGAGCGAGCCTCGGCCCTGGCCCGCTTGGCGGCGTCGCGCTTTTCGGGAATGGCCGAAGGACGCACCCTGGGCGCAGCCTGGCACGTGCACCGGGCCTGGCGAGGCCTCGACGTGGAGGGCGCCCTCGCCCACCTCGTCGGCGCGGCGTCGTCAGACGATGACGGCGGCCCGGCATCGCTCGGATCCCGCCTGCGCGCCGACGACCGCCGGGCCGCGGCGGCACGCCTGAGATCGGAGGTCGAGGCCGAGGTGCACCGGCGGCTGGTGGCCGACAAGGGTGCCGTGGTCGTGTCCCGCTCGCTGCGCCGCCCGCTGCCTGCCGACGTCGACTTCATGCACGCATCGGCCGAGGAGCTGGCCGCCCTGCGCCGGGCCCTGCAACCCCTTGCCCGGCGCTTGGGCGTACGCCTGGCCCGCCGGCGCCGCCACCGCCGGCGCGGTGCCCTCGACTTCCGGGCCACCGTGCGCCACTCCCTCTCGTATGGCGGGGTACCGGCGGAGCCCCGCTTCCGGCACCACCACCCGTCGAAGCCCGAGATCGTGGTGGTGGCCGACATCTCCGGTTCGGTGGCGGCGTTTGCCCGCTTCACCCTGCAGTTCGTGCATGCCCTGTCGGGCCAGTTCTCACGTGTGCGATCGTTCGTGTTCGTCGACGGTATCGACGAGGTCACCGGGCTGTTCGCGGCGGCCGACGACCTCGCCTCGGCCGTGCAGCGGGTGAACCTCGAGGCCGACGTGATCTGGGCTGAGGGCCACTCCGACTACGGCCATGCCCTCGGCGTTTTCGCCGAGCGTTGGGGCGGCGAGCTCACGCCCCGGACCACTGTGGTCGTTCTCGGCGACGCCCGCAGCAACTACCACCCTCCCGAGGCCGGCGCGGTGGCCGAGATCAGCCGCCGGGCCCGGAATCTCTGGTGGCTCAATCCCGAGCCTCGCTCCTACTGGGACACGGGCGACTCGGTCATATCCTCGTATGTCCCCTATTGCGACGGCGTCTTCGAGTGCCGCAACCTCCGCCAGCTCGAGCACTTCGTGGGCCAGCTGGCTTGAGCCGCGTGGCAGTGGGCGTGGCCGCCCTGGCCATGGGCGCTGTTCTCCTGCGAGGCCCTGGCGCCACCACCGGGCCCAACCTGGGCCTGCTGGTGATCGCCTTCGTCGCCCTGGCGGCGATGGTGGCGTGGGAGCGCGCCAGTGTGCCCGGCGGGCTCGACCGGCGGCTGGTGTTGGGGCTGAGCGGGGCGCTGCTCGTGCTGGCCGTCGTCGTGCCCCCTACCGAATCGGCCGACGTGTGGTCCTACGCCATGTACGGGCGCATGGTGGCCCAATACTCGTCGAGCCCCTATCGCCATACCCCATCGGAGTACCAGGCCGACCCCATCGGGCGCCGGGTGCCGACGTTCTGGCTGCGCTCGCGGTCGGTGTACGGGCCTTTGTTCAGCGCCGTCTCCGCGGCCGGCATGGCCGCCGTCGGCCACTCGGTGCTGGGGGCCAGGCTGTTCTTCCAGGGCCTGGCCGCCCTGGCCGTGGCCCTCGCCCTGGTGCTGGTCGACCGGCGTACCCGCGACCCGGTGGCCCTGGCCCTCCTCGGTGTAAACCCGGTGACGGTGGTGAGCGTGGTGAACGGCGGGCACAACGACGCCCTGGTGGGCGTGGCCGTGCTGGGCGGGGCACTGCTCGTGGCGACCCGACGGCCGGGGTGGGCCGGTGTCGCGCTGGCGGCCGGTGCGCTGGTGAAGGTGGCGGCCCTCTTGCCGCTGGCGGCTGTTGCGGTTTGGGTGTGGTGCCACCACGGGCGCCGAGCGGCGGGGTGGTTGATCGCAACCGCGACTGCCGTCGGCCTCGGGGGTCTGGTCGTGGCCGACGCCCCAGCCGTGCTGGCTTCGTTGGGCGACGCCGCCGGCCGGGTCAACGGCGGCTCGACCTGGGCCGGGCTGCAGCGCGGCCTTGGCGGCGGCAGCGGTCACGCCCTGGCCTGGGGCGGCATCGCCTCCGCGGTGGTGCTGGCCGTGCTTCTCTCCTGGCGCCGGCCACTCGCGGAAGGCCCGGTGCTGGTGGCAGGCGGCGCGGTGGTGGCCTACCTGCTGGTGGGCACGTACGTGCTGCCCTGGTACCTGGCTTGGGGCCTGCCGGTGCTGGCCGTCGCATGGCGTTGGCGCGTCGTGTGGGCGGCCATGGCCCAGGCTGCTCTCCTGCAACTGGGGACGGCCCGGCCCACCACACCGGTGCGACCCGACCCGTTGTCGGTGGGCAGCGCGGTGTCGCGTCTGCAGTCCGACCTCTACTACGTCTGGGCTCCGCTGCTCGAGATGGCCCTGGTGGCCGTGGTGGTGGTTGCCATGGTGCACCGTCTGCGCCGGCCGGTGGCGCCAGCGGCTCGGGCCCCCCAGTAGTGACATGTACCGGCCGTTCAGCAACGGAGCGTCCAGCCGACGCCGGCCTTCGCCCCGATCACACGATCGTGGACGGTGGTCAGGCTGGCACGCCTCTTCCTCTCCACAGGTACCCGGCCAGGAACGTGTTCAGGCCGTCCCTGCCGTGGCGCATCATGAGGGCGTGGTTGGCCCGGAAGGCAGGGCGGGCCAGGGGTGCCAGCCTGTCAAGCATGGCTTTGTGGGTATCGACCTCCTGGTCGTAGACCACACGGCAGCCGCCGGCCACCGGCTCCACGGTGAAACGGGCGTAGCCGTCGAGGTCACCGGTGAGGCGGGCCGGGATCACCCCCGCCGCTGGCGGCGACTCCTCGACCTCCTCGCTCACGAAGCGCAGGTCGTAGGGGA
>JBPCJQ010000008.1:0-6118 GCA_051005135.1 Acidimicrobiales bacterium
GGGCGAGTGGTGGCGCCCCCCCCCCCCTACCGACCCCCTGACTACCCCCTGGGCCTTGGGGGGGCTTTGCCCCCCGACGACCCCCCGACTCTCAGTAGAGGCAGTCGCCGGTGCCCACGGGGGCCGGCGTGTTCCGGGCCAGCAACGGTTTCAGCTCCTGGGTGGTGAGGGCGAACGCCATGTCGTCGGTCGACAGCGAGATGGCGAAGGCCACGCCTACGACGGATCCCTTGGAGTCGACGAGGGGCGAGCCCGAGTCGCCCGGGTGCAGGGCCGCGGCCAGCACCAGCACGTCACGCTTGATCTGGTGATCGGCGTAGAGGTCGTAGCCGGTGGCTCGCAGGCGGCGGCGAATGAGGGCTGGTGCCACTGCGAGGGGATCCTGGCCTTCAGGGTGGCCGAGGACGGCAGTTGTCGAGCGCACCTCGGGTTCCGCCAGCGGCAGGGCGGGCTCGCTCAGCCCGCCGACGCTCAGCACGGCCAGGTCACGGTCGGAGTCGTAGGTTGTGACCACCGCCGGCAGCCGAGCGCCGTCAGGGCGTACCACCGACGTGGAGCGCTCGCCGGCCACCACGTGGGCGTTGGTCACCACCACCCCCGGCGCCACCGTGAATCCACTCCCCTGGCGACGAGCCCGGCAGGCGGTGCCGTCCACCTTCACCGTGCTGGCCGACACCCGGGCCAACACCGCCGGCGACAGACCTGTTCTGGCCGGGGGGGGCGCATCGCCCAACAGCGGGTCGAGGGATGCGAAAACCTGGGGCATCCCTGCCGGGCCGAGCAGGCGGTGGAAGGCGCGTGAGGTATCCGGTGGGGTAGGGAGTGCGGCATCGATGCCCCTGGCCAGCAGTGACCGGTGGGCCTGGCGCGCGAAGAACCCCCGCGACTGGGTCATGGCGGGGATGGCGACGAGCCAGATCAGCAAGATGGTGGCCACCGGGCCGCCGATGGCTCCCACCCGACGGTCTGCATCCCGCAGCGAAGGGGGCAGGAAGGCGGCCCTGAAGGCCATGCCCATGTAGCGGCCCACGTAGAGCCCGGTGAAGCCGGCTGAGATGAACAGCAGGGCCTCCAGCGCCAGGGCGAAGCCGGGGTTCGAGCTCCCGATGGCCCCGTCGACGACTGGCAAGAAGAGCGTTGCGGCCACTAGGCCCTGAGCCAGGAAGAGCCAGGCCGTCGACCCGACGAACAGCCCCAGCTCCCAGCCGCCCGCCACCGACGAGACGAGCACGGCGACGATGGCCACGTCGAGCATGTTCAGTGTTCGGTTACCTCTCGGTGGTGGACGTCTCAGGGCGCAACAACCGGGCCGAGGTGAGGAAGCCGGTATGGGCGACCATGCGGTGATCGGGACGAACCGACTGGCCCTGCACATGCCACGACCGCTCCAACACCTCGACGGTACGGGCCAGCCCGAAGGCGCTGGCGTCGAGAGCCTCCCGTAGCTGGCCCACTTGGCCGATCGTGGGCAGGTAGGCGACCAGGACGCCGCCCGGATGCAGCGCTGCCTGGGCGTGATCGACGACCCGCCACGGCTCGGGCAGATCGAGCACCACTCGGTCGAGGCCGGTCTCGGCGATGCCGGCGTAGACGTCGCGCTCCTCCACCTGCCAGTCGATGCCCTCGCCCAGAAAGGCGGCCACGTTGGCCCTGGCCTTGGCCGCGAAGTCGCCACGTATCTCGTAGCCGACTAGCTCGACACCGGCGCGCAGCAAGGCGATAGACAGGGCCCCTGATCCCACGCCGGACTCGAGCACCCGGGCACCGGGGAAGACGTCGGCCATCACCAGCATGGGGCCGATGTCCTTGGGATAGATCACCTGGGCCCCCCGGGGCATGGTCAGCACGAAGTCCGACAAGGTCGGGCGCACGACCAGGTAGCGCGCTCCGCTGCCCGAACGCACGGTCAACCCCTCGTCGCGGCCCAGGATGTCGGCGTGGGCGGTGATGCCGGCGTGGGTGTGGAACTCACCCCCGTCGCGCAGCGTCACCAGGTAGCGACGGTCCTTGCCGTCGACCAGCAGGACGCGCTCGCCCGCGGCGAAGGGGTGGCTCACTCCTACAGGTGCGACGTGAGGTGGGTGATCACGAGCGACTGGCCGGGGGCCAGCTCCTCGGAGAACACCACCTTCTCCTCCTTGGCAGCCACCCTGGCCAGGGCCCGCAACCCGACCGCCGCCGCTCCCAGGCCGAGCCAGAGCCGGTTGCCACCCAACAGGCCGCGGGTGAGCCCCAGGCGGGTCAACGAACGAAGCATCAGACCCTCCGGATCTCGATGGTGGTGGTCTTCTTCTTGCCTCGCCGCTTGCCGAGCAGGAAGACCATGCCCAACAGGGCGACGGCCACCACGCCGGCCACCACCATGCCAACGCCCTTGGCCGCCTCGCCGGCGTCGGCCACGTCGCCCTGGAGCTCACCGAGCTTGGCCTCGATGTCGGCCCGGGTGATGCGCTGGCCGCTCACTGGGCCACCCTCTCCGAGAGGTGCCCCAGTGAATGCCTTCTGGACCGGCCTGCCGGGCCGCTCATGGCGTCCGCTTCTTGGTCGGGGGGCTGGCGGCCGCTTTGAGGGCGGCGCCAGCGATGGCCCCGCATACGGCGAGGGCGATGACGTAGGGCAGGAAGCTGAGGTGCCCGGAGAACGCCGATCCGGTCTCGGTCTGCAACAACCTGAGCCCGCCCAGCACCAGGAGCACCAGGCCTACGCCTCCCACCACGACGGCGGCGGCCCCGAAGGCCAGGAAGCGTCCCAGCCCCTTGATGGGGTCGAGGGTCTCCTGCTTGACGTAGGCGACGACCATGGAGGCGATGTCGCGCACCAGGGTCGATACGTCATCGGCCCTCTTGTCACCCCGGCTGTCTTCGGCCACACGTCTCCTTTGCCTCCGCCCTGGGCTCAGCATGTACCCGGCGAGCACGCGTTACTACCGCCCGCCGACCCGATGCGCAAGCACAGCGGCTCACCGCCGGTGTGCAAAGAGGTCGGCTGTGGCGACGAAATGCACGATCGGGCGGCGCTTGCTCAGCCGGGAGCGACGGTGGCGGCAGCCATGAGCGGGCGCGGCCCGATGTCGGCCGCCGACGGCGCCTGGGGCCATCCGGCCAGGGCGCTCACCACCCGGTCCTCCAGCCCGGCGCCGACGCCATCGCTGGACAGGTCGTTGGCCAGCAGGGCGAACTGGAGGGCGCGGCCGTCGAGTGTGGTGGTCCACCCGGCCAGGCCGGTCACGCCCTTGAGCGACCCCGTCTTGGCCGCAACCTTCCCAGCAGCCGGTGTGCCGCGGAAACGGCGGGCCAGGGTTCCGTTGCGACCGGCAACCGGCAGATCACGGCCCAGCTCACTGCCCTGGCCATTGCGCGCCAACGTGGCCTGGAGGAGATCGCAGGTGAGGCGGTCGGAGCGGTCGAGCCCGGAGCCGTCGACCGCCGCCATGCCGGCCCCTCCCAGCCCCATCGAGGCCAGGGTGGCCCTCACCACCGCGGTGCCGGCCGCGGTGGTACCGGCCCCCGCGAAACGCGTACCCAGCTCTTTCACCAGCAGCTCGGCGGCCAGGTTGTCGCTCTCCTGCAACATCACACCCACGACGTCGCGCAACGGCGACGACTCGACGGCGGCCACTGTGGACGACCCCCCCGGCGCGCCACCCTCACCGGCGTCGGTCCCCACCGTGACACCCCGAGCGCGCAGCAGGGTGGTGAGTAGGGCGGCGGCGTTGGAGGCTGGTGCGGGCGCGGGCACGGCGCGGGGGCGGAAGGCGGCGAAGCCGTCGTTCACGGTGAGGGCGCTCTGCGGCCCGATCTCGGCGTCGGTGGCGTAGGTGGGGCTCCATGACGGCAGGTAGCGGGTGGTGTCGTACCGGCTCTCGTCACCCACCACCCGGCCGCCGATACTGCGTACCCCGGCCGCCACTACCCGGTCGGCGAGCGCCTCCATCGACGTGGCCAGCCGGGGTTGGCCCTGGTAGCCGGCGACAGCGGCGAAGTCGGCGGTGGCCAACAACGGGTCACCCGACCCCACCAGCCAGATGTCGCCCGCCACCGTCGCATTGGTCACGGGCCCGGCGGCCCGCACCTGGGTGGTGAAGCGGAAGTCGCCACCGAGGCGGGCCAAGGCGGCGGTGGCCGTCTGCAGCTTCATGGTAGAGGCGGGAATGAGAGGAGTGGTGGGATTGCGGGCGAAGGCGACGCGCCCGTCGGGGTCGCGCACCGACAGGCAGGCTTTGTCGGCCGGCCCACCGGTGGCGTCCATGACTGGCTTCAGGGCCACGGCCAGGCGCTGGTCGGCAACAGTGCCGCTGACGAAGGCGGGTAGGCGGCGCAGGCTGAACACCGGCGTGGAGGGCACCGGCCGGGGAGGCGTGGAGGCGGCCACCGGCGAGGAGATGGTGCCGACGATCACCATGGTGGCCAAGGCCAAACCGGTCCGCGTGCCCCGGTGGCACAGCCGCCGCAACGGCATTTGCAGAGGCGACACTCCCACTGTGGTCAGGGTGCCAGGGCGGCCCGGAACAGAGCCCGCAGGTGATCGAGGCGGGCCTCGAGCACCTCGGGCGCCAGGGGATCCTGCTGGATCAGGGCTCCCACGAACTGAGCGTCGCTGAAGTAGCTGAGCAGCGCCCCGTACATGGTGAGCAGCAATTGCTCGGGGTTCTGACGGCGTAGGCGGCCTGCGGTCATCTCGCGGTCGAAGAAGCCGATGGCCCTGCGTACCAGGGGCTGTAGGCCGTCGCCGAGCTCCGACGCCATACGGGCCTCCAGCGCCTCCCGGCGGGCCAGGCGCACCAGCTGGGGGTGCTCCACGAAGAACTGGAAGCCGGCAGTGAGCACCCGGTCGACCTGGCGCCAGCCCTGGCGCGGCGTCTCGCTGGCCTCGTCGACCTGGCGGAACCAATCGCTGAGGGCAGCCTCGAAGACCTCGCGGTAGAGGGCCTCCTTGGAGGGGAAGTGGTGGAGGAGGCTGGGCCGACGGATGCCGACGGCGGCCGCTATGTCGTTGAGAGACGTGCCCTCGTAACCATGCTCGGCGAAGCAGCTCAGCGCCTCGGCCAGGATGGCCTGGCGAGTGGTGATGCCGGGATGGGTGGTGTGGACGACGCTGGATGCCACCGCCTTCAGGTGCCGGTTGATGGGGAAGGGAGGACGACCGGCATGGCCCCAGGGTACCGGTTGACGGCCGGGTGTCGCCTACCGACCAGTAGGTAGTACCGTGTGGCCATGTTCCGATCCCCCCTCCTGGCCTGGCTGTTGTGCGCGGCGGTGACCCAACTGGCCATCTTCGTGACCACCATCTACCTGCACCGGACGCTCTCCCACAAAGCGATCACCCTCGCACCCGGCATCACCTTTTTCTTCCGGGTGGTCACTTGGATGACCACGGGCATCCGGCCCCGCCAGTGGGTGGCGGTGCATCGCAAGCACCATGCCCATGCCGACGTGGAGGGTGACCCGCACTCCCCCGTGCTCCTCGGGTTCAACCAGGTGCAGTTCGGCAACCTCTTCCTCTACAAGCGCGCGGCCGGCGATCCCGCCATCGTCGCCCGTTACGCCCGGGACCTGCCGCCCGACCGTTGGGACACGGCGCTGTTCGACCACGCCCTCCTGGGCCTGGGCATCGGCATCGTCGCTCTGTGCGTGATCCTCGGGCCGTGGCTGGGATTGCTGGTCGCCGGCGTTCACGCCGTGGCCTACCTGCTGCTCAGCGCCGCGGTCAACGCCATCGGCCACCGCCTCGGTCGCCAACCCCACGGCGGCACGTTCGCCGGCAACTCGCAGTGGCTGGCCTTCCTGACTGCCGGCGAGGGCCTCCACAACAACCACCATGCCGCCCCCACCTCGGCCCGCCTCGCCCTACAGAAGGGCGAGATCGACCCGGGGTGGTGGGTCATCGCGCTGTTGCAGCGCGCCGGGTGGGCCAAGGTGCGCCACGAACGACCAGCGATGGCCCGCGCCGCCGCCTGACATCACGCGCCGGGCATTACCCGCCTCCTAGGCCCCCACCAGCTTTCGCGCCGCCGCGGCGATGTGGTCGGCGTCGATGCCGGCGGCGGCCACCACCTCGTCGGGCTTGCCCGACCCGGGCATGTCGGTCACCGCCAGGCTCACCACCCGGGTGTGGGTGT
>JBPCJQ010000009.1:0-3765 GCA_051005135.1 Acidimicrobiales bacterium
ACCCCCCCCCCCCCCCCCCCCCCCCCCCCCCCCCCCCCTCGGCGGTTGGGGGGCCCCCCCCCCCCCCCACGACCCCCCGACTGCCTGGCGGGCTTGCCTCATACCCCGCGTGCCGCGAGGCGGTCCCGTACCTGGCGCTTGAGGCGGGACAGGATGGCGTGCATGCCCCGGAGGCGGAGGGCGGAGATGACCTCGGCCAGGCCCATGCGGGAGTAGAAGTCGTTGGGGGTGGCCAGCACCGTATCGGCGGTGGCACCATTGAGGCCGCTGTAGAGGATGCCGGCGAATCCCCGCGTGGTTGGCGACTCGGCAGGCACGTCGAAATGGAGGCGGACCCGGCCGTCGTCGTCGACCTCGGTGAGTAGGAAAAAGGGCGTCTGGCATTCGGGGACTTGCTCCATGAGGTCCCGGTGGCCGGTCAGCTCGGGCGGCAGGGGTGGCACCTTGCGCGAGTACTCGAGCAGGGCCTGGGCCCGCAGCTCCTTGGGCGCACCGGCGAACAGGTCGACAATGCGTTCCAACTCTGCCGATGGCGTGCTCATGGACGCCATTGTCCCAGCTTGGCCGCCCTTGTGCCGAATCGTGACTGGCGAAGTCGGGAATTCGGCCTAGGCTGGGGGAAACACGACAGAGGAGGTCATCACATGGCCATCGCGCCCGACCCCGCACCCGAGCTCCAGCAGTACGCCAGCCCCGAGAGGTTGGTGACCACCCAGTGGCTGTCCGAGCACCTCGACGATCCCGGTATCGTCGTGGTCGAGTCCGACGAGGACGTGCTGCTCTACGACACCGGCCACATCCCCGGTGCCATCAAGGTCGACTGGCATCTCGACCTCAACGACCCCGTCACCCGCGACTACGTCAACGGCGAGGGCTTCGCCCGCTTGTGCTCCAAGAACGGCATCAGCCGTGACAGCACCGTGGTCTTCTACGGGGACAACTTCAATTGGTGGGCGGCCTACGCCCTGTGGGTGTTCACCCTCTTCGGCCATCCGGACGTGCGTCTCCTCAACGGTGGGCGCATGAAGTGGGTGCAGGAGGGCCGGCCCATGACCACCGACGTACCGGCCCGTCCCCAGGCCGACTACCCCGTGGTCGAGCGCGATGACATGCCCATCCGGGCCTACCGCGACGACGTCCAGGGCCACCTCGGCAAGGGTCCGCTGGTCGACGTACGCTCACCCGGCGAGTTCTCGGGCGAGCTACTGCACATGCCCGACTACCCCCAGGAGGGGGCGATGCGGGGCGGACACATCCCCACCGCCAAGTCGAAGCCATGGAAGAACGCGGCCAACGATGACGGCACCTTCAAGAGCGCCGACGATCTGCGCGCCATCTATGAGAAAGAGCTCGGTCTGTCCGAGGACGACGACGTGATCGTCTACTGCCGCATCGGTGAGCGCTCGAGCCACACCTGGTTCGTGCTGCACCACCTGCTGGGCTTCCCCGCCGTCCGCAACTACGACGGGTCCTGGACGGAGTGGGGCAACTTGGTGCGCGCCCCCATCGAGCGGTAAGGGCCGGCGGCCCGGGTTTCCAAGCCGGCCTCAGAGGACCTTCTTGACCAGGGTGACGAGGCCGATGATCGCGAGGACCACGAGCACCAAGATGATGACCAAGATCTTGCCTACCAGCGCGAACATCATGATGGGAAGTCCTTCTCACGAGGTTGGCTCAGGGCTTTGTCCCTGAGCCGCTCGCGGGCGGGGCGAGCGGCTCACCTCTACCCAGCCGGAACCGCGACGAACCGCTGCCTCAGGTCGGCAGCACCACCGTCTTGAGCACCGTGCACTCGTCGATGGAGTAACCAAGGCCCTCCCGGCCGATGCCGGAGTCGGGCTTGCGACCACCGAAGGGGAAGTGGCCCACTCCGTGGACAGGTGCGTTGTTGATATGAACGGTGCCGCACTCAAGGGCGCGCGCCGCCTGCCAGGCCGAGGCCAGGTCAGCGGTGAACACGCAGGAGTCCAGGCCGTAGCGTGACCGGCCCGCCACCTCCAGAGCCTCGTCGAGCCCGGCCACCGCCACGATGGGCAGCACCGGGCCGAAAGTCTCCTCCCACACGATCTCGGCGTCGAGGGGAACGCCGGCCAGCACCGTGGCCTGGTGGTAGGCGCCGTCCACCTCGCCACCCGCCACCACCTGGGCTCCGTGGCCGACGGCGTCAGCGACCAGACCCTGCACTCGGGCCGCGGCCGCGTCGTTCACCAGGGGCCCGAGCTTCACCCCTTCGGCACGTGGATCGCCCGCCACCCACGTCACCGCCTCCTTGACGACGCGCTCCAAGAGCGCGTCATAGACCTCGGCGGCCACCAGAGCCACGCTGACCGCGTCGCAGCGCTGGCCGGCGCTCTTGAAGGCCCCCAGAGCCACCTGACGGGCGGCCAGCTCGAGGTCGGCGTCGGCCAGCACGATGGCGGGGGCGTTCCCGCCGAGCTCGAGGTGCAGCGGCTTGGGCCCCGCCACCTCGGTGATCCGCCTGCCCGCCGCCGACGAGCCGGTGAACGAGATCATGGACACGTCGGGATGGGAGGCGAGCAGGTCACCCATCTCCCGGCCCGGGCCGGTCACCACGTTGAGCACCCCGGGTGGCAGGCCGGCTTCCTCCAGGATGCGGGCAAAGAGCACCAGGGCCGTGGGGTCGTCGGAGGGGGCCTTGGCCACCACTGTGTTGCCGGCGGCCAGGGCGGGGATGATCTTCGAGGCACCGAGGAACAGGGGGTAGTTGAAGGGACCCACCGCGGCCACTGTGCCCACCGGCTCCCGCAGGACGACCGCCGACCGCCCCACAGTCTCGGCGATCCAGTCACCGGGCAGGTACTCGCCGAAGATCTTGCGCACCTCCTCGCGTACCAGCTCGAGGCGAGTGGCGGTGGCCTCCACCTCGGACCGGGCCGCCTCGGGCGTCTTGCCCAGGTCGGCCACGATGGCGTCGACCAGGCTGTCGGCGGTGTCACCCACGATGGTGCCGGCCCGTTGCAGCAGGGCCAGGCGCTCTGCCGCAGGCATGGCCCGGTAGCCGGTCCTGGCCTGGCGGGCGGAGGCAATGGCCGCCTTCAGGTCATCGGTGCCGCCCTTCTGGGCGCGGGCCACCAGGCTTCCGTCGATGGGCGAGTGGACGTCGAACGTCTCACCTCCCAGCGCCTCCCGCCATTTCCCGCCGACCAGAAGCCGCAGCTCGGGCACTTCGCCATTGCCCCCAATGCAGGGCGCGAACATGTCGCCGGGTGCGATCGTTACCGGCTCAGGGCTCCTGGGGGCGTCGTCGAGAAATCCCATGCGATGGCTACTCCTCGCGGTTGACCTCAACCTTGCCAGCGGCGGGCGGCTCGCCACGGAGCAGGCGAACCGCCAGCTGGCCGTTCCCGAAGCTGGCGGCCGCCGTGCCCCCGAAACCTTCAGGGATCTCGACGGCGCGGTGGTAAGGGCCGTAGTGCCACTCGTGGAGCAGGTAGCCCTTCTCGGCCGCGGTACGCATGTCGGCTTCCACCACCACCCTGCCGTCATCGGCCCTGACCGTGACGTCATCGGCCATGACGCCGGGGAGGGGGAACACCAGCACCAGGGCGTCGTGGGTCTCGTACATGTTCACGGGGACTTGCTGGGGGACGTAGTCGGCGCTCGGCCCGCCCCCCGTTCCCACCAGCTTTCGCGCCGCCGCGGCGATGTGGTCGGCGTCGATGCCGGCGGCGGCCACCACCTCGTCGGGCTTGCCCGACCCGGGCATGTCGGTCACCGCCAGGCTCACCACCCGGGTGTGGGTGT
>JBPCJQ010000010.1:0-36623 GCA_051005135.1 Acidimicrobiales bacterium
GCATGAGGCGAAACCCCCGCCGCCGAAGCCTCCGGTCGAATTGGCGAGAGTCCGTCGGACGGGAGGGAGAATCGTGGGTTTGAGAGATCGGGAGTCGGGAGGCGGGGGGGGGCGGGTTTCTCCCCCCCCCCGGGGCGGCGAAGCCGCCGGCAAACACAGCACCACCGGTACAGTGGCGGTCATGGCACAGCGCGTGGCCGAAGACCTGGTACGGCCCCGGCGCTTCGGGCCCAAGGTCGTGCTGCGGGTCGATCTCCACGGTGTCTCCCAGCTCGGGCCCGGTGATCGCCGCACGATGATCCGCTGGGAGTGGATCGAAGCCATCGACGTGGACGGTGGTGTGATCGTGCGCTCGCCCACCGAGCAGGTGCGGTTCCCGGCCGGCGCGTTCGACACCACGCCTGACGCCCTGGCCGGGTGCCTGACCGAAGCCCGGTCCATCGACCTTCGTCCCGGCGCCATAGCCCGTCTCAACCAAAGGTGACGCCTACCCGAGCGCGGGCATGGACTCTGTGGGGCTTGGGCGGTGCGGCCCTGGTCGTCATCGTCATGCTGGCCGTCCCCGTGCAGGCTCGCTTCGGCAACGACGCCGTCCTGGGCCTCCAGGGCTTCGACCGCCAACGGTCCTTCCTGCCCACCACCGTTAGCTGTGGGCTGGCCACCTCCAATCTGGCCTCGCCCACCGGTAGCCGGTCGTTCTACGAGCTGGCCCGCGATGACGCGTGCCACCGGCGAAGCGTGCACCGGGTGTGGTTGGCGGTCGCGGCCGGGAGCCTGCTGGTGGTCGCCGGGCTCACCGCCGCAGCCGCGACCCGCATCGAGTGATGCACCAACCCCTTGTCGTCATGGACAAGGTCAACAAGTGGTTCGGCGACGTCCATGCCCTCGCCGACGTCGACCTCACCGTCGACCGGGGCGAGGTGCTGGTGGTGGTCGGCCCCTCCGGGTCTGGCAAGTCCACCTTGTGCCGCGCCGTCAATCGCCTCGAGCCCCTCGACTCGGGCACAATCAACATCGACGGGGTCGCCCTGCCCGCCGAGGGCCGCGCCCTGGCCCGGCTGCGCGCCGACGTGGGCATGGTCTTCCAGTCGTTCAACCTGTTTGCCCACAAGACGATCCTGGCCAACGTCACCCTCGGACCCGTGAAGGTGCGCAAGGTGGCCAAAGACGCGGCGCGCGACCGGGCCCTGGCCCTGCTCGAGCGTGTGGGCATCGCCGACAAGGCCCACCGCTACCCGGCCGAGCTCTCCGGCGGCCAGCAGCAGCGGGCCGCGATCGCCCGGGCCCTGGCCATGGACCCCAAGGTCATGCTGTTCGACGAGCCTACCTCCGCGCTGGACCCTGAGATGATCAAGGAGGTGCTCGACGTGATGGTGGAGCTGGCCGCCGAAGGCACCACCATGATCGTGGTCAGCCATGAGATGGGCTTCGCCCGCTCCGCGGCGCGCCGGGTAGCGTTCATGGACGCTGGTCGCATCCTCGAGCTGGCACCGCCCGACCAGTTCTTCGCCCACCCCCAGACAGATCGTGCCCGCGACTTCCTGTCCAAGATCCTGGCCCATTAGCCATAGGAGGAACGATGCGTAGCGTCCGCAGCTCTCGCCGCTGGGCGGCAACCGTGCTGGTGTTGTCGGCGGCCCTGCTGGCCGCGGCGTGCGGCAGCAGCTCCAAGAAGGCGTCCACCACCTCCACCACCGGGGCCCCGAGCACCAGCGTGCCCACGTTCGCCCCTGGCACCACCATGGCCGCCATCCAGGCCAAGGGAAAGCTGGTGGTGGGTACCAAGTTCGACCAGCCCGGCTTCGGCCAGAAGAACCCCACCACGGGCAAGGTCGAGGGTTTCGACGTGGAGATAGCCAAGCTCGTCGCCGTCGGCATCTTCGGCGGCACCACCGACTCGGTGGAGCCCAAGATCGACTTCCAGGAGGCCGTGTCCAAGAACCGGGAGCCGTTCATCCAGAACGGCACCGTCGACATGGTGGTGGCTACCTACACCATCAACGACACCCGCAAGCAGGTGGTCGACTTCGCCGGCCCGTACTTCATCGCTCACCAGGACGTCATGGTCAAAGCCGACGACTCGTCCATCAAATCCGTGGCCGACCTCAACGGCAAGAAGGTGTGCAGCGGCCAGGGGTCGACCTCGGCCACCAACCTCCAGGCCAAGGCTCCCCAGGCCCAGCTCACTCTTTTCGGCACTTACTCGGAGTGCGCCGCCGCCCTCAACGACGGCCGGGTCGTTGCCGTCTCCACCGACGCTCCCATCCTGTCCGGCCTGGTGCAGCAGAGCCAGGGGGCGTTCAAGCTGGTGAAGGCGCCGTTTACCGACGAGCCCTATGGCATCGGCCTGAAGAAGGGCGACGACGCCTTCCGCAACTTCATCAACGACCGCCTGGAGCAGATCTACAGCAACGGCGATTGGGCCAAGGCCTTCGCCGCCACGCTCGGCAAGTTGGGTCTCGAGACCCCGACGCCGCCGCCCGTCGATCGTTACGCCTCGGCCGGCGCCTCGCCGAGCACCTCGGCCGGCCCCGGTACCTCGACTTCGACCACCTCGGCGTCGAACCCGTCGTCCACCTCGTCGGACTCCGTCCCTCCCACTACTATCCGCCGGTCGCGCCGAGGCTAGCGAGGTAGGCGGTCGTGCAGGTCGTCGTCGACCACCTCGACCTGTACCGCCACGGCGCATGGGTGACGGTGCAGCTCACCGTCGTCTCCTTCGCCCTGGCCTTCGTGGTCGGCGTGGTGGTGGCCTCACTGCGAGTGAGCCCGGTGCCGCCCTTGCGGGCCGCGGCCACGGTGTGGGTGGAGGTGCTGCGCAGCACACCTCTGGTGGTGCTGTTCACCATCTTCATCTTCGGGCTGACCAAGGTCGGCATCCGCTACTCGTACTTCGTCTCCGCCGTCATCGTGCTGTCCGCTTACACCAGCACGTTCGTGGCGGAGACGGTCCGGGCCGGAATCCTCTCGGTGGCCGGGGGCCAGGCCGAGGCGGCCCGAGCTCTGGGTTTCACCTTCCCCCAGACCCTCGGCATCGTCGTGCTGCCCCAGGCCCTGCGGGTGGTGGTGGCCCCCCTGGGCAGTGTTTTCATCGCCCTGATCAAGAACTCTGGGATCGCCGCCGTGTTCTCGGTGGTCGAGCTCACCTCGGTGGCTGACACGCTCGGCACCTCGGTGAGCGCCCAGCCCGTGGCCGCGTTCGTAGGCGCCGCCGTCATCTACGTGATCTTCGGCCTTCTGTCGGGCCTGGCGGTGGGAGCCCTGGAACGGCGGGTGGCGATGAAGCGGTGAGGGCCGGTATCGCCGCTCGCCCGGACTTCCTCGGCGACGAGCTGGGACCGCGCGGCCGCAAGCAGGTGGCGGTGGCCTCCGCGGTGTCCGCGGTGGTGCTGGTAGCTCTGGCGGCCTTGGCCCTCAACCGCTTCGCGTCCAGGGGGCAGTTCAACGCCAGGCTGTGGCGGCCCCTGACGCAGTGGTCGGTGATGAGGTTCATCCTGGTGGGCCTGTGGCACACTCTCGAGGCCGCCGCGGTGGCCATGGTGGCGGCGGTAATGGTGGGCATCGTGATGGCCGCCGGCCGGCTGGCCCGGCACCGCCCGCTGCGGTGGCTGGCGGGGGCCTACGTGGAGTTCTTCCGGGCCGTTCCACTGATCCTGCTGATCCTGTTCTCCTACATCGGCCTGCCGCGCGAGGGCGTCCACCTCAGGCCCTTCCAGGCCCTGGTACTGGGCCTCACCATCTACAACGGGGCGGTGCTGGGCGAGATCTTCCGGGCCGGCATCCAGTCGCTCGACCGGGGCCAAGGGGAGGCGGCGTCGGCCATCGGGCTTGGCTACGGCCAGGCGATGCTGGCGGTGATCCTTCCGCAGGCCGTCCGGCGCATGGCGCCGGCCATCGTGAGCCAGCTCATCACCGTGCTCAAAGACACCGCATTGGGCTATGTGGTCACCTACGACGATGCCCTACGGCGAGCCCAGCAGACAGGCACGTTCTACGGCAACCTGCTCCAGGCCGCCCTGGTCATCGCTGCCTGCTACATCGTGGTCAACCTGGCCCTCAGCCGCCTGGCCCACCGCCTCGAGGTCCGCCAGCAGCGGCGCCTGGGTGCGGGACGCATAGCCGTCTCCGGCGTGGAGGACCTGGCGGTGGTGGGCGCTCAGGCCTTGGCCCGGGTGTAGGAGCTCGGGGCCGATCACCCGGTGGCGAGCAGGCCGAGGGTGTCCTGGGCCCGGGCCAGGGTAGCGGCGGCCACCGCCCGGGCTTTGTCGGCGCCCTGCTTGAGCACCGCCTCGGCGAAGCCGGGGTCGTCGGCCAGCTCCGCGTAGCGCTCGCGGATGGGGCGCAGGAGCTCGATGACGGCGGCGGCGGCGTCGGCCTTGAGCGGCCCGTACTGGTCGTAGGCCTGGGCCACGTCTTCGGGCGCCCGGCCGGTGACGGCAGCCAGGATCTGCAGGAGGTTGGAGACGCCGGGCTTGTGTTCGAGGTCGTAGCGCACGTTGGCCCCGGGGTCGGTGACGGCCCGCTTGAACTTGCGCTCGATGGTGTCGGGGTCGTCCAGGGCCATCACCACCCCCTTGGGCGACTCCGCCGACTTCGACATCTTGGCGCCGGGGTTGGCCAGGTCCATGATGCGGGCGCCGACCGCGGGCGCCGCCGCCTCGGGCACCACGAACGTCTCGCCGTAGCGGTGGTTGAAGCGCACGGCCAGATCGCGGCACAGCTCCAGGTGCTGGCGCTGCTCGTCGCCCACCGGCACCCGGTCGGCGTCATAGAGCAACACGTCGGCGGCCTGCAGCACCGGGTAGGTGAGCAGGCCTGCCCGGGCCGACTCCTCTCCGCCTTTGGCCTTGTCCTTGAACTGGGTCATACGCCGCAGCTCGCCCACCGAGGCCACGCACTCGAGCAGCCAGCACAGCTGGGAGTGTTCGGCCACGTGGCTCTGCACGAACAGCGTGCAGCGCTCGGGGTCGAGGCCGGCGGCGATGAGCACCAGGGCCATCTGGCGGGTCTTGGCCCGCAGGTCGTAGGGATCGCGGGGCCGGGTGAGGGCGTGCAGGTCGGCGATGAAGTAGAAGGCGTCGTAGGAGTGCTGGTCGGCGGCCCACTGGCGGATGGCGCCCAGGTAGTTGCCGAGGTGGATGTCGCCGGTGGGCTGGATGCCCGAGAGCACGCGGTCCATGAAGCCGATGGTATGCCGCAGGCCGGGGCACTCCCGCCGGTATTCTCGGGGACGTGGCCTATGAGGTGTCGACTTCGGCCTACTCGGGTCCCTTCGACCTCCTGCTCCACCTGATCTGTCGAGACGAGGTCGACTTGTGGGAGCTGTCGCTGTCGTCGATCGTCGACGCCTACGTAGCCGAGATCGAGGCCATGGGCACGCTCGACCTGGAGGTGGCCACCGAGTTCCTCGTGGTGGCCGCCACCCTCATCGAGCTGAAGTGCCGCCGTCTGCTGCCCGGGCCCGACGACGTAGAGCTCGACGAGGAGCTGGCCCTGTACGAGGAGCGCGACCTCCTGCTGTCCCGGCTCCTCGAGTGCAAGACGTTCGCCAACGCTGGTGCGGTGCTGGCCCGCCTGGCGGCCGTCGCGGCCACCTCGTCGCCCCGTACCGCCGGGCCCGAAGCCTACTACCTGGCCCTCACGCCCGACCTGCTGGCGGGAGTCACCCCGGTCGTCTTGAGGGACGCGTTGGTGCAGGCCATCACTCCCAAGCCCGCACCCCGGGTCGACCTCGACCACGTGGCGCCAATCGGCGTGAGCGTGGCCGACGTGGTCGACGAGCTGGCCGCCACCCTGCCCGGCGCCGGCTGGCGCTCGTTCCGCCACATCGCCGCCGGCCTGCCCACCCGTCTCGACGTGATCGTGCGCTTTCTCGCCGTGCTCGAGCTCTACAAGCAGGGCCTCGTCGACCTCGACCAGGTGCAGAGCTTCGGTGAACTCACCGTGGCGTGGACGGGCCCCGACAGCCAAACCGGCGCCGACCGGGCGCGGGTCGACTCCTACGATGGCTGACGAGGCGGTCAGGGCCATCGAGGCCATCGTCATGGTGGCGGAGGAGCCAGTTCCGCCCCAGTTGTTGGCCGAGGTGCTGGAGCTGCCGGTGGGGCGCGTCGAGGAGCTGTGCTCCACCCTGGCAGCGGCCTACCAGGCCGACGACCGGGGCTTCGCGCTGGTGCGGGTGGCGGGCGGCTACCGGTTCCAGAGCCATCCCGACCTGGCGCCATACGTGGAGCGCTTCGTGCTCGACGGCCAGTCGGCGCGCCTGTCGGCGGCCGCCCTGGAGACCCTTGCCATCGTGGCCTACCGCCAGCCGGTGTCTCGGGCCCAGGTGGCGGCCATTCGCGGCGTCAACGCCGATGCGGTGATGCGCACCCTCCAGCACCGGGGCTATGTGGGCGAGATCGGCCGCGACCCCGGCCCGGGCCAGGCCGTCCTTTTCGGCACCACCTCCCTGTTCCTCGAGAAGCTAGGCGTCGACTCCCTTGCCGACCTGCCTCCCCTGGCTGACTTCGTTCCCGGCCCCGAGACGGTGGAGGCCCTCGAGCGCGGCCTGGGCTCCCGTCACGACAAGAACGGTGATTGACCCGGGTGCCCGCCGCAGGTGACCGCTTGCAGAAGGTGCTGGCCGCCGTCGGGTACGGCAGCCGCCGGTTCTGTGAGGAGCTCATCGCCGACGGGCGGGTCACCGTCGACGGGGAAGTGGCCGTGCTCGGACGGCGGGTCGACGCCGACGAGGCGCGCATCGCCGTCGACGATGTGCCTGTGTCGGTGCGGCCTGGCCTGGTCCACTACCTGGTCAACAAGCCGGCCGGCGTCGTAGCCACCGCCGCCGATCCCCAGGGCCGGCCCACGGTCGTGAGTCTGGTGCCAGCCGTGCCCCGCGTGTTCCCGGTGGGCCGCCTCGACGCCGACACCGAGGGCCTGCTCCTGGTCACCAACGACGGCGACCTGGCCCATCGTCTCACCCATCCGTCGTTCGGGGTGGAGAAGGAGTACCTGGTCCAGGTCGAGGGCACGCCCAGCCGGGGTGCGCTGCGCCGCCTTCGCCAGGGGGTCGACCTGGACGACGGGGTGACCGCACCGGCGCGTGTCTCGTCGGTGGCGCCCGGCGCGCTGCGGCTGGTGATCCACGAGGGGCGCAACCGGCAGGTGCGGCGCATGTGCGCGGCGGTGGGCCATCCCGTGGTCCGCCTGGTCCGTACCCGGGTCGGCCCCCTGGCCGACCGCGGCCTGGCGCCTGGCCAGTGGCGTCCGCTCACCGCCGGCGAGGTGCGAGGGTTGCAGGAAGCGGCTTCGCCGCCGAGGTCGGGCACCCTGCCCCGCTAACCTCCCCGGCGTGTCTCCCGCAGTGCGAGCGTTGCGCGGTGCTACCACTGTCGACGAGGACTGCCCCCAGCAGATCTCCGAGCGTATGCAGGCCCTGATCGGTGAGATGTTGAGCCGTAACCGGGTCTCCCACGACGACATCATCAGCATGGTCTTTACCGCCACCAACGACATCGTCTCTGCCTTCCCCGCCGCCGCGGCGCGGGGCATGGGGCTCGGCGACGTGCCCCTGCTGTGCGCCGAGGAGTTGGCGGTCGTCGGTGGTACCCCCCGCTGCCTGCGTGTCCTCATGCACCTGACCACCGAGCGGTCACGGGCGGAGCTGCGCCATGTCTACCTGCAGGGGGCCTCGGGCCTTCGCGATGACCTTCCCGGTTGACAGCCGGCGGGCTGCGGTCGTGGGCACCGGCCTGGTCGGGGGGTCCATCGGGATGGCCCTGCGACGCCGTGGTGGGCACGTAGAAGGGTCCGACCTCGAGGGCGCGCGCGCCGAACGGGCCCGTGCCCTCGGCGCCCTCGATGCCGTTGGTGAGGACCGCCAGGCGGAGATCACCTTCGTGGCCACGCCCGTGGGCGCCGTCGTCGAAGCCGCCCGGGCCGCCCTGAAGGGACCGGGGATGGTGACCGACGTCGGCAGCGTGAAGGCGCCGGTGGTAGCGGGCGTCGACGACCCCCGTTTCGTGGGCGGCCACCCCATGGCCGGTTCGGAGCAAGACGGGCTCGAGGGGGCCGACGTCGACCTGTTCGAAGGGGCCACCTGGGTGCTCACTCCCACGCGCGAGACCGATCCCGAGGCCTACACCGCCGTGCGTTCGGTGGTGCGGTCCCTGGGCGCCGACGTGGTGTCGTTGCCGCCCGATCGCCACGACTCTCTCGTGGCTCTCGTCTCCCACGTGCCCCATCTGGTGGCTGCCACCCTCATGGGCATGGCGGCCGACGGTGCCTTGGAGCACGCTGCCGTGCTGCGCCTGGCGGCCGGGGGGTTTCGCGACATGACGAGGGTGGCCGCGGGCCATCCTGGTATCTGGCTAGACATCTGCGCCGAGAACCGTGACGCCATCGTCGACGGCCTCGACGGCCTGATCGCCGCACTGGGCACCATGCGCAACTGTGTGGCCGAGGGTGACCGCGAGGGCTTGCTGGCTACCCTCGAACGATCACGGGAGGCCCGTATGAACTTGCCCGGCCGGATCGAACGGCCCGAAGAGCTGGCCGAGGTCAGGGTGCCGGTTCCCGACCGCAAGGGCGTGGCCGCCGAGGTCACCACCTTGCTGGCCGAGCTCGCCGTCAACATCGAAGACCTGGAGATCGTCCACTCGTCGGAGGGCACACGAGGAGTGCTCGTGCTGATGGTGCGGGCCGAGTCTGGCGAGGCGGTTCGGGCCGCGTTGGCGGCCCGGCGCTACCGGCCGTCGGTAAGGCACCTGTAGATGGCCACACTGCGAGTGACGGGCGGCCGCCCGTTGAGGGGCCGGACAAGGGTGCCGGGCGACAAGTCCATCTCTCATCGCGCCCTGCTGTTCGCCGCCGCGGCCGAGGGTAAGTCGATGGTGCGAGGCCTCTCCGACGGTGAAGACGTGGCCGCCACCCGGCGTGCCATCGAGGCCCTGGGCGCCGACGTCGACGGCGAACGCATCACGGGGGGGACGCCGCGCCTGCACGAGCCCGAGACGGTGCTCGACGTGGGCAACTCGGGAACCGGCATCCGCTTGTTGGCTGGCTTCTGCTCGGGCTTCGACTGGCTCACGGTGTTGACCGGCGACGCGTCGCTGGCCACCCGGCCCATGGACCGCGTGGCAGAGCCCCTGCGAGCCATGGGCGCGTCGGTCGACGGCCGCCAGGGCGGTGTCTACCCCCCGTTGGCCGTGCGGGGCGGCGCGCTGGCTGGTATCGACTACGCGCCACCGGTGGCCAGTGCCCAGGTGAAGGGGGCGATCCTCCTGGCCGGCCTGCGAGCCGAGGGCGTGACCGTGGTCCGCGAGGCGGTGCCCACCCGGGTCCATACCGAGGAGCTGCTGGCCCTGTGCGGGGCCGACGTGGAGGTGGCGGCCGATGGTGGTGGCCAGTCGGTACGGGTACGACGGTCGACGTTGTCACCATTCACCCTCGACGTGCCCGGCGACCCCTCACAGGGCGCGTTCTGGGTGGTGGCGGGCTGCATCGTGCCGGGGAGCGAAGTCGTGGTCGACGACGTGTACCTCGGCCCCAGGCGTACCGGCTTTCTCGACGTGCTGGCCCGCATGGGCGCCGACATCGAGGTGGTGGGGGAGCGCTCGGTGAGGGCCCGCTACGGCCGGTTGCACGCCACCGAGGTCGGCGGTGCCGAGGTGCCCGGCCTCATCGACGAGATCCCCGTGCTGGCCGTGGCCGCCGCAGTAGCCGATGGCCCGACGCCGTTCGGTGGGGCGGCCGAGCTCCGGGTGAAGGAAACCGACCGCATTGCCACAGTGGCCGATGGCCTGAGGGCCTTCGGAGCGGAGGTGGAGACCAAGGCCGACGGGTTCGTCGTGGGCGGGGGCACTGCCTTGACGGGCGCCCACGTCCACGCCCAAGGCGATCACCGGGTGGCCATGGCCATGGCCGTAGCTGCCATGGCCGCCGATGGCCAATCGTTGGTGGAGGGCTGGGATGCGGTGGCCACCAGCTACCCGGCGTTCGCCAGGGACCTCGTCTCCCTCGGCGGGGAGGCCAGCCCATGAACGTGGTGGCCATCGACGGGCCGGTAGGGGCCGGGAAGTCCACCGTGTCCCGGGCGGTCGCCTCCCGCCTGGGTCTGGCTCATCTCGACACCGGCTCCATGTACCGCTCGGTGGCTCTGGCCGCCTTGAAGGAGGGGATCGACCCCGAGTCGGCCTCACCCGCGGAGCTGGCCCGTGTAGCAGCGGCCGCAGATGTGAAGGTGGGGGACAGAGTGCTGCTCGACGGTGAGGACGTGACCGATCAGCTGCGCAGCCCCGAAGTGGGGCGGGCGGTCAGCGCTGTCGCCGCCTGCCCCGAGGTGCGGGCCGAGTTGGTGAAGCGCCAGCGGGCGTGGGCTGTCGAGCACGGCGGCGGGGTGCTGGACGGACGCGACATCGCCAGTGTCGTCTTCCCCGATGCCACCCTGAAGGTGTTCCTCACCGCCAGCGACGAGGAGCGGGCCGGCCGCCGATCGGTCGACGAGGACGCCACTGCCCTGGCCCGGCGCGACCGCCTCGACTCCACCCGGGCCGCATCTCCTCTGGCCGTGGCGCCCGGCGCCGCAGTCGTCGACAGCACGGGGCGCGGCGTCGACGAGGTGGTCGAAGAGATCGTCGGTTTGTTCCTGGCCGCGAGCAACGGCACGGTCCAGGACGCGGCTCCGCCAGATGGCCCGTCGGGGGCAGCACGGGTGCTCTACTGGGTGTGCCGGTCCGCCATCTGGGCCCTGTGCAAGGGGTACTGGCGGGTGAGCATCGAGGGTACCGAGAATGTGCCGCCCGCCGGGGCGTACGTGCTCGCTCCCGTCCACCGTTCGTTCATCGACTTCGGGATGGTAGCGCTGGTGACCCCGCGCCGGGTGCGCTTCATGGGCAAGGAGTCTCTTTGGAAGCTGGCCTGGTTCGGTCGCTTCATCTCTGCCCTGGGCGCCTTCCCGGTGAACCGCAGGGCCGCCGACCGGGAGTCCCTACGCCGTTGCATCGAGGTCATCCGAGGCGGTGAGCCCCTGGTGCTGTTCCCCGAGGGCACCCGCCGCTCGGGCCCCGTTGTGACCGACCTGTTCGAGGGGGCAGCGTACGTGGCCATCAGGACCGGCGTCCCCATTGTCCCCATCGGCATCGGGGGCTCGGAGCAGGCGTTGCAAAAAGGCCGCCGGGTGCCCCGGCCGGTGAAGGTTCACGTGGTTGTGGGCCCACCCCTGGTGCCCCTGCCGCCGAAGCCGAGCGGTCACCCGTCCCGCCGCGCCGTCCGCGAGCTGAGCGCCGCCCTGCACGCCGAGCTGCAGCGCCTCTTCGACGGCGCTCGGGCAGAGTGGCCCTCATAGGGCCAAATGCGCAAGTTGAGGGAGGGTTCAGCGGGCCAGGGCGTCGAGGACGTCGCTGGCCGCCACCCGCCGGTCGTCGGCGAATGGTGAGGCTGGCGGCGGCGGGGCGCCGAGGCTGAACCCGACCAGGGCGTCGAGGCCCACCAGCAGGTCGCGCAGCTCCCGGGGCGGGGGGAAGTACTCGTCCTCGTCGGTCACCGACACCAGCTCGGTGCCGTGGGCCGGCGCCAGGCGGTCGACCACCGCCCGCACCAGCTCGTCGGGGGCCGAGGCGCCGGCGGTGACGCCGACCACACCGGCCAGGTCGTCGGGCAGCTCGCCCGCGGCGTTGACCCGGTGCACGCGCGGGCAGCCCACGCTGCGAGCGACCTTTTCCAGGGCGACGGTGTTCGACGAGTTGGCCGAGCCGATCACGACGATGGCGTCGGCCCGCGACGCGATCTCGGTGAGGGCGGCCTGGCGGTTGGTGGTGGCGAAGCACAAGTCGCTGCGGCCCGGCATCCACACGTCGGGGAAGCGGGCCCTGGTGGCCTCGAGCACGCCCGCCCAATCCTGGTGGCTGAGGGTGGTCTGGGCCAGCAGGGCCATCGGGCCTTCTGGTTGGTCCAGCGCGGCGACGTCGTCGGTGGATTGCACCAGATGAATGGCCTCGGGCGCTACCGCCATGGTGCCAACTGCCTCGTCGTGGCCCTCGTGGCCCACGTAGACGATGGAGTAGCCCTTGGCCGCCCTCACCTTCACCTCGTGGTGCCCCTTGGTCACGAGCGGGCACACCGCATCGACAACGAAGCCGCCACGGGCCCGGGCCGCGGCCACTACCTCGGGGGAGGAGCCGTGGGCGCTGAGCATGAGAGGGGCATCGTCGGGCGCCTCGGCCACGTCGTCGACGAAGACCACGCCCAGATCCCTGAAGCGGTCGACCACCAGGCGGTTGTGGACGATCTCGTGGTAGCAGTAGACGGGCGGCTCGAAGACCCGCACCATCCAGGCCAAGGCCTTGATGGCCATCTCCACGCCGGCGCAGAAGCCCCTGGGTGAGGCCAGCAGCACCCGGTCGACGTCCATGGCCAGAGGCTAGGCGCCGCTATTGCGTTCGGGCCACGCAGGCCGCTATTGCGTTCGGGCCACGCAGGCCGGTCCTATCCTTGAGCCCGTGCCCTCTCCACTGGTGGTCGCCATCGCGCCCGGTTCGCCGGCCGAGCGGTGCGGCCTCCTTCCCGGTGACGAGATCATGGCCCTCAACGGCGTGCGGCCCCGCGACGTCATCGAGTGGCAGCTCCTGGCCGACGAGGCCGAGCTGGCCTTGGAAGTCTCACGGGGCGGGCTCGACCTCGAGGTGATGGTTGACAAGGGCGAGGGCCAGCCGCTGGGAGCAGAAGTCTCGTCCGCCTTGTTCGACCAGGTCCGCACCTGCGACAACCACTGTCAGTTCTGCTTCATCCACCAGCTGCCGCCCGGGCTGCGCAAGAGCCTGTACCTGAAGGACGACGACTACCGCCTCTCGTTCCTGTACGGCAACTACACAACGCTGACCCGCTTCACCGAGATCGACCTCGAGCGGGTGGTCACCGAGCGCCTGGGCCCGCTCAACGTGAGCATCCATGCCACCGATCCCGAGGTGCGGTCGGCAATGCTCGGCAACCGCCGGGGAGCCACCAGCCTGCGCTGGCTGCGGGCCCTGCTCGACGCCGGCATCGAGGTGCACGGCCAGGTCGTGGTGTGCCCCGGTGTGAACGACGGGCCGGTACTGGAGGACACCCTGTGCGGAGTGCTCGACTGCTATCCCGAGCTGGCCACGGTGTGCGTCGTCCCCCTGGGCCTGAGCCGGTGGTCCAAGGCGGGCTCGTTGCGGCCCCACACGGGCGAGGAGGCGGCCGCCGTGGTCGACGCGGTGGAGGACTGGCAGGCAGTGTTCGCTTCAGTGCTCGGCCGCCGGGTGGTGTTCGCTGCCGACGAGTACTACCTGTTGGCCGAGCGCCCCTTCCCGCCCGCCCAGGCCTACGAGGGCTTCCCCCAGCACGAGGACGGGATCGGCATGGCCCGGGCGCTCGAACAGGAGCTGCTGGGTGACGCCGAGGAGGGCCTGGGCACCCGTCCCGGCTTCTTCGCATGGGTCGACGGAGCCGGTGCCGAGGGTTACCGGGCTCCCCGGGGCGGCGAGTCTCCGCCTCCGCCAGGCCGGTCGAGCCGGCCCGTCGCCATCCTGACCGGCGAGCTGGGCGCCCGCGTCCTCGATCCCCTTGTGTCCCGCCTCGACCGCCCCGACGTGCGCGTGATCCCCGTGGCCAACCGCTTCTTCGGGGGCAACATCGCAGTCACCGGGCTCCTGGTGGGCGCCGACCTGGCCCCGGTTCTGGCCGCCGAGCCTGAGGGGCACCGCTACCTGCTGGCCGACGTGTGCCTGTCCAAGGGCGTGTTCCTCGACGGCACCAGCCCCGCCGACCTTCCCCGGCCCGTCGAGGTGGTAGCCACCGACGGCGTCGCCCTGCGCCGGGCGCTCGCGGGCGAGCGATGACCCTGCCGGTGGTGGCCGTGCTGGGGCGACCCAACGTCGGCAAGTCCACCCTGGTCAACCGCATCGTTGGCCGCCGGGAGGCCATCGTGGAGGAACGTCCCGGGGTTACGCGCGACCGCAAGGTGCTGGAAGCGGAATGGGCAGGTCGCCACTTCTCGGTGGTCGACACAGGGGGATGGCTATCGAGTGACGACACCCTCGACGCCCAGGTCAGCAGGCAGGCGGAGCGAGCCATCGCCGGGGCCGCGGTGGTGCTGCTCGTCGTCGACGTCACCGTGGGCGTCACCGACGACGACGACAAGGTGGCGGGCGTGCTGCGCAAGGCCCTGCGAGCCCGGGAGCGGGCTCCCAAGGTGCTGGTAGTGGCCAACAAAGTCGACAACGACAACCGCGAGACCGACATCTGGGACTTCGGCCGACTAGGCCTCGGCACACCCTGGCCCATCAGCGCACTGCACGGGCGGGGTAGCGGTGACCTGCTCGACGAGGTGGTAGCCGCCTTGCCTCCACCGTCGCCCGACGACGACCACGGCGCCGATGACCCCGTCGCCTCGGTTCCCGCGGTCGCCATCGTGGGCCGGCCCAATGTGGGCAAGTCGACGCTGTTCAACAAGTTGATCGGCGACGAGCGTTCGGTGGTGCACGACGCCCCGGGCACGACGCGCGACAGCATCGACACGATCGTGGAGACACCCGACGGACCGATCCGCTTCGTTGATACCGCCGGCATGCGCCGGCGCAGCCGCATCGACGAGGGGCCCGAGTACTACTCGTTGGTGCGGGCCCTCCAGGCCATCGACCGTGCCGACGCCGCCCTGTTCGTGATCGACGCCGCCGAAGGCGTGACCCACCAGGACCAGCGCTTGGCGGAGCGGGTCGACGCCGCCGGCAGCCCCATCGTCATCGTGCTCAACAAATGGGACCTCCTCGACGCGGAGGGACGAGTGAAGGCCACCACCGACCTCGAGGACCGCCTGGCCTTCCTGGGCTACGCCCCCGTCCTCAAGACTGCCGCCCTCTCCGGCAAGGGCGTGCACCGGTTGCTCCCCGCCCTCGGCCAGGCCATCGAGGCCTACCACCGCCGGGTCCCAACCCGCGAGCTCAACGAGGTGGTCCAGACGGCCCAGGCCGCCCACCCCGCCCCGGGGGCTCGGGTTCTCTACGCCACCCAGGGGGCCACCGACCCGCCCACCTTCACCCTCTTTTCCGACCGCGCCCTGCATCCCACCTGGCTTCGTTACCTCGAGCGCTCCATCCGCGAGCACTTCGGCTTCGGGCCCACTCCCCTCAAGATGCGAGTTCGCCGCCGCGCCGGGTGATCGGGCGGGCAGCTGCGCATCGAATGGCCCGATGGCCCTAGATTGACGCCGCTATGGTCGAGGCGCCGATCCTGTTGCTGGTGGCCCTCGGCTGCGCGGTGGCGGGGGCCATCTGGGGACGTTCAGCTCAACGCCTCGAGCGTTCCTGGCGGCGCATCCGCGATGCCACCGGCGGCGGCCCGTCAGTGGCGGCCGACCTGGCGCGATCTGCCTACCGCAAGGAGGTGCACAACACCCTCCTCTACTTCATCGCCGCCCTGACCGCCGCCCTGGGTGCGTTCTCCAACAACGCCTGGCTCAACGCCACGCGGCTGCTCCTGGGCGTGCCCATAGCCATGACCCTCATCTACGGGCGGCGCTTCATCTCCGAAGCCGGCCTTATAGAGGAGCGGGCCAGCCTCGAGCGCAAGGCCGAGGAGACGCTGTCGCAGGAAGAGCTGGCCCCCCGGCGGTGGGCAGCCCGCCTCGCCCCCCAGGACCTGCCCGGCGTGGAGGGATTCGAGATCGGTCAGGTCTACGAAGCGGGCACCGGGCTCATGGCCGGCGACTTCTACGACCTGTTTCCCGTGGGCAACGGGCGCCTGGCCATAGTGATCGGTGACGTCTCGGGCCACGGGATCGAGCCGTCGATCACCGCCTTCCAGGTGAAGTACCTGCTGCGGGTCTTCCTGCGCCAGTACCGAGACCCGGCCCAGGCGGTGGAGGAGCTCAATGCCCAGATCTCGGCCCAGGTGCGGGAGGAAGAGTTCGTGTCGATGTGCGTTGGGGTGGTCGACGTCGAGGCCGGCACCCTGCGCTGGACGTCGGCCGGCCACCCCCCGGCGTGGCTGTGGCACGACGGTGACGTGAAGCCGCTGCGTTCCACCGGCCCCATGCTCACCCTCGACCCCAAGGCCGCCTACCTGAGCAGGGAGGTGCCTCTCGACGTGGGTGACCTGGTGTTGCTCTACACCGACGGCCTGGCCGAGGCCCGCGCCGGAGGGGCGCTGTTCGGCGAGGACCGCATCGCCAACGCCATCCGCCGTGACCCCCGCATGCAGGCCGACGTGCTGTGCAAGTCGCTCCTGGCCGCCGCCCGCGACTTCGCCAGCGCGCCGCTCAGCGACGACGTGGCCATCCTGGCCGTCCGGAGGGTCTGAGCCCCTGCCCTGGTGCGACACCTGCAGCCGCTACTGGCCCGGGAGCCAGCTCAAAGAAGGTGGCGAGTGCCCCGACTGCGACAGCGTCATCGGCAAGCACCGGCGGGCCCCCTGGCACTTCAAGCTCATGGTCTTCGCCACCGCGGTCTACCTGGGCTACCGGACCTTCCAGGGCATCGAGTGGCTGCTCCACAAGCTGTAGAACTCAGAACGAGCGTGAGAGCAGCACCGCGGCCAGGGCCACGATCGTGGCCAGCACCAGCCACAGGGCCACGGGAGAACCGTCGCCGTCATCGTCGCCGTCGTCGTCGAACGCGGACTCCACCTCGTCGGCCATCAACAGCTCGGAGGCACTGGGCAGGTCGTCCTCGCCCACGTACACGTGCACCTGGCCCATCGGGTAGGGGCCGTCGAGATTGCCCCGCAGCTCACAGACGATGCCTTCTGCACCTACCCGGGCGGCGATGACCCGGGCGTGAAACGAGCTGTTCACGGTGGCCAGGCGAACCATGCGGGTCCGTTGCATCCCCTGAACGGTACCGTGAGCGGGTATGGAGCGGCGCATATTCGGCCTGGAGAACGAGTACGGCGTCACCTGCACCCTGCGCGGCCAACGCCGGCTGAGCCCCGACGAGGTGGCCCGCTACCTGTTCCGCCGGGTGGTGTCCTGGGGCCGCAGCAGCAATGTCTTCCTCGAGAACGGCGCCCGCCTGTACCTCGACGTGGGCAGCCACCCCGAGTACGCCACGCCCGAGTGCGATTCCATCGAAGACCTCGTGGCCCACGACAAGGCCGGTGAGCGCATCCTCGAGAGCCTGCTCTCCAGCGCCGAGCAACGCCTGCGGGAGGAGGGCATCCGTGGCGTCGTCTACCTGTTCAAGAACAACACCGACTCCGCCGGCAACTCCTACGGTTGTCACGAGAACTACCTCACCAGCCGCCGCGACGACTTCGGCCACTACGCCGAGGTGCTGATCCCGTTCTTCGTATCCCGCCAGATCTACGCGGGGGCGGGCAAGGTCTTGAACACCGCCCGGGGCGCCACCTACTGCGTGAGCCAGCGGGCCGAGCACATCTGGGAGGGTGTGTCGTCGGCCACCACCCGCAGCCGTCCCATCATCAACACCCGAGACGAGCCCCATGCCGACGCCGAACGCTTCCGCCGCCTACACGTGATCGTGGGCGACTCCAACATGAGCGAGTACGCCACCTTCCTCAAGGTCGGCGCCACCAGCATCCTGCTGCGCATGCTCGAGGACCCCGCCGTGGTCATGCGCGACATGACCCTCGACAACCCCATCCGGGCCATCCGCGAGATCAGCCACGACATCACCTGCAAGCGCAAGGTGCGCCTCGAGAACGGGCGCGAGCTGTCCGCGGTCGATATCCAGACCGAGTACCTCACCCGGGCCCTGCGTTACTCCGAGACAAGGGGCCTGAGCCCCCTGGAAGAGCAGGCCCTGAAGATGTGGGAGCACTGCCTCACCAAGCTCGACCACGACCCCCTGAGCCTCGACCGCGAGGTCGACTGGGTCATCAAGTACCGCCTGGTGGAGGCGTTCAGGGAGCGCCACGGGCTGTCGCTCACCAGCCCCCGGGTCGCCCTCGTCGACCTCCAGTACCACGACGTGAACCGCCAGCGGGGCCTGTACTACCTGCTCCAGGATCGCGGGCGGGTAGAACGGGTGGTCGACGACGACGCCATCGACGAGGCGGTCGTCTCGCCTCCTCAGACGACGCGGGCCAAGCTGAGGGGCGACTTCATCCGCCGGGCCAAGGAGCGCAAGCGCGACTACACCGTCGACTGGGTGCACCTGAAGCTCAACGACCAGGCCCAACGCACGGTGCTGTGCAAGGACCCCTTCAAGTCACGCGACGAGCGGGTCGAAAAGCTCATCGCCAGCCTCTAGCCCGGGGTGCCCAACCTCCGCACCGGCACCGTGACCGCTGTGCTGGCCGAGCGACCTGGCCTCCAGCGGGTGGAGGTGGACGGCGAGCCTGCCTACGTCCTCACGGGGCTGATCGGGCCGGTCGCCGTGGGAGACCGGGTGGTAGTGAACACCACCGCCGCCGACCTTGGCCTCGGCACCGGCGGTTCCCACGTCGTGCATTGGAACCTCTCCCGCCAGTCGTGGTCAGCGCCCGGGCCGGGCACGGTCATGAAGCTGCGCTATACCAGTCTGCAGGTCGATGTGGGCGCTACTGAGGAGGCCCCCGGCTACCGGTCGCCGGCCGGGGGCCTCGTCGGCACGCCGGTGGTGGCGTGTGCCCTCCACAGTCAGGTTGCGTGCGTGGCGGCCGCGGTGGCAGCCGCTGCGCCGGGCACCCGGGTGGCCTATGTGATGACCGACGCCGCCGCCCTGCCCCTGGCCGTGTCCGACCTGGTGGCCGACCTGGTGGACGTCGGCCTGCTCAGCGCAACCGTCACATGCGGGCAGGCATTTGGCGGTGACCACGAGGCGGTGACGGTTCACTCGGCCATGGAGGTGGCGGTGGCGGCCGGTGGGGCCCAGGTGGTGGTGGTGGGGCCGGGCCCGGGAGGCGTCGGCACCCGCAGCCGACTCGGCTTCGGCGGCCTGGAGGTGGCTTCGGTGGTGGATGCCGCCTCCCACCTGGGTGGTCGGCCTGTCGTGGCGGTGCGGTACTCCGACGCTGACGCCCGGCCGCGTCATCGGGGCGTGAGCGAGCACACCGTTGCCGCCTTGTGGGCCGCCGACCGCCCCGCCCTCGTCGCCCTCCCCGAAGGCGCCGCCCCCCCGGCCGTCGACCTACGCCACGCGCTCGTGGGCGTAGCCGTGCCCGACATGGGCACCCTGCTGACGGGCTACGGCCTGACCGTGCGCACCATGGGCCGGGGCCCTGGCGACGACCCCGGTTTCTTCACCTGGTCGGGCGCCGCCGGCGTCGTCGCCGCCGGCCTGCTGGGCGAACCGGCGACACTTGTTGCTTTAGAGGAGGGAAAGTGTCCCCGAAAGATCTAGGGGCGAGCCAGGCGGACCAGCGTCGCCTCCCGCAGTGGTGCGGTCTGGGCCTGGATCGACCAGAAGGCGGCTTCCCGCAGCAGGCGCTGGGCGGGAGAGGAGAGAGCCATGGAACCGCCGCCGCCCGCCGCCACCAGGGCCGCCGCCGACCGCAGGGCCAGGTCGAGGCTCCATGCCCGAGCGCCGACCAGCGCCTCGAGGTGGGCGTCGTCGTCCCGGTGCTCGTCGACCAGGGCATAGGACTGGCGGCGACAGACGTCGAGCTCGCCCGCCAGCCGCGAAGCCGCCTGGCCCACCGCGGCCTGGCCGCTCGACTCTGCCCGCTCGGCGAGCAAGCGGGTAGCGGTGGCTGCCAGGCCGAACGGAGCGGGGTGGGGTCGCGAGGTGCCGGACCGGTCGCGTCCGCGCCAGGTGGCCAACGGCATGGTTGCGATGACGTCACCGTCGGGCACGAAGAGGCTGTGGAAGCCGAGGCGCACGGTGGCCGAGGCGCCCATGGCCACGAGGGCCAGCGGGGGAGAGGCTGCCACCGACGACCCAGACCCAGCGGCGTGAACCTCGGCGTCGAGGGCGAAGTACACCACGTCGTCACCGGCCTGGGCCGCCACCGCGAAGAGGCGGGCCATCCCCCACGACGTCACGAAGGGCGCCTCTCCGTCGATCACCCAACCGCCGGGCACTGCCCGGGCCACCACAGCCGGGGGGCCGGGCCGGCGCAGGTAGGCGAACGCCACCCCTCCGAGCACATCCCCCGCGCACAACGGAGCCAGCCAGTGGTCGCGCAGCTCGGCGTTGGCCGATGCGGCCAGCATGCGCACGGGAGCGTGGTGCTGCACCCAGACGAAGAACGTCACCCCGCAGGCGCCCGCCAGCGTTTCGTACACCAGGCGGACGACAGCGGGCGACGCGGCCAACCCTCCGGCGTCGGGCGGCCCCGAGATGCCGCAGAGGCCGGCGTCGGCCAGGGCCCTCAGGTGGCCCGGGGGGACCATCAGCGCCCGGTCGGTGGCTTGGGCCATGGGTCTCAGCAGGCCGTCGGCGACCTGGCGGGCGGAACGGACGAGCCGCTCAGAGTCGTGTTCGCCGTCACCACCCGGCTCGGGGGCTAAGACGTCGTGAACGTCGGAAAGGTGCTCAGTCGTCGTAGCGGGGCCGGATGCAGTAGGAGCACACCGCGTCACCGGCCATGGTGTGGGCGGTGCGGGTCACCTCCACGTCGGGCCCCAGCACGCGCCGGATCAGCGCCAGCTCCATGGCGCAAACCGCGGGGTGGTGCTCGGCCACCTTGTGGACGGCGCAGTTGTTCTCCGTGAGCACCAGCGTTCCGTCAGTGTCGGCGGCGCACTCGGCGAGGTAGCCGGCGTCGTCGCGGATCTTGGTGAGGCCGGCGACCCGGTCGGGAAGGCTGCGACGGTCGGCCAGGGCGTCGTTGTACTCGCCCACCAGCTTGTCGGTGCGGCGCTCGAACACCGCGGCCACGGCATCGGGCCCGGCGTGCTCGGCCATGTCCTCCAGCACGTCGAGGGCGATGGCGTCGTACCGGCGGGGGAACTGCTCGAGCCCGGTAGCCGACAGGCGCCACCCGCTGGCGGGACGCCCACGCGTCCGGCGGGTGCACTCGGTGGTCTCCACCAGGCCCTCGGCGTCGAGGGCGTCGAGATGGCGGCGCACACCCATGCCCGTGAGCCCCAACCGGGAGGCCAGCTCGGCCACGGTGGTACCGGGGTGCTTGCGCAACTGCAGCAGGAGCTTGCCCCGGGTCGTCACCAGGATTTCCAGGCTACCGGACGCTGACGCCTCTTCCCGCCGTCGGGCTCTATCAGCCCGCCCTTCGGGCGGGCACCCAGGAAATCCGAGCCGGCTTCGCCGGCCGTTCCCGTGCCGACGGCAGGGCCCGCGGCCGCCGTCGGAGCGGCGCTCGGTCGGCCGGGAGATTGCCTCGTTCGTCGGCGTCAAGGCGACCAAGCGCCGCTACCGTGGCCCCATACCGGCGACGAGGTGACCGTGCACAGGCTCGAACGACTCATCAACCTGGTGGCCGCCCTGCTGGACGCCGGCGCACCGCTTACGGCCGAAGAGCTGCGAGGGCGGGTGCCTGGATACCCGGACGAGAAGGCGGCCTTCCGCCGGGCCTTCGAGCGCGACAAGGAGACGTTGCGGGAGATGGGCGTGCCCGTGGTGACCGAGGTGATCGACCCCGCCGAGCCCAACGGGTGGGGCTACCGCATCCCCAAGGAGGCCTATTACCTGGCCGACCCGGGCCTGGAAGCCGACGAGCTGGCGGCCCTGCACCTGGCCGCTTCGGCCGTCCACCTCGAGGGCGCGGACGGCATGGGGGCGTTGTGGAAGCTGGGTGGAGAGGTGGCCGAGGAGGGCCCGGCACCGGCGACGGCTGCTCTTCCCGGTGCCGCCCATCTGGCTGCCTTGTTCGCCGCCATCTCCGAGCGCCGCCGGGTGGGCTTCGACTACAGGGGGCGGGTGCGCGAGGTGGAGCCCCACCGCCTGTCGTTCCGCAACGGTCACTGGTATCTCCGCGGCTTCGACCGCACGGTGGATGACAACCGCTCCTTCCGCCTCGACCGCATCGCGTCCGATGTCCGGACGGGGGAGGACGCGGCCAGCTTCGCGGCGGCGACGTCTTCGCCCGATGCCGGCCAGCCGTGGGAGACAGGTGCCGACGCGCCGGTGACGGCCCGGCTCCTGGTCGACGCCGACCAGGCGCCGTGGGCCATCGGCCACGTGGGCATGGCCTCGGTGGAAGAACGCAGGCCCGACGGGGCGGTGGTGCTCGGCGTGAGGGTGACCAACCGCGATGCCTTCCGGTCGTTCGTGATCGGGTTCCTCGACCACGCCGAGGTGCTGGCACCGCCCGAGCTGCGCCAGGACATGATCGCTTGGCTGGAGGCCCAGTGCCCCGCCTGAGCGCCGACGAGGGCCTGCCCCGCCTGCTGGCCCTGGTGCCGTGGGTGGCGGCTAACGACGGTCCCCGGCTGGGCGACGTCTGCAGCCGCTTCGGCTACGGCGAGCAGGAGCTGGTCGACGACCTGCAGCTCCTCTTCCTGTGCGGGCTGCACCCCTACACGCCCGACGCCCTGATCGACGTCGACATCGCCGACGGCCGGGTGTGGATCCGCTATGCCGACTACTTCTCGCGCCCCCTGCGCCTCACGCCGGCCGAAGGGCTGGCGCTGCTGGTGGCTGGCACCGCCCTTCTGGGCGCCTCTGGCGATCGGTCCGAGGCCGCCACCGGCCCGCTGGCTCGGGGGTTGGCCAAGCTGGGCACCGCCCTGGGGGTCGACGCCAGTGAGTCGGTCGACGTGTCCCTGGGACCGGCGCCCGCCGAGATGCTGCGCATGCTGGCCGATGCCACCGCCGCCGAACGCCAGTTGGAGATCGAGTACTACGCCTTCGGGCGCGACGAGTGGACCCGGCGCGTCGTGGACCCCTACGCGGTGTTCTCCGCCGGAGGCCAGTGGTACCTGTCGGCGTACTGCCATGCGGTGTGCGACGAGCGCCTTTTCCGCGTCGACCGGGTGCGGGCCGCGGCCATTCTCGACACGGGGTTCGAGCCGCCGCCACGGCCTCCTGAGCTCACCGTGTACCAGGCCCGCCCCGACGACCCCCGGGTCACCCTCGAGCTCGAGCCCGCCGCCCGCTGGGTGGTGGAGCAGTACCCGACCGAGGCGGTGGAGGAGCTGGTTGGTGGGCGCGCGCGGGTGACTTTGGCGGTGAGCGAGCGGGCCTGGCTGGAGCGCCTGCTGCTGCGGCTCGGCCCGGCGGTCCGAGTGGTGGAGGGTGACACCTCGGCGGCGGCCGACGCCGCCTGCCGGCTCCTGGCCCGCTACCGGCGGCCAGGAGCCCGGGCACCTCTGGAGTAGCCTCGCTCGATGGTAGACGAGCGGGTGACCCATCCCGAGGCCCCCCCCCAGCCTTCGGACAAGCAGGCGCCGTCGCCTCTACGGGGGGCCGTCGAGTGGGTGGTCATCCTCCTGGGTGCCCTGCTCGTGGCCTTCGTGGTCAAGACCTTCCTGCTCCAGGCGTTCTACATTCCCTCTGCCTCTATGGAGTCCACTCTCAAGATCAACGACCGGGTGCTGGTCAACAAGTTGAGCTACGACCTGCACGACGTCCATAGGGGCGACATCGTGGTCTTCCGCAGCCCGCCAGGGGAGGACAACAGCGCGGTGAAGGACCTCATCAAGCGTGTCGTGGGCCTGCCTGGCGACACGGTGGAGGGCCAGAACGGCCATGTGGTGGTCGACGGCAGGTCGCTGGGCGAGCCCTACCTGCCCGCAGGGGTCACAACCACCACCTTCGGACCCCAGAAGGTGCCCCCCAACGAGATCTGGGTGATGGGCGACAACCGCGGCAACTCCAAGGACAGCCGCTTCTTCGGCCCAATTAGCCAGGACCTGCTGGTGGGACGGGCGTTCGTGCGGGTGTGGCCGCTGGGGTCGTTCGGCCTCTTGTAGCCAAAGCAGTCAGGGGGCTCCCAGCACGTCGATCATGCGGTCGACGTGGTCGCTGTAGACGGCGTCGATGCCCATGCCCATCAGGGCCACTAGCACGCGCTCGTGCTGGGCGTCCCAGGCGAACGCCAGGCGGCCGAAGCGGTGGAACAGGGTGGTGAGCCCGGAGCTCCACTCGTGGTGGTGCAGGTTGACGGCATCGATGCCGGCGCCGGCCAACTGGGCGGCCCGGCGCTCGGGCCCCCGGCGCATGAGCCGTAGCCGGGTGCTGTCCACCAGGTGCACCTCGGGCCAGCGTTCACGCCACTGGGCCAGGAGCTCCCACGACGAGTGGCACAGCCAAAGCCGGGAGACGGCTTCCTCGCCCGCCTGGCGCGCCGTGGCTACCGCCGCCTCGGCCGCCTCCGGCACCTTGACGTCGACAGAGAGCTCGAAGTCGGTGCCACATTCGCGGTACAGATCGGCCAGGGCGGGCACGCCGTCGCCGAGCGCATCCCGGGGGACTTCGGCGATCGACCGCCGTCGCAGGCCGGAGCGCACCCGCCCGTCGTGGTCGAGCACGGCGACGCCGTCGGCGGTGAGCCAGACGTCGCTTTCCAGGCCCGTCGCCCCCAACCGAAGGGCGAGGCGGAAGGCATCCAGTGTGTTCTCGGGTGCGTGGGCCCGAGCGCCCCGGTGGGCGAAGGCGATCGGCGGCTGGCGCAGCGGGCGGGGCACCGGGACGACTCTACGGCCGACCCTTCAGTAGCATCACGGCCATGGCCCTGTTGTGGATCGCGCTCGCCCTGGCCGGGGTCATCGGTGGCCTGGTGCTGCTGCGGGTTCTCGCCGCCGTGCTGACGGCGGCCCGCCAGTTGCAGCGCAACGTGGCGACACTGAGCCAGTCGGTCAACGCCGAGCTCAGCCGCCTGGAGGGGACCGAGCAGCCCGGCGGCGACATGTCCCAGGGCGATCCCATCGACGAGGCGCCCCACCGGTAGGATCGGGGCCAATGCCCTCGTCGCTCGGCCCCGCTGAGATCCTGGTGATCCTGGTGGTCGCCCTAATCGTGCTCGGCCCCAAGCGCCTGCCCGAGGCGGGCCGCCAGATCGGGAGAGCGCTGGCCGAGGTACGCCGCTGGTCGCAGGACATCCAGAGCGAGATCCGCGATGTCATCGACACCGACGCCAGTGCCACCACCACGACGGCTACCACCGACACGACCGCCTCGTCCGACAACCCGTCGGCGCGGGAGCCGTCGCCCGCCGCTACCGACGAACCACCCCCTCCTCCGCACACCAACAGCTAGGTCGGTCCCATCGCCATCGTCCCCGATGACCGGAAGGTCGACGATCTCGAGGGCGGGAGTATGTCGCTCGTCGACCACCTCAGCGAGCTGCGCCGGCGCCTCGTCATCTCGGCTGCCGCCCTGGTCGTCGCCGCCGTCATCGCCTTCTTGTTGTACAACCGCATCCTCGACTTCCTGATCGGCCCCTATACGTCGATTACCCACAAGAAGAGGCTGCTCATCACCGACCCCCTTGAGGGCTTCGCCACCCGGCTCAAGATCGCCGGGTGGGGCGGTATGTTCCTGGCCTCGCCGGTGGTGCTATGGCAGCTCTGGCGGTTCGTCACGCCCGGGCTGCACAAGAAGGAGAAGCGCTACGCCATCCCCTTCATCGTGGCCTCCCTCCTGCTGTTCCTCCTGGGAGCGGCGGTGGCGCTGCTCACCTTCAAGCCGGCTCTGAAGTTCCTGATCGGCGTGGGAGGCCCCAACCTCGACCCCACCTTCACTCCCTCCAAGTACCTCAGCCTGATCACCCTCATGATCGTGGCCTTCGGGATCGCCTTCGAGTTCCCGATCCTGCTCGTCTTCCTGGAGCTGGCCGGCGTGGTTCCGAGCACCCGGCTGCGCAAGTGGCGTAGGCCCGCCATAGTTGTCATCGTTACGGTTGCGGCGGTCATCACCCCGAGCCAGGACCCCTACTCCCTATTCGCCATGGCCATCCCGATGTACCTGTTCTACGAGGGAGCCATCGTGGTCGGGCGCGTGCTGAAGAAGTAGGACCAACGTGAGACACGACGACTTCGCCGCCACCTACGGGTTCGCGCTCGACGGCTTCCAGCTGCGGGCGCTCGCTGCCCTCGATGCGGGTCAGTCGGTGCTGGTAGCCGCGCCCACCGGCTCGGGCAAGACCGTGGTGGCGGAGTACGCGGTGGCCAAGGCCCTGGCCGAGGCAGGCAAGGCCTTCTACACGACGCCCCTGAAGGCACTGTCCAACCAGAAGTACGGCGACCTGGCGCGCCGCCACGGGCCGGCGCAAGTGGGCCTTCTCACCGGCGACAACTCTGTCAACGGCGACGCCTCCGTGGTGGTCATGACCACCGAAGTCCTGCGCAACATGATCTACTCCGGATCGACCGCGCTGCGCCGCCTCCGCTACGTCGTGCTCGACGAGGTCCACTACCTCCAGAACGCCTACCGGGGCCCGGTGTGGGAAGAAGTCATCATCCACCTGCCGCCCGAGGTGACCCTCGTGTGCCTGTCGGCCACGGTGTCCAACGCCGAGGAGTTCGCCGACTGGGTGGGCACTGTCCGCGGGCCGACGGCGGCGATCATCGAGGAGCGCCGTCCGGTGGAGCTGGCCCATCTGTACATGGTGGGTGACCGTGAGGCCGACGGCGTGCACCTGCTGCCCACCTTCGTCGACGGTCGCCCCAACCCCGAGGCTGCCCGCCTCGACTCCAGGGCCGCCTCCACCCATGGCCCCCGCGACCGGGGGCGGCCGCGGGGCCGTCTCTACACCCCCCGGCGGGCCGAGGTGGTGGAGCGACTGAACGCCGAGTCGATGCTTCCCGGCATTTGCTTCATCTTCAGCCGGGCGGCGTGCGACGACGCCGTGCGCCAGTGTCTCGACTACGGGCTGCGCCTCACCAGCCCCGAGGAGCGCACGGCCATCCGGGCCATCGCCGAGGCCAAGGTCGACAGCTTGTCCGACACCGACCTGGTCGTGCTCGGCTATGGCCGCTGGCTCACGTGCCTGGAGGCGGGGCTGGCCGCCCACCACGCCGGGATGGTGCCTCCGTTCAAGGAGGCAGTGGAGGCGTGCTTCACCGCCGGGCTGGTCAAGGCGGTGTTCGCAACCGAGACCCTCGCCCTCGGCATCAACATGCCGGCCCGCTCGGTCGTGATCGAGAAGCTCTCCAAGTTCACCGGCGAGCGCCACGAGTTCCTCACGCCAGGGGAGTACACCCAGATCACCGGCCGGGCAGGGCGGCGGGGGATAGACCCGGTGGGCTACGCGGTGGTGCTGTGGTCACCGTTCGTTCCCTTCGACCAGGTGGCTGGCCTGGCCTCCACCCGCAGCTACGCCCTGTCGTCGTCGTTCCGCCCCACCTACAACATGGCTGCCAACCTGGTCCGCCGCTACCCTCCCGACACCGCCCGCCACCTCCTGAACCTGTCGTTCGCCCAGTACCGCACCGACCGCGACGTGGTGCGCCTGGAGGCCCAGGTCGACAAGACCCAGGCCCTGCGGGACGTGGCGCGCCCCGCGGCCGCCTGCGACCGGGGCGACATCGACGAGTACCGGGCCCTGGTGCAGCGTCTGGACAGTGCCGGCCCTGCCCCGGCTGCGGCCCGGGCCGAGGTGGCCGAGGCCCTCGGGCGGCTGCGCCCCGGGGACATCGTGGTGCTAACCGGTGGCAAGTCGGCAGGTCCGGTGGCGGTGCTGTCCACCGGCCAACGGCGAGGCGGCGATGTGCGGGTGTCAGCCCTCAGCGCCGACCGTCGTCACCTCAACCTGTCGACGCGCGATTTCGCGGCCGCGCCCCGGGTGGCGGGACGGGTAGCCCTTCCCACCCCCTTCGCTCCCCGCAACCCCGCCTTCCAGCGAGCGGTGGCCCAGTCCCTCGGCCGGGCGCGCCTCGGCGACGGCGGGCTGACGGGCTTGCGCCCCGCCCGTAACCCCCGCTCCGCCGCCCTGGCCCAAGCCGCCGCCGCGGTCGACGCTCATCCGGTAGCTGGGTGCCCCGACGTCCGCGCCCATCTTCGTGCCGCCGAGCGAGCCGAGCGCCTGGAGAAGGACCGCCGCCGGCTGGAACGGCGCATCGCCGGGCGCACCGAGTCGCTGGCCCGCCAGTTCGACCGGGTCCTGCGGGTGCTGGCGGCGTGGGGCTATGTGGACGGTTGGTCGCTCACCGACGCAGGTGAGCAGCTCAGCCGTATCTGGCACGAGTGTGACCTCCTGGTGGCCGAGGCCCTGCGCAGTGGGGTCTTCGACGGTCTGGATCCCACGTCGGTGGCCGCTCTGGCCTCGGCCTTCACCTACGAGAACCGCTCACCAGGTCCGGCCCCCGAGCCGTGGTTCCCCTCGCCTCGGGTCCGTCGGGCCTGGGCTGACATCGGCCGTCTGGCCAACGAGCTCAATGCCGCCGAGGACGAGGCCGGCCTTCCCCTCACTCGTTCGCCCGACCCCGGGTTCTTCGCCGCCGCCTACGGCTGGGCGTCGGGTGAGGACCTGGGCGAGGTGATAGCCGAGGAGGAGCTGTCGGGAGGTGACTTCGTGCGCAACGTGAAGCAGCTCATCGACCTCCTCCGCCAGCTCGGCGAGGTGGCGGGAGAGCCGGCCACGGCCAAAGGGGCCCGGGAGGCCGCCGAGCGGCTGTTCCGCGGCGTGATCTCAGCCTCTTCGGTGGTCGGGGCCTAGGCCGGGTCGCCCGTGCCCATCACCAGGGGGTCGGCCTACGGGGCGCCTGGCCCCCTCCCGGCGGGGGCGGTGGTCGTGCGCTCCGACTCCGAGGCGAGCCAGGTATTGGAGCATGCCCGCAGGGAGCGGCGACCGCTTCCCGCCCTGGGCCTGCTGGGCGGGGATCTGTGCCACACGCTAGGAGGTGGAGGAGGCGGCGGGGAGGAGCGGCTGCGCTCCGAGGGTGGGGTGTGCTTCCCTGTCGACCTCGGAGAGGTGCTGGTCGACGGGCGGCTCCACCTGTTCGTGGCCCACCTGGTGGCCCACTCCCATCTGTGGAGGCGGGCCTTCGTGGCCATGAACGCCCAGTGGTTGGGGAGGTGGAACTTGGGCCCGCGGGCCCACCCTGGCGACGGTCTCCTCGACACCTACGACATCACCCTGGCGCCCACTCAGGTGCTGGCCGTGCGGTCCCGGCTTCATCATGGTGCCCACCTGCCCCATCCCGGCATCAGGGAGCGGCGGGCCACGGCTGTGCAGGTGGTCCTCGAGCGCCCCCTACCAGTGCGCCTCGACAACATGTTGGTGGGCCAGGCCGCCTCGATTGCCGTGCGGGTGGAGCCCGATGCGTTGACCGTGGTGGTGTGATGGCTCGTGGGGCATGCTGGTGCTGCCGCGCTGGCGGTCACACGGCATAGGAGGTCGACATGAGCTGGAGCACCCCGTCCCCCGAGGGCGACGACAGCGGCCCGTCGCCCGGCGTGGCCAACATGCCCCCGGCCCCCGAGCACCAGTACGGGCCACCCGGCGGGCCCTCCTACGCCGGCTGGTGGAAGCGGGTCGCCGGCGCCCTCATCGACAGCCTGGTGGTGGGCGTGCCCCTGGGCATTGCCAACGCCGTCATCGGGGGAAACCTGGTGCGCACCGACCGCGCCACCAACACCACGACCATCCACATCGGAACGCGGGGCGTCCTGTCCACCCTGGTGTTCATGGCCCTGTCGTTCACCTATTTCGTGATCCTCGAGGGTGGCCCCCGGGGCCAGAGCGTGGGCAAAATGGCCCTGGGCATCCAGTTGCGCGACGCCGCCACCGGAGGGGCAGTGGGGTACGGCCGGGCCCTCGGCCGGCGGCTCTTGGGAACGGCCCTGTGGTGGCTGCTCGTGGTACCCGGCATGGTCGACGACCTGTGGCCTCTCTGGGACGACCGCCGCCAGACGCTTCACGACAAGGCCGTCAACGCCGTGGTGGTCGATGTGGGATAGGCGGTTTGGCGACGATCATCCGGGGAAGGACAGACGGACACCACGAACGACAGGAGCTCACATGGGTGGCGAGATGGACGAGACCAAGGGACGTATGAAGGAAGCCGCTGGCGACCTCACCGACAACGAGGACCTCAAGCGTGAGGGCAAGCTCGACAAGGCCAAGGGCTCGGTGAAGGACGCGGTGGACAAGGTGGGAGACAAGCTCAAGGGAGACTGAGCCCACCGGCGGGTTAATTGGGCCTAGTCGAGTTGGCCCCTGCCCAGGGGTCAACTCGACGAGGATCAGCGCGGGCCGAGGCCGTACGCTAGGTGGGTGGGCCATCCCGACCTGGAAGCGGTGAAGCGCCAGGTGGTCGAGGAAGTCGACCGGCGGGCGGAGACGTTGATCGACGTCTCTCATCGGGTTCACGGTGACCCGGAGCTCCTGTTCGCCGAGCACCGGGCCGCCGAGTTGCTGGCCGAGAGGCTGGACGACGCGGGGTTGGCAGTAGAGCGCGGGGCCTACGGGTTGGAGACGGCTGTTGTCGCCGAGGCGGGCGCCGAGGAAGGGCCGGTGGTGGCGGTGCTGTGCGAGTACGACGCCTTGCCCCGCATCGGCCACGGCTGTGGCCACAACGTGATCGCTGCCGCCGGCTTGGGGGCGGCCATGGCCGCCGCCGCGGTGGCCGACGACACCGGCGGCCGCTTGCGGGTGTTGGGCACTCCGGCCGAGGAGGGCGGCGGGGGCAAGGTGGTGATGGGCGACAGGGGGGCGTTCGAGGGCGTCGAGGCGGCCATGATGGTGCACCCCGCGGGCCTCGACCTCACCGAGCCCGATGCAATTGCCATCGCCAGCGTGCGGGTCGAGTACTCAGGGCGGGGGGCCCATGCCGCCGCCTCCCCGGAGCAGGGCCGCAACGCCCTCGATGCCGCCGTGCTCGGCTACAACGCGGTGGCGGCCCTGCGCCAGCACATCGGTGCTAGCGAGCGGGTGCACGGCGTCTTCTTGGAGGCGGGGGAGAAGCCCAACATCGTCCCCGACCGCGCCGTGGCCGAGTGGTACGTGCGCTCTCCCACCCTGGCTAGCTTGCAAGCGCTCAAAGAGCGGATCCGGGCCTGTTTGGAGGCGGGCGCCATCGCCGCCGGGTGCACGATGGCCTGGGAGGCCACTGCCCCCGAGTACTGCGACCTGCGCACCAACCGGCCCCTGATCGAGCTCTACCGGGCCAACAGCGCCGCCCTGGGCCGCCCCGTCGACGAGCCTGGCCCGGGCCGAAGGGTGATGGCGAGCACCGACATGGGCAACGTCAGCTACCTGGTGCCCTCGATACACCCCATGGTCGCGGTGTCACCGGCCGATGTCAGCCTGCACTCGGCGGAGTTCGCAGGTTGGGCGGGCGGTCCGGAGGGGGATCGGGCCGTGCTCGACGGGGCCAAGGCCATGGCCATGACGGTGGCCGACCTGTGGCTGCGGCCCGACGCCATGGCCGAGGTCCGCGCTCAGTTCCACCCCGCCCCCTAGTCTGCTCCGCACCATGCCGCAGCCCCAGATGTCTCACCCCTACGTGGGCGAGGAGTGGACGGCCGAGGAGTCCGACGTACTGCGCCGGTACTTCACCAACCTCGACGGGCCGGTGTTCGCCCTCGTCAACCTGCCCGAGGTGGTCAAAGGCGCCCTGTTCGCCCGCTACAGCCGGTCGGCCAAGAGCCTGCGCCGCCTCTTCCTCGACGAGTTAGTGGGCGAGCTGGACACCGCAGGTGACGCCTCGGTCGACGCCACCGTCGGGCTGCGCCGGGCCGAGAAGCTCTACGACAAGGTCTTCTTCGAGTACGGCGACGACTCGGTGGCCCAGCTCGGCGGCGTCCACATCGCCTGCGAGCAGGCTTCCAACCTGCTCACCAAGGTGCTGGAGAGGGGCCGCCTCATGGCCTACCTCGAGCAGTCCACCCGCTACGTGGCTTACGACACCCGCCTGGGGGGTCGCTACCGCTATCACCGCGACCCGGCGGTGCTGGCCTCGCCGCTGGGCACCCGTTACGTGGCCGAGCTCGACCACCTGTTCGAGACCTACGCCAACCTGGTGCCGGTGATGGTCGACCACTTCCGCCGGAGGTACCCCAAAGACCACGCCGACTCCGACTTCGTCTACCGCCAGTCCGTCCGGGCCAAGGCGTTCGACAGCCTGCGCGGGTTGCTGCCGGCGGCGTCTTTGTCCAACGTGGGCATCTACGGCACCGGGCAGGGCTACGAGGCCCTCCTCCTGCGCATGCGGGCCTCGGCCCTCCCAGAGGCCCAGGCCTACGCCGGGCTCATGCTGGGCGAGCTGCGCAAGGTGATCCCGTCGTTCCTCAGCCGGGTCGACCGTCCGGAGCGGGGAGGGGAGTGGTCGGATTATCTGGCCACCACCATGTCGGCCACCGCCGCGGTGGCCCGAGCCGTGTTCGCAGGCATCGAGCCTGAACCGCGCCCCCCGGTGACCCTGGTCGACTTCGACCCCGACGCCGAGGACAAGCTGCTGGCGGCCATGCTCTATCCCCACGTCGACCTGCCCGACGACCAGCTGTTGGCCCGAGTGGCCGACCTGTCGGAGGCCGAACGCGCCGCGGTGGTGGCCGCCTATGTGGGCGACCGTCGCAACCGCCGGCACAAGCCGGGCCGGGGCCTGGAGAGGGTTGGGTACCGATTCGACGTGCTGTCCGACTACGGGGCGTTCCGCGACCTGCAGCGCCACCGGATGCTCACCATCCAGTGGCAACCTCTCAGCCCCCGCCACGGTTACGAGGTACCCCCCGATGTGGTCGACGCGGGTGCGGGCCGCCGCTTCGCCGACGCGGCCGAGCGTTCGGCCGACCTGTACGAAGCCATGGCCCCTGTGTTCCCCGACCAGGCGCCCTACGCGGTGGCCCTGGCCTACCGCATCCGTTACTCCATCGACATGAACGCCCGGGAGGCGTTGCACCTCATCGAGCTGCGCAGCGGCTCGGCGGGCCACCCGTCGTACCGCCAGGTGGCCCAGGAGATGCACCGTCTCATCGCCACCCAGGCCGGCCATCGGCTGGTGGCGGCCATTATGGCCTACGCCGACCACGGCGCTACCGGCCTCGAGCGCCTGGCCGGCGAGCGCCGCTCCGAGGCCCGGCGGCGCTCGGTGGGCCAGATCCCTGGCACTGCTGCGGGCGGCCCAGGTCCCTAACCCTCAAGCATTGATCCAGACGCGGATTTGCACCTGCCCTGACCAGCCGCGACGCGCGAAGTGGCTGCTCAACACGGTTGTGAAGACCTCCGGGTGCGCTTGACAGGCCCTCCCGTACTGGCCATGGTTAGACGGTCCCCGACAGCCCCACCGCCGGTCGTGGGCCTCGACGCCGTCCGGTGCGGAGGTGGCGTCGAGGGGGTGGTCGAAGGGCACAAGGGATTCGGGGGACCAAGTAGAGAACGCTCTGACAACCTCTTCAGCCGGCCGGACATCCGGGCGGCGGTGGCAGGCTCAAGGAGCGGTACCAAAGGTCCCCTGGATCCTGGCTCGGTCGTCTATGCTCCCGGCCCCGTACCCCCCGGTGAGGATGCATGGCTGACGAAGACGACGCAGACCTCGACGATCTCGAGGCGCCCGCCGAGCTGGAAGAAGACGATCTGGACGAGATCGACGAGGAGGTCCTCCCCGACGAGGATCCCCTCGCCGACGACCCCTTGGCCGACGACACCGCCGCCGACGACGCGGTGGTCAGCACCGACGACGCCACCGTCGTTCCTGCCGTCGCGACGAGCGACGATGACGACGACGAAGAGGAAGATGACGACCTCGATCCCGACGACGTGGAAGCGGGTCTCGACGTCATCCTCAAGGACCGCCTGGTCGTCGCCGACGACCAGGAGGACGAGGACGAGGAAGCGCCTGAGCCCGAGGAGCGGGCCGACGGGTCGGCCCGGGTGCCGGCCAAGCGGCCCGGCGAGTTCGTATGCCAGTCGTGCTTCTTGGTGAAGCACCCGAGCCAGCTCGCCGATGCCGAGCGCATGCTCTGTCGCGACTGCGTGTGACCAACCCCGCCGGTGGTAGCAGACTGTCTGGCATGACACCGCCTGAATCGAACGTCGAGCGCCTGCTCGACGTTGCGGTTTACGCCCCTGTCGGCTTGGTGATGGCAGTGCTGGAGAACGCGCCTGAATGGGTGGAAGCGGGGCGACGCCGGGTGGGGCCCCAGCTCGCCTCCGCCCGGGTCCTCGGGCGCCTGGCCGTTGGCGAGGGGTCCCGCCAGGCGGGCCAGGCGCTGCGTCAGGCTGCCCACCAGGCGGAGGGCTTCCTGGCCCGCCTCGGCCTGGCTCCGTCCGACACGCCCGTCGCCGACAACGACGATCGGCCCCCTCCCTCTGAGCAGCACGCGCCGTCGACGGCGACGGTCGCCGAGGACTCCCCCGCCCGCTCCGCCCGCGCCGGGAACGGGTCGGCGGCTGACGCCGCAGACCTGCCGATCCCCGGTTATGACACCCTCTCTGCCTCCCAGGTGGTCCAGCGCCTCCCCGGCCTGCCCCCCGAGGGTTTGGAGGCGGTACGCGCCTACGAGCAGGCGGGGCGGGCCCGCAAGACGGTTCTGCTGAGGCTGGCCCAGCTCCAGGAGACCAGATGAGCATGGCGGCCGGTCGTATCTAATGGAGGCGTCGCGGCCGGCGGTGAGCGAGGACCTGCCCCGTTTGGCCGAGCTGGCCAGGGTCGCCATCACCGAGCTGGCGGCGCTTCGGGGCGGTGCGGTGTGGCGGGCCCGCGAGGCCCGCCAGGAGCCCCTGGGGGCCGGCTTCAGCCAGCAGCTGACAGATCCGGACTCCCATGTGGTCATGGGCACCATCGACGGCGTTGCCGTGGGTTACGCGGTGGTACGGGTCGAGCACATGACGGACGGGTCCCGTCTGGGCGTGGTCGACGACATCTTCGTCGAGGAGGGGGCCAGAGGCGTGGGTCTCGGCGAGGCGATGATGGGCGACCTGGTGGCGTGGTGCACGGAGCGTGGGTGCTTCGGCATGGATGCCATGGCGCTGCCTGGTGCTCGGGTCACCAAGAACTTCTTCGAGGACTCGGGCTTCACGGCTCGCCAGTTGGTCATGCACCACAGCCGGGCGGCGCCACCTGCCACGGTGGCCCCGGGCTGACGGGGCCTATGCGGCCCGAGGTGTGCGTGGGGGCCATCGCCGTGGCCGACGACCGGCTCCTGCTCGTTCGCCGGGGCCGGGGACCCGCGGCAGGCACGTGGTCGGTCCCCGGGGGGCGCCTGGAAGCCGGTGAGACCCTTGCCGAGGCGGTGCTGCGCGAGCTGGGCGAGGAGACCCACCAGGAGGGTGTCTGCGACGAGCTGGTCGGATGGGTGGAACGCATGGGTGCCGACCACCACTACGTGATCCTCGACTTCGCGGTCACCGTCCTCGAGCCCACCGAGCCCCTGCCCGGTGACGACGCCGTAGAAGCCGAGTGGGTGCCCCTCGAGGAGGTGGCCCACCGGCAGCTGGCCGACGGCCTAGCTGAGTTCCTCCACGAGCACGGCATTGTCCCCGTCATCACCTGAGGGCACCTCGCCCGAGCGCACCTCGCCTGGGGGCCCCTCGGGGCGCTCGGGTGCCGATGCGGGCGGGGGACTCGGGGGCGGGGGGGGGACCGGGGCAGGGGGCCGTACGCCACCGAGCATGGCGGCCACCGCAGGAACCCGGGGGGCGGCGAGCCGCAACGCCCGTTCCAGGTCGGCGCCCCGCTCGGCGGGTATGCCACGAGGCTGCACGGCGCGCCGCACGGGCGATGCGACCACAGCGTCGAGCAGCGCCCCCCAGCGGTCGGCGGGGGTGTCGGTGGCCATGGCCGCCCCGGCCGCGGCGGCCAGCTCGGTGGCCAGGTCGGTGGGGAAGTAAAGGCCAGGCTCCGGCGGTCGGCCACTCAGCCGTAGTGCCCGCACGACCCTGCCGTTGTCCAGCGAGTCACGGATCTCGGCCACCCAAGCCTCCCGAGCCTCGGCGCTGCGGCGTTCAAGGGCTTCCTTCAGCGCGCTCATTAGGGCTCGGCTGTGGTCATCGTGGCCGGCTGTATCAGAGCCGGCCACCAGCGCCCTCAGGTCGCGCAGCCCCACGTCAGCGGCGGCGGCCACCGCCGCCTCGGCTCGGTCACGCCACTCGGCCGCCCTGAGGCGGGGGAGCAGGGACTCGGCCAATGCCACCAGGGCATCGGCTCGCACCTCGGGAGCACCGGTACTGCGAGCATCGGCGTTCTGCTCCTCTACCGCCTGGCGGACCGACGGGATGCCGCCCCTTAGCACCTGTTCAGCCACCGCACGCTGCTCGGCGGGCAGGTCGCTCAGCACCGCGTCGCGATGGGCCCGCCCAGGTTGCAGGCGCTTGGGCCTGGGCCGAGCGGCGGGACCAGCCCGCTGCGGCCGTGGCCCGCGGCCCGACCGGGCGCTCCGGCCCTCCGGGCCCGAGCGGCCCTCGGAGCGGGGGGCCGGGCCCGAGCGGCCCTCTGAGCGGGGGGCCGGGCCCGAGCGGCCCTCTGAGCGGGGGGCCGGGCCCGAGCGGTCTGTGGTGGTCCGGTCCGGTGCCCCAGGCCGGCCGCCCGCGGCGCGCCCAGGGCGATCGCCGGCCCTGTCGGGCCGGGTGCCAGCAGGCCGGGGGCGCGACGGCCTGTCGACGGGTGGCCCCGTGCCCGCAGCTTCGCGCCCCGGCTGGCGCTCGGGACGGCCGCCTCGCCGGCCATCTCGGGCACGGTCGCCGCGGGGCCGCTCACGCAGGTCCGGTGCACCTCCGTCCTGGGTGACGAGCGGGGCCTCGCGTCCGGAGCCGAGGAGAGCCAGGCGTTCGGGCTCGGACCGCTTGGCGCGCGAGGCCAGCAAAGACGTCACCCGGGTGCCATCGAGGTCGACGTCACATTCGGCTCGCAGTACGTCACCGACACGGGGGCCAGCGCCGAGAAGTGGAACGTCCAGTAC
>JBPCJQ010000011.1:0-24096 GCA_051005135.1 Acidimicrobiales bacterium
GGATCATCACCCCGCTCAAGGACCGCTTCGGCGCCCAGATCCGCACCCACTACCCCCTCGACACCGAGTTGGAGCTGGCCGTCGTCCGCCAGGAGGCCCGTCCGCTCGATGCCGCCGCCCTCGAGATCCCCGATCTTCGGGTCGAGGTCCCCGAGTACATGGCCGAGATCGTGGCCACCGTCACTCACGAGGCCCGCCGGAGCCCCCACGTGAACCAGCGGTCGGGCGTGTCGGTACGGCTCACCATCGCCAACTACGAGACCATGGTGGCCAACGCCACCCGCCGGGCCCTGCGCCTGGGCGAGCCCGAAGCCGTCCCCCGGATCAGCGACCTGGCCGCCCTCGCCTCGTCCACCGCCGGCAAGGTGGAGATCGAGGCGTTCGAGGAGGGCAGGGCCGAGGCCACGCTTGACCGCATGGTGGCCGGGGCGGTGCTCAGCGTGTTCAAGGAGCGTGTCCCGGCAGGGCGCTTCGGCGACGCCATAGCCGAGTTCGACACCGGCACGGTCGTTCACACCGGCGACGACATCGCCTCGGGCGACTACATGAAGATGCTGGCCGGGCTGCCTGCCCTGCGAGGTGCCGTGCTACCTCTGGTCGACAGCGAGACGCCGGCGGCAGTGGCCAGCGCCACCGAGTGGGTGTTGGAGGGACTGCATCTGTCCCGGCGCCTCAACAAGGACTCCGCCGGCGCCCAGGCCACCTACCGGGGCCGGTAGGGACGACTGGTGGCTGCCGGGTTTCGCTACTCGCGCTGGGACGGCACCCAGACCGGATTCGAGCTCGACGCCGACGAGGTGCTCTCCCGCCTCACCGACGACCTCGTCTACCACGGCGACCTCGACGCCGCTCTGCGCCGCCTCCTCCAAGAGGGCGTGGCGGGGCCGAACCCCGTAGCCGGCCTGCGAGAGCTGCTCGAGCGCCTGCGCCGCCGCCGCCAACAGGAGTTGGACCGGGGCGACCTGGGCGGGGTGTTCACCGAGATCGCCCGCGAGCTGCGGGAGATCGTCGCCCAGGAGCAGGCCGCGATCGACACCATGGAGGCCGAAGCCGCCCGGTCGGGTGACGAGCGGCGCCGGGGCACAGCCGAAGCTGCTGCTGCCGAGCGGCGCCTGCAGCTCGACCTGCTGCCTTCCGACCTGGCGGGCCAAGTGGCCGCCCTGTCGGCCCACCAGTTCACGTCGGCCGACGCCGGGCAACGCTTCGAGGAGCTGGTCGAGCGCCTGCGCCAGCAGCTCGTTGCCAGCCGGTTCAACCAGATGGCGGGTGCAATGGCCGACGTGAGCCTCGAGCAACTGGCCCGCACCACCGACATGGTGGCCGCCCTCAACCGCATGCTCGACCAGCGGGCCCGCGGCGAGGAACCCGACTTCGATGCCTTCATGGCCGACTACGGAGATCTGTTCGGCGGCAACCCCGAGAACCTCGACCAGCTCCTCGAGCAGCTCGCCGCCCAGATGGCGGCGTTCCAGTCGTTCCTGAGCTCGTTGACCCCTGCCCAGCGGGCTGAGCTGGCGCGCCTGGCCGAACAGCTCCTCGGCGACATGGACCTTCGGTGGCAGCTCGACCAGCTCAGCCGCAGCCTGGCGGCCATCTTCCCGGAGATGGGCTGGGCCAACAGCTACCAGTCGTCGGGGAGCGACCCTCTGGGCATGCTCGATGCCGTCTCCATGGTCGACCGCCTGGGCCAGATCGACGCCCTCGAGGGCTTGTTGTCGGGGGCCAACACGGCCGGCGCCCTGGCCGAGGTCGACCCCGTCGTCGCCCGCGACCTGCTGGGCGACGACGGCGCCCGTAGCCTCGAGCGCCTGGCCGAGCTGGCCCGCATGCTGGAGGAGGCCGGTCTCATCGAGCGCCGCGAAGGCCGCCTCGAGCTCACCCCCCGCGGCCACCGCCGCATCGGCCAGAACGCCCTCTCCGACATCTTCGCCCGCCTGACCCACGACCGCCTCGGCCGTCATGCCCACGACCGAGAGGGTCCGGGCCACGAGCGCACCTACGACACCAAGGCCTACGAGTTCGGCGACCCCTTCAACCTCAACATCGAGCGCACCATCGCCAACAGCCTTGTCTCCCGCTCAGAGGGCCGCTCGGGCCCGGGCCGCGCCGGCCGGGGTGTGCCTGTGTCTTTGCACCCCGGCGACTTCGAGGTGGAGCGCACCGAGACCCTCACCCGGTCGGCAACCGTGCTCCTCCTCGACCTGTCGCTGTCGATGCCCATGCGGGACAACTTCCTCGCCGCCAAGAAGACGGCCCTGGCCCTGCACTCGCTGATCTCAGGGCAGTTCCCCACCGACTACCTCGGCATCGTGGGCTTCAGCGAGGTGGCCCGGGCCCTGCGCCCCGACCAGTTGCCCGAAGTGTCGTGGGACTTCGTATTCGGCACCAACATGGCCCACGCCCTGCTCCTGGCCCGCCGCATGCTGGGAGGGCGCCCCGGCACCCGCCAAGTGATCATGATCACCGACGGCGAGCCCACCGCCCACCTGAGCGCCGACGGGGAGCCAGTCTTCCACTACCCCCCAACGACCGAGACGGTGGAGGCCACCCTCACCGAGGTGCTGCGCGCCACCCGCGATGGCATCCGCATCAACACGTTCATGCTCGATGCCACCCCCCACCTCCAGGCGTTCGTGGAACGGATGAGCGCCATGAACCGGGGCCGGGCGTTCTTCGCCACCCCCGCCAACCTCGGCGACTACGTGCTGGTCGACTTCCTCGACCAGAAGCGCACCCGGCGCACCGCCTGAGTCAATCCCCGCCTGCCGTCTTCGGTTGTAAGTGCTTGATGGCAGGGCCGCCTGAACCCCGCCGGTGCCGAGTCGGCTCGCCAGGACGACGGCGATCAGGTCCCCTTAGACGCGGCACAGACGAGGTCTGGGCGGGCCCGCAGGGCGGCCCGCAGTACCACGCGCTGCGCCGGCGCCAGCTCCTCGACGCGATCGGGAAGGCCTTCGATGCCGGCGTACGCGGCGGTCGCCTCGTACAGCGCCTGGTACTGGTCCGGAGCGGCGCGTAGATACCAGTCCCCGGCGTCGGTGCCGCCCGGGCCCAGGAGGCGATCGAAGACCCGGCTGGGGGAGCGGTTGTGGAGGTTGCGCGACAGGTACTTGCAGCTGACGAGGTAAACGTGGTCGACCCGCAGGTCGGCGGGCACCGCCTCGTCGCCGGGTGGCCGGTGGGCGCCCTTCCACTCGATCAGCGCCGGGATGCGGCCCCGTAGGGCGCCGGCGGCGGCCAGGAAAGCGACCCCGTTGTCGAAGCCGGATGCGAACGCGGTGCCGTGGTCGCCGGAGGCCCACAGCGCGTCCAGGCGGTCCCAGTCCAGGGTGGTGAGGTTGACCAACGCCGGCCGGCGGGTGGCCAGGGCGGCCTCGACGCTGGCGTGGCCCAACATGCCCAGCGCCGTGGCCAGCTCGGTGACGGTGGTGCGGTCGTCAGCCACCGGCGGCCGCAGCGTCGTCAGTCACCGGGCGCGGCGGGGTCCTCGAAGATAGGGGAGAGGCCAGCGCTCAGGCCCTCGCTGGAGTAGCGGTGCAGGCGCTGCTGGCCCTCGGCACTCAGCAGCTCGACCACGTCGTAGATGGCCTTGCCCGGCCCCAGGACGACCCGCAGGGCGGCGTCGCCGGCGCTGCCCTTGACCGGGGCGTCGGTGGTCAGCAGCACCAGGGGGATGCCCCGGGGGGCCTCGGCCAGCACGGCGGCCTTGCCCAGGGCCTTCCACAGGGTGTCGGTGCGCTTGAGGCCGGCGCGGGTGCTGGTGAACCCGCCGGACACGTCGAAGGCCCACTCTCTTGCCTTGGCATCGCGAGCCACGAAGTTCACCTCCACCCCGCGGGTGGGATATTTGACGTCGGTGCGGATATCGGCGAAGCCGCACTGCTCCAGCACGAGCAGGGCCAGCTCCTTGGCCTTGCGGCCCTCGCGCACGGCTCGGGCCTGGAAGTCCTCGGCCGGATCGGCCGGGCCGGGGACGGCGGGAAGCTCCACGGTGCGGAACGGGCTACGCCGGCGGGCGTCCTCAGCGGCCACCCGCGCCACCTCGGTGGCTACCCGGGCCTGGGCCGCAGCGACGTAGGCCGGCTCGGTGTCGTAGCCGATGTAGTGGCGCCCGGTGCGCACCGCGGCCACCGCGGTGGTGCCCGAGCCCATGAAGGGGTCCAGCACCAGGTCGCCCCGGTAGGTGTAGAGATCGATGAGGCGCTGGGGGAGCTCTACGGGGAAGGGGGCGGGGTGGCCGACGCGGGTGGCGCTCTCGGGCGCCATCTCCCATACGTCGGTGGTGGCCTCCATGAACTCGTCGCGAAATAGCGTGGCCGTCGACGGGCGTCCCTGGCCGTGGCGCTCTCGGGGCGTGAGCGCCCGGTCGAAACGGCCCTTGCTGGCGATGACGATGCGCTCGGTGAGGTCCCGCAGAACCGGGTTACCCGGGCGCTGGAAGGACCCCCACGCGCAGGAGCCGCCGGCGCCCCGACCCTTCCACCAGATGACCTCGCCCCGCAGCAGCAGCCGCAGGCGGTTCTGCAGGATGTCGATGACGTCGGCCGACAATGAGCGGTAAGGGCGGCGGCCCAGATTGGCCACGTTGACGGCGATACGCCCGCCCGGCTCCAGCTTGGCCACGCACTCGGCGAACACGGCGGTGAGCATGTCCAGGTAGGCCTGGTAGCTGGCCGGGATGTGGTCGGTTCCCAGCGCGGCCTCGTACTCCTTGCCCGCGAAGTACGGGGGCGATGTGACGACCAAGGCCACGGTGGCGTCGTCAACCGCCGTCATGGCCCGGGCGTCGCCCCCCACCAGGACGTCGACGGGGTGGGACCTGGTGCCGAGGACCTTGTCGGGGGAGACGATGGGGGCGGTGAACCGGTCGTAGAAGCCGCTGGAGTCATGGCCTTCGCGCCGGCTCACCCCGAAGGTGGACGTCGACGTCGACGCCCTTCGCCGGCGCGAGCTGCCCGGCTCGGGGAGGGGGACGAGGGTCATGGCCGCTCCAGGTCGAGGTAGCGCGCCAAGTTCTCCCACACGCGCGCTCACCCTAGGGTCGGAAGACCTCCGGGTGGTGGACCAACTGGCGAGAACGGCCCCTTCTCGGAGTGGGCAAGGACCCCTTCGCTGTTCTCTTGGCCGAGGCACGGGGGGGTCGATCCCGAGGCTGCCGGACACCGGCGAGTGCTTCGCCGATCACCTCAAGCTCGCCGGAGGCTCTGGCACGGCGCTCTACGGTTACCGCCAGCTTCCCTCTCGGCTCTTTGGGGTGGACTCGATGTGAGTTTCGTTCCTCAACTCAATCCGTCACCCATCTCGGCGGCCATCTGGAGCTTGGGGCGGACCGAGATCAGGTACTCGACGGCGGCGACCACACCGACGACGCCGAAGCCGGCAACGGTGCCGACGGCCATGAGCACGATCCAAGTCGCCCGGCTGAGGCCGACGCGGGTCCACTGCAGGAGGGGTCGGCGGGCGGCGTCGATGATCCCTGCAATGGGCAGCGACAACAGCCCGAGGGCGACGACGACTACCAACAGGCCGGCGGGGCCGGGGGTCATGGCCCTCTTTCCAGCAATCGGCGATAGAGGTCGGCCGCGGGGCGGTCGAAGCCCACGAGCGTGATCTCGTCCACGTCGGTCGGCATGGTCGTCACCGTGGCGACGGCCACGGCGGCAGCATCGGCGGCGGGATAGCCGTAGACGCCTGTCGAGATAGCGGGGATGGCGACTGATCGGGCACCGAGCTCGTCGGCCACCTCCAGAGACCGGCGGTAGCAGGAGGCGAGCACCTCGGCCTCGCCAGAGCCGCCACCGCGCCACACGGGCCCCACGGCATGGATGACCCAGCGCGCCGGCAGGCCGAAGCCGGGCGTGGCCTTGGCGTCGCCCGCACGGCAGCCGCCGAGCAGGCGGCAGGCCTCGACCAGCCGGGGGCCGACGACCCGGTGGACGGCTCCATCGACCCCGCCCCCGCCGAGCAGCGACGGGTTGGCGGCGTTCACCACGGCATCAACGGCCATGGTGGTGATGTCGCCCTCGACCGCCTCGATGCGCACGGGGACAGTCTGGCCCGCCGGCGGCTTGCGTGCTCTCCCACCTTGGGCCATGATTACACAGTCGTAATTACATCGGTGGGATAACCATCGACGGATCGGCCGGAGTGAGGAAAGGCAGACCGATGGAGCGACGAGGACACAGGTTCGAAGAGGGTGACCGCACGTGGCAGGTCCAGGCCAACTGCATGGGGGTCGACCCCGACCTGTTCTTTCCCGAGCGCGGTGCTTCCACCAGGGAGGCCAAGGCGGTGTGCCGGGGGTGCGTAGTGCGTGAGGACTGCCTGGAGTACGCCCTGGTCAACGGCGAGAAGTTCGGCATCTGGGGCGGTCTCTCCGAGCGAGAGCGCCGCCGCCTCCGCCGCCAGCGGTCGGCCGGGCGCGGCGTCAGCGCCTCGGCCTGACTGGCCCTCTATCACCCCCACCTGCACCGGCGGCCCTACCCACGACGGGCCGCCGGTGGCTCAATCCCGATGCCGCCGCGACAAGCGGGCCTCGATGGTGCGGGAGGGGTCGAAGTCGAGATCGGCCCATCGCTCTGCGGGCACGGCCTCGACCACTGCCAGCGGTGCCAGACCCACCAGCTCGGCCCGGTCGACCGGAGCCTGAGCGGCGACGGCGTCGTACACCGAAGCCGGTCCCACCGTGGCGGGGGCGACGAGGTTCATGGAGACCTGGATCCGGCCACCTACATCGAGGCCTAAGGCCTGCACCGCGGGGCCACGGAGCTGCCGGGCGATTGCCCGGGCCTCGGCCAACGACGAGTCGGGGGCCAGCCACACGTTGTAGGCCACCAGCACCGGCCTGGCACCGGCGCACACGGCCCCCGCCGTGGGATTGGCCAGCGAGGGCCCGGTATCGGGTGCCAGGTCGACGAAGGCCCGCCGGCGCACCTCGGGTAGGGAGCGCTCGGGCCCGTAGGCGAAGCAGGGCAGGTGGAGGGTCGCGGCCGCCCACTCGGTGAAGCGGTCGCGGGCGGCCACCGCGTCGGCCAGCGACGCGCCGGCGAGGGGCACGAAGGGCACCACGTCGACGGCGCCCAGGCGGGGATGGGCGCCTTCATGGCTCCGCAGGTCGATGAGAGCGACGGCCTCGCCGGCCACGGCCCGCACCGCCTCCTCGAGGCCCGCGCTGGCGGCGAGGGTGAGCACGCAGCGGTTGTGGTGGGCGTCGGCGTGCAGGTCTAGCAAGGTCGGCCCGGCGGCCGCAGCCAGTGCGGCCATCACCTCGGGGCGACGACCTTCGCTCACGTTGACGACGCACTCGAGCACTCGAGCCTCTGTTGTAGCCTAGGCGGCCATGAGCCTTGGCCCCCTGGAGATCATCGCCATCCTGGCGATCGTCGTGCTGTTGTTCGGCGCCACCCGGCTTCCCAAGCTGGCCCGCTCGCTGGGGGAGGCGTCCAAGGAGTTCAGGAAGGGCGTGGGCCAGGGCGACAAGCCCGAGGCGGCAGGCCGCGTAGCCGACGAGAAGGTCACCATGACCAGGGCCGAGCTCGACGCCCTTCTCGCCGAGCGTGAGGCTCGCGGGCGCAAGGACGCCCCGCCCACGCCCTAGGGAACCGGGCGGCCACGGCCGTCGTTCTCCGTGACAGGCAGTGAGGTCCCCACGTGGGAGGAGGTGGCCCGTGACCACGGGCACTTCCTCTACACCGTGGCCTACCGCCTGACCGGTAATGACGACGACGCTGCGGATCTCGTGCAAGAGGTGCTGCTCCGGGTCCGCAGGGGACTGGGCAGCTACCAGCCCGGGAACCTGAAAGGGTGGTTGAGCCGTATCACCACGAACGCCTTCCTCGACGAGGTGCGCCGTAGCCGCCGCCGCCCGGCTGTCGCCCTGCCCGACGAGCCCGATCACGTCCTGCCCCCCGCCCCGGCTGCCGACGTCGACCTAGAGATGCAAGCCCTTCCTGCCGACGTGGCCCGGGCCGTCGCCGAGCTGCCCGTCGACTACCGGGCTGCGGTGGTGCTGTGCGACGTGGTGGGGCTTTCCTACGAGGAGATCGCCGCATCGCTGGGCGTGCCTCTCGGCACCGTCCGCAGCCGCATCCACCGGGGCCGGGCACTGCTGCGGGCCGCCCTGTCATGAGCGACCACCTGGGCGACGCGCTGAGCGCCATGCTCGACGGCGAGCTGGAACCTGCCGACGAGGAGGCGGCCGGGGCCCACCTGGCCCTTTGCCCGCAGTGCCGGGCAGAGCTCGCCTCGGTGGCGAAGGCTCGCTCGTGGGTGCGCTCTCTACCCCCCGTCGAGCCGCCCGCCGCCTTCTACCAACGGATCCCGCGCGGAGCTCCCGGCATCCATCACCGGCGCCGGGCCGGCGTCGTCGCCCTGGTCGGGTGCACGGCGGCGGCGGCCTTGGTGCTGGGCGTGGCCTCGCCCCGCGAACCCTCCACCTCGCCCCCGGTGGGCCGCTTCGTCGAGGCCCACGCCACCGCCGTCGGCGGTGGTGACCCCGTCAGCCACTTGGTGCCCGCCGCCGTCCCTGTCTCGTTCCGCCGATGAAGCTCGTCACGGCAGGTACCGCCCTGCTCCTGGTCGTGGCCAGCGTCTCATCGGTGTCCGCCGAGCCGGCAACGCAGAATCCCCTCGACGAGGCCCGGGCCGCCGCCGAGCGCCTCTCGTTCGTGGGCGTGGTCGACGTGCGCTGGAGCGACGGGGCTGGCACCCACAACGAGCAGCTGGCGGTCCGTGGGGCGTCGGGGTCCCTCGAGGTGCAGGGCACCAGCGCGGTCATGGCTGCCAGCGGCGGTGACCGCATGGTCCGCCGCCCCGGCGGGGACTGGGACCTATTGTGGACAGGGTCACAGGCCGCCGCCTCCCGTCCCGACGTCGGCGACAAGTACCGCTTCGTGCCTGTCACCGACGCTGTTGGCCCGGTGACCGTTGCCTCCCGCGCGGTCCGTGTCGTCGAGGTGCGCGAGCACGAAGCTCTGCGCGAGCGGCTCTACCTGGATACCGCCACCGGGATGCTGCTACGGCTCGACCAGCTGGAGGCAGATGGCGTCCCAAGTCGCACCGTCTCGTTCTCGGCGTTCCAGATCGACCCCGCGACCGCCCCTCCCCAGGTGCCGGCCCGCCACGCCGACCACTCCCCGCGGCCGTTGGTGGCAGCCGGCTCGCCAACGGTTCCAGAGGTGCTGGCCGGCGGGTACCGCCGAATGGGCGCCTACCGGGAACCTGGAGCCGTGCAGGTGATCTACAACGACGGGCTGTACGACCTGTCGGTGTTCCAGCAGCCCGGAGGCCTGCGCACCGATGGCCTGCCGCCGGCGGGGCGGCGCATCGCGGTGAAGCGGCGCCATGGCTGGGCCTACGGCTGGGCCGGCGGCCACGTGCTGGTGTTACCCGCCGGCCGCACCGTCTACTCGCTGGTCAGCGACGCCCCCGTCGACCAGCTGACGGCTGCTGCCGCAAGCCTCCCTGCAACGGATGGGTCCCCTTCGATGACCAGCCGCTTGCGTCGGGCCTGCGGGGCCCTGCTCCGCCCGCTGGCCACCTAGCCGGTTGTAGCGCCCGACCGCTCGAGGCGCCGGCGGCGAGCGATGCGCCTACGCTCGCGCTCGGACGCCCCACCCCAGACACCGTGGTCGATGCCGTTGCGCAGGGCGTACTCGAGGCACGGCTCCTTCACCGGGCAACCCGCGCACACCCTCCGGGCCACCTCGACGCCCACTCCGTCGCTCGGGAAGAACAGCGATGGCGGCTGGTTGCGGCAGTTCCCCTCAGCCATCCATATGTTGTCCATCGGCCCTCCCCTGACTCGGATCTTTCCCTCTCGACAACGAGGTACATCGCCTTGCGGGTTCCCTGACTCTTCGTAGGTGCACCGCCGATCGGATCGCCCAAGTTTGGCGGCGGTACCCCTGGGCTTGTCAAAAGGCCGGTATCGTGAGCTGATGGCCACCGCTCCCGAGGACCTCCAAGATCAACGTCCGCCCCGCGGCCATGTGCGCGTGATCTACCTCGGCCCCGTGGCCCCCCACTGGGAGATCGTCTCGCAGTTCGGCGGCGACCGGGCGGCCATCGAGTCGTTCAAGGAGCGGGCCCTGGCCCGCCTGCTGCTCCTGCCTCCCCACGACCCGCAGTTCCGGCGTAACCGGGAGCGGGTGGTACGCGACGCCGAGCGCGAGGCTCTCATCCTCGAATGGGACCTCGGCGTACCCGACGAGGACCTCGACGCCCCCAGCTGATGAAATTGGCCGCGATCGACGCGGTCGTGCTGGCTACGGCCGCCGTCCTGGTCATCGTCGCCCTGCTGTGGGCCCGTCTGTCCCGCCGTAGCGTGGCTCGGCGGTTGGCTGCGCTGGCCGCCCGGCTCGACTATCAGGGCGGGGAGCTGGCGGGAAAGCCTGGTGTCGAACGCGACCTCTCCCGCCTCGAGCGCATGGTGGAGGCGGCGGTCACCGAGCAGGGCAACGCCCGCCTTGCCCACGACCGGCTGGTGGGGGCGCTCAACGCAGTGCGTCAGGGCATCGTGGTCTGTGACGAGTCCGGGGAGGTTGTCTACCGAAACGAGGTCGCCACCGCCTTCATGGACACCGGCCAGGCCGAGGCCCTGACCTCCCAAGCGGTGGTCGACCTGCTCCACGCCGCTTCCGAGGGTACGACCCAGACCCAGACCATCGAGGTCTACGGCCCGCCCCAGCATGTCATCACCATCGTGGCGACGGCCCTCGACGATGCCTGGCGGGGCCTGGGCGCGGTAGCCGTCATCGACGACGTCACCGACCAGCGCCACCTGGAGGCCGTCCGCCGCGACTTCGTCGCCAACGTCAGCCACGAGCTCAAGACGCCCGTGGCCGCGCTGGCCCTGGTGGCCGAGACGCTGGCCGACGAGGAGGATCCCGACATCGTCAGTGGGTTGGCCCGCCGCCTTCAGTCGGAGTCTCGGCGGGTCGCCCGCATCTTCGACGATCTCCTCGACCTCAGCCGGGCAGAGTCGGAGGAGACGCCGGCCCGGGCGCCCGTGCCGATCCACGTGGCGGTCGCCCAGGCGGCCGAGCACGTGCGCACCACGGCCGAGGAGCGGGGGGTCACCATCACCTTCAGCCAGTCGTCGCCGCGGTTGTCGATCATGGGCGACCGCCGCCAGCTGGTATCGGCCCTGTTCAACCTGCTCGAGAACGCGGTCAAGTACTCGGATGCGGGCACGACGGTCGATGTCCGGTCGCGCTCCGACGGCGAATGGGTCGAGCTCGACGTCAAAGATGCCGGCATCGGGATCCCCGGTCGTGATCTGAGCCGAATCTTCGAGCGCTTCTATCGGGTCGACCGGGGCCGTGGCGGCGACAGCGGCGGTACCGGTCTGGGGCTGTCGATCGTCCGCCACGTGGCCGCCAACCATGGCGGGGAGGTGCGAGTGGAGTCTAGGGAGGGGGAGGGCTCGACCTTCACGCTCCGCCTGCCGGCCGCGGCCGGGACCGCCGCCATCGGTGACGTCCGGGCGGGTTAGCGGCGGCTACTCCAGCTTGCGCAGGTCGATCACGCTGCCGTTGTCGAGATTCCGGCCCAACAGCCCCCACATCTTGCGAGCGACTTCGTAAGGGTCGGTGAGCTTCCCGGCTGCGTGGAGGTCGACGAACTTCTGTCGGCTGGGGAAGTCGTCGTCGGAGATGGCCCGCAGCTGTGCCTGCATGTCTGTGTCGACGGTGCCGGGCGCTACCGAGATCACCTGGGCGCCGCCTCGGGCCGACTGCTCGGCACCCACGTTGCGTACCCACTGGTCGATGGCCGCTTTGGCCGCCCCGTAGGACGACCATCCCTGGTACACGCTGGTGGCTGCCCCCGAGGTCAGCATCACCAGGTGACGGGGCATGGCCAACCCACGGGTGGCGGCCAGGAAGAGATGGCCGAGGACCTGAGGGGCGGCGCTGTTGAGGACCACGTTGGCCGTGTAGGAGCCGGTGTCCACCTCGCCGGCGAAGCCGATGGGGTCGACGGTTCCCGCGGCCTGGACGAGGACCACACGCTCGCCGTCGAATCCGTCGAGCTCCCGCTCGAACGACGAACCGACGGCCGGCCACGATGACGGGTCGGAGAGGTCGGCGGCCACGTGCTCCATGCCGTCGGGGGCTCGCCTGCTGACGGAGATGACCCGGGCGTCGTCCCAGGGGACGGTGCGGGCCAAGGCCTCCCCGATGCCACTCGAGCCGCCCGAGATCCAGATGAGTGAAGTCGTCATGGTTTGGGCGTACCCCGAGGCCACGAGCTTGAGCCGGGAGGGAGCGGGAACGGCCCAGGTTGAGGAGTCAGCCGGCAGGAGGAAGAGCCCACCTTTGCGCCTCTCTCTTGACCTAGGACTTTCCAGGCGCAATGATCCCTTCCCACAGCAACGTAAGGTTGGAAGGAGCTGGTGGCAACGACAGCGGGTAGAACGGCGTAGTATGGTCACTCGTGTCTTTTGGGAAGCAGTTCGCCTGTCCAACAGACCATGTTGCTTTACAGGGCACGCGAGATGATTTGCCGGTCCATCAGCCCTCAAGGGATAAGGGCTCGCGTGGCAACTACCTGGGTTGCCCGTGACGGTTCGCCCGCGCACCGGCTTGTTGCCTCCCACTGCGCGAGTAGGAGTTAGGAGGGTTCCATGCCAGTATCAATGAATCCCCGCCAACACGTTCTACGGATCCTGGCTATTGTAGGGTTGACGCTCGGATTGCTCGGTTCCGGCCTCTCGGCAGCGGCTGCCGGACCAGGCCAGGACACAGCGGTAGCCGTAGCTCATCATCGCAGCACATCGGCTGATCGAATTCCGGCAATAACTGATGCTGAAGGTCTCACCATAACTTGCACCCTCAGCATTGACTATCCGCACGAGTCTCATCACTTCCCCGATACTGTCAACGTCGAGGCTAGGTGGTCATGCGATGCGCCAGTCGCCTCGCTCTCGATGGCTATCGGTCTCTATTTCGAAGGCGCACCGGTTCGTCGCACGACCTTCAGCAACGTGCTGCAGCCATCGCTTGACGGGAATGCGGCCTTCCCATGCGTACGCGGCAATTGGCAGGGAAGGGCTGTTGGTACAGTAGTGTTTCCACCCGCTTTCGATCCGCCCTCGGCGACGGTTAATGTGGTGAGCCCAATTCTTCCGATCACGTGCACCTAACGACGCGGTCTTCCCGACGGGCCGATCCTGCGATAAGCGTCTGCCGATATGACCAGCACACCGCTGCTCGGGACTATTAGTACCCGCCGGAAAGCTACCTGCTGAGTTCGAGACCCTAAGCCGGTGGTCACGGCAGTCGTAGAGCGCAGCTAACCTCGGGACGGCCCCTCGGGGCCGAGCAAGCGGCTTCCATTGGTCACCCCTTTTCCCCCTGTCAAAATCGGGTCTGGAGTTCGCCTGTGGTTGATGGCATACAGGTCCTACGGCATCGTGTCAGCAGATTAGATGGGCGGCCGGAATATGCGGACCTACACGGGCCTGTTGATCCAGATATTGCGCACTTCATTCGCGTCGTAGGTGCTATGCGCTCGTCGAGGGTCAGCCTACTGTCGGACGAAGCACCGGTTGTGCTCGCTGAAGCGGCGGACGGCGTAATTAAGGAATGTGACCTGCTGCGTCGTCTGTTCGTCAGGATTCCCCAGGTCGTCTGCGGACCGCTGGATCGTAATGCGCAGTTTTGGGTAGCCACTGGCAGGCCGGAGCACCTACCTGGAAGGCACTATTCACTCGATCGGGCCTATTTCATCGAGCCGTCCCCGGACGGTGTGTGCCTCGATGCTAAACCCTTCGGGATCGGGTTGTATACCTCGACAGGGACCTTCGGCAGCTTCGGTATGTGGCGATCTTATCTTGAATTGCATCGTAGTTCCTCGTTAGTTCCGCTTCCGTGGTGCGTATGGCGGGTCTCAGTGGGCCAAGCGCCTAGGGTTCTGGAGGTCAGTAGTGCGGCTCAGTGGGTACGCTTTGTGATGAGCAGCCCATTGCAGCGAGGGGAACTTCTGTTTCCGGACTGGCACTTGGCCGCGAGTATCTGGGATGGTGTCCATGTCTCTCTGCAAGCTGTCGCGGCTACTGAGGGGATCCGGTTTGCCGCCTCCGGGCAAGTGGTCGCCGCCCCGTATTGGGGCGTTGAGTCAACGCTTTGGCTGAGATGGTGCTTCGGTGTGGCGGAATTGGTCGAGGAAGCGGCTGACTAGCTAGCTGAGCAAGGAGTTCATACGATGAGGGAATGAGCGCCGGCGCGGGCTGGATGCCACTGCGCGAGCCGAACCAACCACGGCCCCGGCTGGCCGACACGCCGTTCGCCCGGCTGGCCACTGCGCACGTGCTCAGCATCGCCGGCGACACCCTTGTCACCATGGCCCTGGCGGGGTCGCTCTTCTTCTCGATCTCCCCCCATGCCGCCCGTAACCGGGTGGCGCTCTATCTGTTGCTCACCATGGCCCCTTTCGCGGTGGTTGCGCCGCTGCTGGGTCCGGTGCTCGACCGCCGCCGCGGCGGCCGGCGGATGATGGTCATCGCGTCCAACGCGGGGCGGGCCGTGGTGTGCGGCCTCATGGCCCGCCACATCAACGGTCTTCTCCTGTTCCCCGAAGCGTTCGTCGCGCTGGTGCTGTCCAAGGCGTACCTGGTGACCAAGGCCGCCCTCGTGCCCGCCACTGTGGGCGGCAGGGGGGATGGCGAGCTGGTGGAGGCCAACTCCAGACTAGCCGTGCTGGCCGTGCTGGCCGGTTTTGTGACCGCCATCCCTGGGGCGGCCGTGCTCAAGCTCCCGTTCCTCGGGGCGGCGTGGGTCATGCGCCTCGCCGCCCTGGTGTTCGCCATGGCCACTGTGGCCGGCATGCGCCTGGGTCGCCCACAGCCCGAAGACGGCCAGCCTGGCCCCGTGGTCGAGCAGAAGGAGAAGGCGGAGCTGCACGCGGCCAGCATCCGGTTGTCGGTGACGGCCATGGCCGTGCTGCGAGCAGCTGTGGGCTTCGTGGTCTTCCTCACCGCCTTCGCCCTGCGTCGGGGGAACGCCCCGGCGTGGTGGTTCGGCGTGGTGCTGGCCGCCAGCATGGCGGGGTCGTTAGCGGGCGCGGCTGTGGCGCCACGGTTGCGCCGGTCCATGACCGAGGAGCGGATCCTCGCCGGCTCGGTGCTGGTGGTGGCGCTCACGGGGGCTCTGGCCGCCTGGGCCGGTGGCCGCCCGGCCATCGCCGTCCTGGCCGGCGTGCTGGGGGTGGCCGCCGGCAGCGGGAAGCTGGCGTTCGACAGCATCGTGCAGCGCGACGCCCCCGACGCGGTGCGGGGCCATACCTTCGCCCGCTTCGAGACGCGTTTCCAGCTCGTCTGGGTGCTGGGTGCAGCGGTCCCGGTGGTGGTGCCCCTGGACAGCCGGGTGGGCATGGGCCTGGTGGCCGCGGGCACGGCTGCCGCGTTCGTGGCTTATGTCGGTGGCCTGTCCGCGGCGCGCCGTGCCGTGGCCCATTAGGGGGCTGACCTGTTCGTGCAACTACATGAGCCGATCGGGGGTGATGCATTCAACATCTATTGCGGGCCGTGAGGAGAGAGGGAGCTTCCCAACATTGAGCAGCCCACATTGGACATTGAAACAGAGGGTGCTATGGCTTGCCATCGGGTGCGCTTTAGCGCTGGTGGACTGTCGTGGCCTTCGTCAGCACGACACCCCCAACAATTGCGGGCGCGGGGATCTGGTTGCGGTCATAGGCAAGCGGGCGGTCGGATTAGGGATTGGATGTGCCGGCGCTTACGGCGGCCCAGCCCGACCTGGTTTCCGGGTCAGAGTCGGCGAAATGATCCAACTGCGCGGGCTGGGTGATCTGCAGGTCCGGAGTTCAGACGTATCAGTGCTTGTTCCAAGCCAAGGCCAGCTTGTTGCACAGCGGATTGGCACCGCGGACATCATCGTATTGGGTGTCGCGTGCGTTGAACCGTCAGCTCTCGCCGGCTGCGACGTTGCAGTGGTGCATGTCAGCGCCACGTAACTGGGCTGGCTTGAAGCCACACCAGGAGATGGAAGGCTTAACCAAGAGAAGAAGAGGCACATTGCACCCCATGGAGCGGCCCGCCGTGCCGCGGCCGATTAGGGGCTACTCCTCGGGGAGATCGATGCGGGCCAGCCACAGGCCGGGGGCGTCGAGCTCGGCGGGGGTGGGCAGTTCCTTGTCGCTGTGCCACAGGCGCTGGAGCCCCTCCTCGCCGACGCGGTCGACCACGCCGTCGGCAAAGGCCACTCCCCGCTCGTACTCATCTCGATCGAGGCCCAACCCGACCAGCCGGGCGGCGAAGCGGTCGCCTTCGGAGGCCTCGACACGGTGGCGACGCATGGCCTCGGTGACCATCTCGTAGGCACCCACCAGCCCGTGGCCCACGACGTCCATCACGTGGTCGACGTAACCGGTGACAGTGGTGGTGACCGTGGTCAGTCGGGTCAGGACCTCACGTTGGGCATCGGTCTGGATGGCGCCCAGCAGTGTCTCGGGGTTGCCCATCAGGCGCTGTATCGCCGCTGGGTCGCTGGGGTCGAGATCTCCGAAGCTGGTCTCCACCGCCCCGGGGTTCACCTCGAAGCCGCTGACGTATTCGTCGACCAGGGCCAGCACGCGAGCCCGCACGTGCGGTCGGCCCAGCACGCCATGGGTGGTGACCTCCCGTAGGCAGACCCACATGCGCAGGTCGGCGGGAGGCAGGCTCCACTCGGTGGCGAAGGCGTCGATGTTGGACGGGATCAGCAGGAGCTGGTCGGCGGCCAAGCGGGGCAGAGGCAGGTCGTACTGGCCCATCGAGCGGCGGGCCAGGTGGCCCACCATGTAGCCCGACTGTACGCCCAGGAGCACGGGAACGAGGACCTTGCCCAGGTCGCCGAGCAGGGCAGTGGCGGGGTCGGGCTCGGTCGGGGGAACGGCCGAGTCGCCCAGGGCTCGGGCCAGGCGCTCGAGAGGCCCCCGGTAGGCCTCCATGCTGTGGAGGGCCCAGTCGCCCCTGGTGACGGGTAGGGCGCTGAGCACCCCACCGGCGATGGACGTGGGCAGGCCGGTGGCCTCGCCAACATGAAGGTCGGCCGCCCTGAGCAGCTCCTCGAGGCGCATGCGCTCGAGGGGCTCGACGTTGGGCTCGGAGGCGCCCTCGGTGGAGATCCACTGCGCAGTCTGGCGGGCCACGTCCCAGTTGACCGGGCCCTGGCCCCCGAACCAGCGAGCCAGGTCGCCGAACATGGGCCACCCCTCGAAGGGGTTACCCCCGCCTGGCGGCTCGCTGGTCATGTTGTGATCGTAGGCCCGGGTCAGGACGAAGCGGGGCGCTCGGCGAGGGTCACCGTGATGGTGCGGTGCTGGCGGTCGCGGATCACTTCGAGGGCGACCCTGTCGCCGGGACCGTAGGCACGCAGGGCCACGATCAGCTCGCCCATCGACCGCACGGCGCGGCCGTTCACGGCCACGATCACATCGCGGGTCGCCAGCCCGCCGCGCTCGGCCGGGCTGGCGCTCGTGACGTGGCCCACCATCGCCCCGCCGTCGACATCGAGGTCGGTGGCCGTGGCCCCGTCGACGTCCCCCCCCTCCACACCGAGCCAGACATGCACCACCCTCCCCGACCGGATGAGCTCGTCGGCCACCGACCGAGCCACGTCGATGGTGGTGGCGAAGCCGAGAGCCTCACTGCCGGGTTCGCTTGATGCCACTGCGGTGGTAATGCCCACGACTGCGCCATTGGCATCGAGCAGGGCGCCGCCCGAGGAGCCCGGGGAGACGGGCGCATCGGTCTGGATCATGTCCACCAGCGTGGTCGTCGCACCCACCGGGCGGATGTCACGGTGGAGGGCGCTGACCATGCCTCCCGTGACCGACGGGCCGCCGGCCAGGCCGAGGGGGAAGCCGATGGCGATCGCGGGCTGGCCCACCCGCAGGTCGGCGCCACTGCCGAGCGTGGCTATGGCGAAGGGGCCACCGTCGAGCTTGACCACCGCGGTGTCGGTCTCGGCGTCGGTTCCAACCAGGCGGCCGGGAAGCTGCATGCCGCTGGCCGTGGAAACTTGGATCGACGTCGCCCCTTCCACCACGTGGGCGTTGGTGAGCAGATAGCCGTCGCTGCGGAACATCACTCCTGACCCGGTGCTCGCCCGGCCACCGGGCACCACGGTGAGCTGCACGATGGCGGGCCGCAACCTCTCGGCGATGTCGACCACCGGCGAGGACAGCACGGTGGAGACCGAGCGCGGTCGAACCATCTGACGCTCGACGCCCAGGTTCGACGCCGCCGGGGAACGGCTGCTCACCACCGCCACCACCAAGCCCGACGAGACCAGGCTGGCGATCAGCGCCGACAGGCCGGCGACGGCCCAGACGGGCCGAGGCGACCGGCCGGGCGGGGCCGTGGGCGCGCCGACAACCACCTCCGACGGGTGCCGCCACAAGCGGTCGTCGGGCGGTGGCGGCTCCCGGAACGGCGGAGCGTCGTCATCGGGCTCCACGGGCTCCATGGCGCAAAGGTTACCGGCGACCTACCGAATTTCTCCTGCAGGGACCACATTCCTTCGGTGGCGGCTCGGGCGTACCGGTACCATTTCACCCGTGTCCCCAGGGTGTCCGCAACCGGAGGTTGCAGGGCCCGACGACTGGGTCGGGCTGGCCAGCGGCCCCTTGCCGGCGCACGACGCCCTCGACTGGGCGGTCCGGCCCCACTGCGGCGCAGTGGTGATGTTCACCGGCACCGTGCGAGATAACGCCGAGGGCCGTCCCAACGTGACCGCCCTCGAGTACGAGGCCTACGACTCCGAGGTGGAGCCTCGACTGGCCGCCATAGCCGCCGAAGCCCGTCGCCGCTGGCCGGCTGTCGGACGCATGGCCCTCTTGCACCGCAGCGGCCGGTTGGCCGTCGGCGAGACCTCAGTCGTGGTGGTGGCCTCGGCTCCCCATCGCCAACAGGCATTCGCCGCTGCCTCCTGGTGCATCGACACGCTGAAGGACACGGTGCCCATCTGGAAGCGCGAGACGTGGCAGGGTGGCGACGACTGGTCAGCCTGCGCCTCCCCAGTGGCGGAGATCCGACATGACCAGCCCGGGCGGCCGGTCCAGGCAACGTGAGCAATCTCGCCTACCTGGGCATCGCCGTGGTCATCAGCTTGATCGGCTGTGTCGTCCTGTGGTTGCGCACCCGACGGCCTCGGTCGATGGAGCACAGCATGCGGGAGTTCTCCCGCGAGCTCGACGCCCTGGCGCCCGGCGAGGAACCCTCTCAGCCACCCAGCAGGGGCCGGCACACTGGCTAGGGACCTGGCCATCGACCTGGGAACGGCCAACACCCTCGTCTACGCCAAGAGCCGGGGCATAGTCCTCAACGAGCCGACGGTGATCGCGCTCAACGTGCAGACCAACGACGTGCTGGCCATGGGCCAGCAGGCCTGGCACATGATCGGGCGTACGCCCGGCTACATCCAGGCCGTGCGTCCCTTGCGCAAGGGAGCGATCACCGACTTCGACATCACCCAGCGCATGATCCGGCTGCTCCTGCAGAGGGCCGGGCTCTCTCGCTTCCAGCGTCCCCGGGTGCTCCTCTGCGTGCCCTCTGCCATCACCGAGGTGGAACGGCGGGCAGTGAAGGAGGCGGCCCGCCAGGCGGGGGCGGCTGACGCCCAGCTGGTGGCCCAGCCCATGGCCGCCGCCATCGGCGCAGGCCTGCCCATCCACGAGCCTCTGGGCAATATGGTCGTCGACGTCGGAGGCGGCACCACCGAGACGGCAATGATCTCCCTCGGAGGCATCGTCGCCCTCCAGGCCATCCGTGTCGGGTCTTTCGACATCGACGCTGCCCTGCAGGCCTACGTGCGCCGTGAGTACGGCATGGCCATCGGGGAGCGCACCGCCGAGGAGATCAAGCTGGCCATAGGTTCGGCCTACCCCGTGGAAGACGACGTCAAGGCTGAGGTCAGAGGACGCGACCTCATGTCGGGACTGCCCAAGAACGCAATCCTCAGCCCCGAAGAAGTGCGTGGCGCCATCGACGAACAGGTGCGCGCCATCGTCGACTCGGTTGTCAACTGCTTGGGCTTCGCCCCTCCGGAGCTGGCCCAGGACCTCATCCTCCAGGGCATCCACCTGGTGGGCGGCGGTGGCATGCTGAGAGGCCTCGACCGCCGCCTGGCTCAGGAGACGGCGCTGCCCGTGCACCTGGTCGACGCCCCCCTCGAATGCGTGGTGCTGGGCGCCGGCAAGTGCCTGGAGGCGTTCGAGTCGCTCAAGGTCCTCTTCATGGGCGCCGAGCGCTAGGGCTTCGGCGCTCACCGGCCCCGGTCGTGGCCCCGCAGGTCCTCTGCGGCCTGGCGGACCTGCCAGTCACGGTCGCCGAGCGCCGCCTCCAGGGCGGCGTCCACCGCGCTGCCGGAGAAGGGGGCCAGGGCGATGACCGCCCGGCGGCGGACGGCGGGCCTGTCGGCGGTAGCTGCCAGGATGGCGCCCACACCGGCCTCGTCGCCGATGGCTCCCAGAGCGGCCACCGCCGCCTCCCGGCACAGGGCGTCATCATGGCTGGTGGCCACCGCAGCCAGGGCAGCCACGGCGGCGATCGACTCCGCCTCCCGCTCGCCCACGGCCCACGCCGCAGCCTCCACCACGCCGGGGTCAGGGTCGGACAACAGGGGCTGGAGGTCGATCCCCCCGAGGTGGGCGGCCGCCTCGCACCCCCGGCGACGGACGGTGGCGTTGTGGTCGGCCAAGGCCGCGGACACGTCGGCGGCACACACTGCGCCCATTCGAACCAGAGCGGTGAGGGCGGTGGACCTCACGGCCGGGGCAGCATCGCCCAGGAGGTACCGAGCCTGCCGCTCGTCGCCAGAGTGACCGGCGAGGGCCGCCGCCCGCCGCCGCCCCGCTTCACTGGCGCGGCGGGTTTGTCGAGTTGACCCGGCCATCAGCCCACGGCGTTGCGGAGGGCTCGAGCGGCCAAGGCCAGCCCGGCGCCCACCGTCAAGGCTACGAGCACACCGGTGAAGGCCACCATCACTACAAGAGCCAGCCCCGAACGCAAGCGCCGGCCTGCCAGCCCCGAACGCATTGGCCGGCCTGCGTGGCCTGAACGCATTGGCCGGCCTGCGCGGCCCGAACGCGATCGCTGCTGGGTGCCAGACCGGCCGCCGCGGCGGCTACCGCGGCGGAGCGTGGCAGGCTGGTCCGGATCACCCAGGGCGATCTGAACGACCAGCACGGTCGCCCCCACGACCGCCCCGAGGCTGACCAGAAGCGTGGACACGACCGATCCGATCCTAACGGACGCATCAGAGATGGCCAGCCCCGTCACGCCGGCGGACTACGGGTGGGGGCCGACCACGTCCACTGCCTCGAGTCCTCCGGCACCACCGCCACCGCCGCCACCGGTCGGTATCGGGGGCGTTGGCCACCGCCGACGGGGTGTGGTGGTTGCAACCGCGATCCTTTCGATCCTCCTCGCTGCGGCGATCATCGGCGTGTTCATCCGCCTTCCTTACGACTCGGTCGCCCCCGGCTCGGCCCGCCGCGTCGACGACCTAATAACGGTGAAAGGCCACCAGGTCTATCCGCCCGCCGGACGGGTGCTGTTCACCACCGTTTCGGTGCGTGAGGGGATAAACGCGTGGGAGGCGCTCGGAGACTGGTTCGACTCCAACGTCGACGTGGTCTCCGAGAAGGAGCTGCGCGGCACGATCCCCGCCGGTCAGTATCACCAGGAGAACGTGGCCGCCATGGCCGACTCCAAGACGGCGGCCGAGGCCGTTGCCCTCCGCCACCTCGGGTTCACCGATCTGGGGGGTGGGGCGGAGGTGACCTCGGTGCGACCCGGCCTCCCTGTCTCGTCGGTGCTCAGGCCCAAAGACGTGGTGGTCTCGGTCGACGGCAAGGCTGTCAGCGGGCCCGCCGATCTGATCCCCGTCATCCGATCGCACAAGCCGGGAGACACATTGCACCTTGGAGTAGTGCGGGGCGACGCTCCCCCCGCCGACATGGCCGTCACGCTGGCCGACGACAAGGGTCAGCCCCTCGTGGGCGTCGTGCTCAGCACCAAGCTCAAGCTGCCGTTCCCCATTGCCATCGACTCCGGCAGCATCGAGGGCCCCTCGGCGGGGCTCGCCTACTCGCTGGCCCTACTCGACACCCTCACGCCCGGTGAGCTCACGGGGGGCGCCAAGGTGGCAGCCACCGGGGAGCTGGCGTCGGATGGCAGCGTGAGCGCCATTGGTGGGGTGATCCAGAAGGTCGTCGCCGTGGAGCGGGCCGGGGCCAGCGTCTTCCTCGTTCCCCGTGACAACTATGCGGAGGCCAAGGCGCACGCCGGCTCGAAGTTGAAGGTCATGGCCATCGGCAACTACGACGACGCCCTGCGAGCACTGGCCACCCTGCCCGGGAGCAATGCCGGCGCTCTGGCAGGGGCCGCGGGCGGCCACACTTGAGCTGAGCCCCGGCCGACGGTCCACCGCCGGAGGAGGGCGCGGCGGTAACCTCGGTGGTCATGGATGACGACCGCATCGTCATCTCGTCGGGGATCACGCTGACGCCTGAGTCGGTGGCCAACCACAGCTTCGGCACCAGTTTCCGTGGCTGCGACCCGAGCGAGGTGCGAAGCTTCCTCAAGCGGGTGGCCGACGAGATGGCGGCGGCGGCGGCGCGGGAGGGTGACCTGCGTCAGTCGTTGCAGGAAGCCCTTTCCAGGGCAGCCCATCCTCACCTCGACGAGGACACCCTCACCAGCGCCCTGGGCGAGCACGCCGCTCGGCTGCTCACCAATGCCCGGGAGGCGGCCACCAACATCGTGTCGGAGGCCGAGACTCGAGCGGCGCGCATCATCGGCGACGCCGAAGGCCGTATCTCCCGGGTACGGGCCGAGGCCGACAGCCTGTTGGCCCGTCGCTCCGACGAGGCCGAGCGGATGACTGCAGGGCTCCGTCAGGCCGCCGAGGCCGAAGCCCGCGCCCTGCGGGAGCGGGCCCGGGCCGAGGCCGAGGCCGAGGTGGAGTCGGCGCGGGCCCAGGGTCGGGAGATGGTGGGCGAGGCCCGCTCGCTGAGGGAGCGGATGCTCGCCGATCTCACCCGCCGCCGGCGTACTGCCGAGGTGCAGATCGAGCAGCTTCGTCTGGGCCGCCAGCGCCTGCTGGAGGCCTACGCCGTGGTGCGCTGCACCCTCGAAGAGGCCACCGCCCAGCTGGGCGTGGCCGAATCCGAGGCCGTACCGGTGGTCGAGACCCACGAACCTCAGCCCATCGCAGGGCGCCACTCGCAGGAGCCTGTCGAGCCGGTGGTACCGGAGCTGGCCCCTTCGTCGTCCGGAGCAGCATCCCGACCGCCCGCTCGCAACGGAACGGTCCCCATGGCCGGTGCCCGCACGCAGGGGGCCGCTGGCCTCTCGACCATCGGTGTCGAAGGGCCCGCTGCTGGTTCGCCGCCGCCTTCGCCCCCGAACCGCTCAGCCGAACCACCGAGCCCGGCAAGCGGCGCCGACCCGAGCTCCGATCCACCGCGGACCAGCGCCCGTTCCAGCAATGGAGGGCCTACCATCGCTGCCCCCACTGTCACGCCGCGGCGGCCCGTGCCCACTCCCTCACCCGACCATCCCGACAGCCTCAGTGGCTCCGATGCCACACCGTTGCCCGTCGACGAGCTGTTCGCGCGCCTCCGGGCGGCTCAAGAATGGGTGCCTCCTCCCACCTCTGTCTCCGCCCCCCCACCACCGGAGGCCCAGGCACCCGAGCCAGCCCGTACGGCCACGAGCACGGACCTCGGGGATCCGGTGATCACAGCTGAGTCTGCGCTGTCCCGGCGCGACGAGCTGCTCGACACCGTAGAGGCCGATCTCCGCCGTCAGCTCAAGCGGGCGCTCCAAGACGAGCAGAACGAGGTGCTCGACACGCTCAGGCGCCAGCGCCGACCCACCGCAGCCACCGTGCTCCCACCTGTCGGCGAACAGACGGCGCGGGTTGGTGCTGTGGCCGAGCCGTTCCTCCGGAGGGCCGCCGACCAGGGCGCCATCTTCGCTGCTGGCAGCAGCGAGGGGCCTTCGGGGGGCCTTTGGGGGGGAAAGGCCCCCAACGACCCCAGCAAAACAACACCAGAGAACGCATAGGAGGCCCACCAGTGGGGCGTGGA
>JBPCJQ010000012.1:0-24427 GCA_051005135.1 Acidimicrobiales bacterium
GATCGGCGGCCGACATCGACGAGGTGGGGTGGCCCGAGGCGGCCTGGCCCGAACAGCGCACCGCGTCCACCCTCAACTGCTGGCCCAGCTCCTGCCACCGCTCGTGCTCGCTCATCGACTGCCTCCCGCTCTGGGTCCTACCCGCGCCGTGGTCGGCCTACGCCGACAGCAGGTCGCGGGCCGCCCGCCTGGTCGACCGGCGAAGCTTGGCGATGGCCTTGACCTCCAGCTGGCGGACGCCTTCTCGGGTGAGGCCGAACTGCTCGCCTACCTCGTCGAGGGTCCGAGGCCTGCCTCGGTCGAGCCCGTAACGCAGGCAGAGCACATCGCGCTCGCGTGGTTCCAGGTTGGCCAGGAGCTCGGTGACCTGGGCGGGGAGCATCTCCGAGAACACCACTTGGTCGGGCCGGGGCGTGGAAGTGTCCTCCACCAGGTCGCCCAGCTCGGTGTCACCTTCGCCCGGTCGTTCCGAGAGAGAGACGGGCTCGGACAGGTAGGGGGTGAGCTCGTCCACCTTCTTCGCCGTCAACCCCAGGGCTTCGCAGACCTCGACGGGTCGGGGGGGCCGGCCCAGCTGGACCTCCAGGGACGAGGTGGCCATACGGATGGCAAGGAGCTGGTCGCCGGCGTGCACCGGCAGGCGGATGGCCCTACTGGTGTTGGCGATACCCCGAGTGATCGTCTGGCGGATCCACCACGTGGCGTAGGTGGAGAACCTGAACCCGCGGCAGGGATCGAAACGCTCGACCGCGTGCATCAGGCCGAAGTTGCCCTCTTGGATCAGGTCGAGGAGCGGTACACCCGAGGCCTGGTACTTCTTGGCGACGGAGACGACCAGGCGGAGGTTGGCCTTGACGAAGCGGGCTGTGGCCTCCTGGCCCGCCTCGACCGCCGCTTCCAGCTCGGAGCGGCGATCGGGCGCAGGCCGGCTTGTGGCCAGCTCGGCAGCCGCCTGTCGCCCCGTCCTGGCGAGCTCGCCGAGGCGTATCTCGCCCGCCCTGGTCAGCAGGGCGTGCTTGCCGATGTCGTTCAGGTAGAGCTGAAGGAGGTCGTCCTCCTCGCTGCTTGCCCCCTGCTTGACCAACCGAGCCTCCCGGTAGAGCGGAACCAAACTATCAAAGGACCGCTGGTTGCGCCGGGCGGTCGGCCCCGAAGACAGCGGCCAGCTCTTCGGGAACGGCGACTTCGAGCTGGTCATAGGTGCACGACTCGGCCCGGCGGTCTGGCCGCCAGCGGCGGAATTGGGTGGCGTGGCGGAAACGGTCGCCCTGGAGATGGTCAAAGGCCACCTCGCCCACCAGCTCGGGCCGAAGTGGCTCCCATGACAGGTCCCGGCCCGCGCTCCACCGGCTCTGCCCACCAGGCATGCGGGCTGCCACTGCGTTTGGGCCACGCAGGCGTGGCTCTGCCGCGGCCATGGCCCACGCCGCCCAGGGGTGCCCGCCGAGGGCATCGGCCCGTAACGGCGCCAGCTCGTCGACCAGCTCCCGGCGACGGGCCATGGAGAAGGCGGCGGCCACCCCGACGTGGTGGAGGGTGCCGGCCTGGTCGAACAAGCCGAGAAGGAGCGAGCCCACCACGCCGCCGCTCTTGTGCCAGCGGAACCCAGCCACCACGCAGTCTGCGGTGCGCTCGTGCTTGACCTTGAACATCACCCGTTCGTTCTCCCGGTAGGGCGCCTCGACGCGCTTGACCACTACGCCGTCGAGCCCCGCTCCCTCGAAGCGCTCGAACCACTCAGCTGCCACCGCGGGGTCGTCGGTGGCCGGAGTGAGGTGGACGGGAGGTGAGGCACCGCCTACCGCCGCCTCCAGGAGCGACCGGCGCTCGCCGAAGGGACGGGAACGCAGGTCGTCGTCGCCCAGGGCCAGCAGGTCGAAGGCCACGAAGGAGGCAGGCGTCTCCGCCGCCAGCCCGTTGATCCGCGACGCCGCCGGGTGGATGCGCTGGAGCAGGGCTTCGAAGTCGAGGCCCCGGTCGGCGGCGATGATCACCTCGCCGTCGACCACACAGCGCTGGGGCAGGTGGGCCCGCAGGGGTGCGAGCAGCTCGGGGAAATACCGGGTGAGGGGACGTTCTTTGCGGCTGCCCAGCTCCACCTCTCCGCCATCGCGGAAAACGACGCAGCGGAAGCCGTCCCACTTGGGCTCGTAGGCGAAGCCCTCGCCTTCGGGCAGGGTGCGGGCGAGCTTGGCCAGCATGGGCCGCACCGGCGGCATCACGGGCAACCTCACCGCCGCAGGGTAGCGGGTAGCTTCGACGAGTGTCTGGGCCGAACACCGAGGTGCCGCTGGCGACCTACCGGGTACAGCTCCATGCCGGGTTCGGCTTCGACGACGTGGCCGCCATCGCTCCCTACCTGGCTGCACTGGGCGTGAGCCACGTCTACTGCTCGCCTTACCTCCAGGCCTCCGCCGGCAGCACCCACGGCTACGACGTGGTCGACCATCACCGGCTCAACCGCGAGCTGGGTGGAGACGAGGCGTTCGGACGCATGACCCGGGCCTTGGCGCACGCAGGGCTGTCGCAGGTGCTCGACGTGGTGCCTAACCACATGGCGGCTGTGGGACGCGAGAACCAGTGGTGGTGGGACGTGCTCGAGAACGGGCACTCCAGCCGCTACGCTGACATGTTCGACATCGACTGGCCGTCTTCTGCGGACGCGCCCGGCCTGCGTGACCCGAACGCAATGTCAGCCCGTATCCTGCTGCCGATCCTCGGGGACCACTACGGGCGCCTGCTGGAGGCAGGCCAGCTGCGGTTGGAGCGGGACGAGGCATCCTTCATGGTGCGCTACTTTGACCACGCGGCCCCGATCTCACCTCGCACGCTCGACAGCGTGCTGGGCCCGGCCGCGGCGATGTGCGGTTCCGACGAGCTGGCCACCCTGGCTACCGCCCTGGGCCGGCTACCGGCCGCCACTGCTACCGACCGCGCCAGCCGGCACGAGCTGCATCGCGACAAGGAGGTCCTGGGCGACTTGCTAGGCCGCCTCATGCGGGAGCAGCCGGCGGTTGCCGTCGCGGTCGATGCGGTGGTGGCGTCGATCAACGCTGATCCCGACTCCGTCGACGCCGTTCTCGCCCGCCAGAACTACCGGTTGGCCTACTGGCGGGTGGCCTCCGAGGAGCTCGACTACCGGCGCTTCTTCGACATCTCGACCCTCGTGGGGCTGCGGGTGGAGTCGCCCCATGTCTTTGCCGAGACCCACGAGCTGGTGTTGAGCCTCGTGCGCCAGGGGCTCGTCACCGGCCTGCGCATCGACCATCCCGACGGCATGCGTGACCCTGGTGGGTACCTGCGCCGGCTGCGCGATGCCACGGGGGGGACCTGGGTGGTGGTGGAGAAGATCCTCGAGGGCGTCGAGGAGCTGCTGGCGGAATGGCCGGTGGACGGCACTACCGGGTATGACTTCCTCGACCTGGTCGGTGGGCTTCATGTCGACCCCGCCGGTGAGGGACCGCTCAGCGAGCTCCATGCCCGCTTCACGGCCACCTCCAGCACCTATGCCGAGGTGGTACGGGCCAAGAAGCACCTGGTGATCCGCGAGTCCCTGGCCACCGACGTCCGCCGGGTCGTCGACCTGGCCATGGAGGTGTTCGGGCGACACCGTCGCTATTGCGACTACACCCGGCGGGAGGTGGCCGGTGCCGTCGTCGAGGTGTTGGCTGCGTTCCCCGTCTACCGCACCTACCTGTCCCCAGGCCGCCTCCCTACCGACGCCGACTTGGCCCATGTGGCCGCCGCCATGGACGGAGCGCGGGTGCAGCGCCCCGACCTCGATGCCGACCTGTTCGCCTTCCTCGCCGACGTTCTCCTCTTGGCGGTGCCGGGCGAACTGGAACAGGAGCTGGCTCTGCGGTTCCAGCAGCTCACTGCCCCGGTGATGGCCAAGGGGGTGGAGGACACCGCCTTCTACTGCTGGCGCCGACTGGTGTCGCTCAACGAGGTGGGCGGTGACCCCGGTCGTTTCGGCACGAGTGTCGACGACTTTCACCGTGCCAACCTGAGGGCAGTGGGCGAGTGGCCCGCGACCATGGTCACCCTGTCCACCCACGACACCAAGCGCAGTGCCGACGTCCGGGCCCGCATCAGCCTGATCTCCGAGGTGCCCGACCAGTGGGCTTTGGCCGTGCGCCGCTGGTCGACCATGAACGAGGTCCACAAGGTCGACGGCTTTCCCGACCGCGGCACCGAGTACCTGCTGTACCAGACGCTGGTGGGGGCCTGGCCGCTGCCGGCCGACCGGGCCGCGACCTACATGCACAAGGCGTCCAACGAGGCCAAGGAGCACACCTCCTGGACCCGTCCCAACCCGGTGTACGACCAGGCCCTGGATGCCTTCGTGGCCGGGGTCTTGGCCGACCCCACCTTCACCGCCGACTTGGCCGCGTTCGTGGCTCCCTTGGTGGAGGCCGGACGGGTCTCGTCGCTGGCGCAGGTGCTGTCGCTACTGACCGCCCCCGGGGTGCCTGACGTCTACCAAGGATCGGAGCTGTGGGACCTGAGCCTGGTTGACCCCGACAACCGCCGGCCGGTCGACTACGGCGCCCGCCGCCTCCTTCTCGAGAAGGTGGCGGGTATGGGCGCCGAGGAGGTGTGGCCCGACCCTGGGGATGGCACGGCCAAGCTGTGGCTCATACATCGTGCCCTGCAGTTGCGGCGTTCCTTGTCTGCCGCCTTCGCCGCCGGATCGTCCTACGAACCGTTGCCCGTGAACGGCGACAAGGCCGGCCATGCCGTGGCCTGGTGCCGGGGCAGCCAGGTGGCGGTGATCGTGCCCAGGCTGGTGGTCGGCCTCGGGGGGGCCTGGGCCGACGCGTCGGTGACTCTTCCGCCGGGGACGTGGGCCGATGTCCTGGGAGGCTCAGGAGTGGCGGGCGGGGCGCCGTTGGAGCTGGCCACGCTGCTCGACCGTTTTCCTGTCGCCCTCCTGGTGGCCGACCGTTGACCCTCTTCGAGGTATGGGCGCCGCGGGCCGGTCGGGTCGACGTCGTCGTCGACGGTGGCCGTCGGACCGAGCTGGCCGGGCCTGACGACGGCGGCTGGTTCCGGGGCGAGGACCCCCTCGCCGGCCCAGGCGACGACTACCGCTTCTCCCTCGACGGTGGGTCTCCCCGGCCCGACCCCCGGTCACCCTGGCAGCCTCGGGGCGTCCACGGCCCGTCCCGTTTGGTCGACCACAAGGCCTTCGCCTGGTCCGACGCCGGATGGGCCGCGGCTGCCCTCGCCGATGCCGTGATCTACGAGCTGCACGTGGGCACCTTCTCGGCGGCGGGCACCTTCGAGGGTGCCGTCGACCACCTCGACCACCTGGTCGACCTGGGGGTCAGCGCGGTCGAGATCATGCCCGTGGCCGAGTTCCCCGGGTGCCGGGGATGGGGCTACGACGGCGTCGACCTGTGGGCCCCCCACTCCGCCTACGGCGGCCCCACCGGCCTCAAGCGGTTGGTCGACGCGTGCCACGCCGGGGGGCTGGCGGTGGTGCTCGACGTCGTCTACAACCACCTCGGGCCCGACGGCAACTACCTGCGGGACTTCGGCCCCTACTTCACCGACCGCTACGGCACTCCGTGGGGAGAGGCGGTCAACTACGACGGGCCCGACAGCGACGAGGTACGAGCCTTTGTCGTCGCCAACGCCTGCATGTGGGTACGCGACTACCACGTCGACGGCCTCCGCCTCGACGCCGTGCATGCCATCTTCGACATGTCCGCCACCCACATCGTGGAGGAGATCGCTACCGCCGTCCATGCCCTGGAACCCGAGCTGGGTCGGCGGGCGTGGGTCATCGCCGAGAGCGACCTGAACGACCCCCGGGTGGTGCGTGGGCCCGAAACTGGCGGTTGGGGGTGTGACGCCCAGTGGAGCGACGACTTCCACCACGCTCTGCACGCCGTCCTCACCGGCGAGCGATCGGGTTACTACGCAGACTTCGGCTCGTTGGCAGCCCTGGCCAAAGCCCTCCGTAAAGTCTTCGTGCACGACGGGTGCCGGTCGTCGTTCCGGCGCCGCCGCCACGGCCGTCCGCCCACCGGCCTTCCCCACACCCGGTTCCTCGGGTACCTGCAAAATCACGACCAGGTGGGGAACCGGGCCAAGGGCGAGCGAACGAGTGCTCTCATGGGCATCGGCCGCTTGAAGATCGCTGCCGCTCTGGTGCTCTTGTCACCGTTCGTGCCCATGGTCTTCCAGGGCGAGGAGTGGGCAGCATCCACGCCGTTCCAGTACTTCACCGACCACGGCGACCCCGAGCTGGGCCGCTCGGTGAGCGAGGGCCGCCGCCGCGAGTTCGCCGCCTTCGGGTGGGAGCCGATGCCCGGGCCAGCCGGCCCGGGCGGCGGAGCCGCCGAAGAGGCAGTTGTAGTTCCCGACCCGCAGGACCCGGCCACCTTCGACCGATCCCGGCTCGACTGGTCGGAGCTCGATCACCCTCCCCATGCCGAGCTGCTGGCCTGGCACCGCGACCTCATTCGGCTCCGGCGAGAGGTGCCGGCTCTGTCCGGTGCCCTCTGCTCGATGGAGGTGCGCTACGACGAGGACGCCAGGTGGCTGGCGCTCGAGCGGGGCCCGGTGTCGGTGCTGTGCAACCTGGCCGAGGTGGAGCAGCCGGTGCCGACATCCGGGGGCGCGTCCAGTGTCGTCCCCGCCGACGGCGTCGTGATTATGGGGTAGGACTCAGGTGGAGTGGGAATCGGCCCAGGCCAGAAGGTCGTCGGCACCGCGCGTGTTCACGATGCGGTCGACGTCGACCCCGGCGTCGGCGGCCCGGGTACAGCCGTTGGTGAGCCACTCGAGTTGCCCGGGGGCGTGGGCATCGGTGTCGATCGACACGGTGCACCCGGCGTCGAGGGCCTGGCGAAGCAGCCGCATGGGCGGGTCGAGGCGCTCGGGCCGGGAGTTGATCTCGACCGCCGTTCCCGCCTGGGCGCAGGCGGTAAACACAGCGTCGGCATCGAACGTCGACTCGGGTCGCCCACCACCCCGACGCAGGCCGGCCGTGACTTGGGGCGCGGCGGGCAGGAGGCGGCCGGTGCAATGGCCGAGGATATCGACATGGGGGTTGGCCACCGCTGCCACCATCCGACGGGTCATCTCCGGCGCCTCCATGCGCAGCTTGGAGTGCACGCTGGCCACCACCACGTCGAGGGCGGCGAGCAGCTCGTCCTCCTGGTCGAGGCCGCCGTCGACCAGGATGTCGACTTCGATGCCGGTGAGTATACGGAAGGGTGAAAGCTCCTCGTTGAGGTGGGCGACCACGGCGAGCTGGTCACGCAGGCGCTCCGGCGACAGGCCGTGGGCCACCGTCAGGCGAGGGCTGTGGTCGGTCAGAACCATGTACTCATGGCCCATGTCGTGCGCTGCCCGTGCCATCTCGTGAATCGGGCTGCCGCCATCGGACCAGTTGGAGTGAGTGTGGCAGTCACCGCGCAGGGCGGCGCGGATCTCCGCGGCCCGCCCGCTGAGGGGGCCGGCGGCCTCGGGCGCGGCATCTTCTTGGAGGCGGGACAGGTACTCGGGAACACCTCCGGCCAGGGCCTGGGCCACCACCTCCTCCGTCTTGGCGCCCACGCCGGGGAGGTCGCGCAGGCGACTTTGGTTGGCCCGGCGACGAAGCTCCTCGGGCTCCAGTGCCCCGACGGTAGCGGCCGCTCCCCTGAAGGCACGGACCCGGTACGTGGGAGCACCCGACCGCTCGAGCAGGTACGCGATGCGCTCCAGGGCCTGCACCGGGTCCACGCGGGCGAAGATAGACGCAATGACCCACGTGGTGGTGCTGTCGGACACGCACATCCGACGAGGGGGCAGGCGCCGCTTGCCCGACGGCGTGTACCGCTACCTGGACGACGCCGATCTGATCCTGCACGCCGGCGACGTCGTCGTGGCTGAGGTGCTCGACGAGCTCGGCGGTTTCGCGCCCGTCCGCGCCGTTCTAGGCAATAACGACGTAGAGCTGGCCGGCCTGTTGCCGCCGACACGTCTGTTCAGCGTCGAGGGCGTGCGCATCGCGATGATCCACGACAGCGGCCCTTCGACCGGCCGGGCCGCCCGCATGCGCCGCCGCTTCCCAGACGCCGATCTGGTGGTGTTCGGCCACAGCCACGTCCCGTGGGACACGGTGGGGCTCGACGGCCAGCTCCTCCTCAACCCTGGCTCACCCACCGAGCGACGGGCCCAGCCTCATCACACCATGGCCACCCTCGACGTGGAAGACGGCAAGGTCGTGGACCATGCCCTCCAAGTCGTGTGACGGCCTAACCGCAGAGCTCGATGGCGAGGCGCTCGCTCTCGGGCATGGGCTCGAGGTCGACCTCGGCCAAGCGTGACTTGAGCCTCCGGAAGGCGGCCCCCACCTCGTCGGGGCGTGACTGGCTGGCGTGCAGCCGCATGATGCGCCGGTAGACCTGCTCGCTGAGCGGGTCCATCTCGACGGCTCGCGATAACGTGTCCAGGGCAGCTCTCACGTCGCCCGCCAGCATCCGGGTGGCGGAAAGGGAGACGAGCACGTCGATGGCCCGGCGGCGGAGGTCCTCACGAGGCATCTCGGCCCATGCCCAGTCGGCACCAGCGAGTAGCTCCCCCCGACACAGGTCGGCAGCTGCCTGCAGACAGGCGGCCCATTCGGGGTCGCCGGTGCGCGCGCCCGCACGAGGCAGGGCGGCCTGGAAATCCCACAGGTCGACCTCGAACACGGGCTCGATGCGGTACCGGTCGCCGTCGCGTTCGATGATCTTCAGGGCCTTTGTATCCGTGGCCCTGCGCAAGAGGCTGCGCAGGTTGCCCAGCGCGGTCCAGAACCATTCCGAACCCCGGCCGGGGTCGGCCTCCGGCCACAGCGCTTCAGTGGCGACATCGAGGGTGGTGCCCTCGGGGTGCAGGAGGTAGAAGGCGAGCAGCTCCCGCGCTTTGGCCCGCAGCCCGCTGCGAATCTCCCTGCCTCCCACCTCGATGCGGTACTGGCCGAGCACCCGTACCTGGATAGGGGCGGGATCGGAGCCCATGAGCACAGGGAAAGGCCGCTCGTCGGGGGGGTCAGCGACCACCGGGCGGTCGTCGGTACGGGCCGCCTCGATGACCTGGAGCAACTCGGTTGCTGCCTCGGGGTCGATGGCGAACAACCGGGACCCGGCCAGGTCGCCCGTTCCCTGGTCGGAGGACATGGTGTTGACAACACCACCGGGCTGCAGGCTGACGGTTGCCGCTCCGGCGAACGTGTCCCCGACGACCACCGTGGTTACCCCCAATGGCTTCCCACGGCCCGCCAGGTCGCTGAGCCGGTCGGCCAGCGCGCCGGGCCGAGGTGTCGCCAGCACGAGCAGGGGTCGAGTGTGTGCGGTGGGCCGATCCTCGTCCCCACGATCGAGGTCAGCGCCACTGGCCGCCCGCCGGGTCACTTCGGCCTCGAGGTCGTCCAGAGCGCTCGCGAGAGACTGGGCCCGCTCCAGCCCAGGGAAGGACGGCCCGGGCGGCAGGACGTCACCCACGGTGATCACCTTCCCCACGTCGGGACCGGTGGTCGCGAGGAACGTGGTGAGCAACGCCCGGGCGGCATCGGCTGCGCCCGGGCCGACTACGGCGAGGGGCTGGGACGCCAGGTCGACGGGCACTTCCTCGCCGGTGCGCTCGGCGCCGACCACCAAGGCCGGGGATACCCCGCTGGGCGGGATCCAGGCCAGGCCCCGGTGGGACAAGGCGAAGCGCTCGAGTTGGCGGCTGAGGCCACCTTCGGTGGGGTCGTCGTGAAAGAGACCGGCCGAGGGGGCACCTGCGGGCCTCCGCCGTCGATCGCGAAGACGGGCTCGGCGCAAGGCGGAGCTGATGCCGAGCGCCAAGGTTGGCCCGACCACGACGCCGGGCAGCTCGCAGGCCACCGGCGAGCCGGGCCTGGCGTCGAGCTCTTGGTCTCGGTCGGATGCGCCATTTAGGCCCGCGGCTGGTTCAGCGGTGGCCGCGACCCCGGCCGGGGGTGCCTCGTCGCCTGGTTGGGCGCCAGGCGCGGGCAGGTCTGCCGGGCCGGCGGGCCCAGCAACTGCCTCATGGGCGGCGCCACCGCCCGGGCCGGCGGGCCCGGGCACAGGCATCCAGCGTTCGACGGCCCGCCGGACGGCCTCGTCCACGACGATCGTGAACCACTCGGCGGCCTCGTCCTGGGCTTCGTGAAGTTGGGAGACGATGTCGCCCCCGGCGGGCTCGTCACCCCCAGCGCCGGCCACAGCGGCTGTCGCCGCCGCGGGCGGCACCATGGGGACGTGGCCCATCGCCGGGGCCAATGCGTCGGCGATCGTCGCAGGCAGGGCCTCGGCCAGCGCCGCGCCCAGCTGGGAAACCGAGGTTCGCAGCTCGTGCACCGCCCACTCGAGCCCCGACGCCAAGGCGGGGCCAACGGCGTCGGCTACCAGGCCAGGCAGCGCCTCCTGGAGCGCGGCCCGGGTGCCGCCCATGGTGACCGCCTCGGTGCGCAGGCGGGCCGCGCATCCCTCCAGCTCAGCCAGTGACACGTTGAGCTCCGCCTCCTGGGATCCCGTCACCTGGAGTAGGGCGGCCTCCTGGCGGGCCAGCCGGTCGGACAGGGCGGCGATGTTGGCGTTGACGTCGTCGAACTCGCCTCGCAGCCAGGCTAGAACCTGGGCGGCGGGGTCAGCTGGTGCGGGTGGTTCCTCTATCGGATCGTCATAGACGTTGCTCTCGTCGGTCATGGCAGCCCCACCGGCCTCCTCGTCGGGTGCGATGGCAGCCGTAGTCGTCGGCAGCCGTCTGTCGATCAGATGCAGCGGCTTCGGCCCCTGTTCCCACACATCGGGGCAGCCACCGAATCGCCCGGTGCACACCGCCCCGCACACGTCACAGGTACAAGCCTGTTGTCCGGCGGTCATGGGGTGGTCACATTCAGGGACGATCTGGCACACGAACTCGTGACACCAGCCCATGTCGCCACCTTACCGGCCGGTCGCCGCCGGCTTGGCCCGACAGAGGGACCACCAGTCGGGGGGCAGGTGCTTTTGAGGATTCGGCCCGAGTAGCCGTATCGTCGGGCCGAGATGTCCATCCCTGCCGCCGTCACCCCTCGCAGTCGGGTCGCGGCCTATGTGGCGCTCACCAAACCGCGCATCATTGAGCTGCTGCTGGTGACGACGGTGCCGACCATGGTCGTAGCCCAGCGGGGGCTGCCCTCAGGATGGCTGGTGCTGGCCACGCTGGTGGGAGGGGCGCTGGCGGCGGCCGGGGCCAACACCGTGAACATGTACCTCGACCGGGACATAGACCGGCTAATGAAACGCACCCGCGGCCGGCCTCTGGCAACGGGTGAGATCGCCCCTGTCAACGCGCTGGTCTTCGCCGTGGTCCTGGAGGCGGCCGCCGCCGTCGAGCTGTGGCTGCTGGTCAACCCCCTGAGCGCGGTGCTGGCCCTGAGCGCCACCCTCTTCTACGTCTTCGTCTACACGCTGTGGCTGAAGCGCACCTCCTCGCAGAACATCGTCATCGGCGGTGCCGCCGGAGCGGTGCCGGTGCTCGTGGGCTGGGCCGCGGTCCGAGACTCGCTGGGCCTAGCACCCCTGGTGTTGTTCGCCATCATCTTCTACTGGACCCCGCCCCACTTCTGGGCCCTGGCCATCCGCTACCGGGAGGACTACGCCGCTGCCGACGTGCCCATGCTCCCGGTCGTGGCCTCCTTCGCGGAGACGGCCCGCAAGATCGTGCTCTATACCGTGATCCTGTGGGTGCTCACTCTGGTGTTCTGGCCGGTGGGGCAGATGGGCGACCTCTACCTGGCGGCGGCCATCGTCCTCGGCGGGGTCTTCACCTGGAAGGCCACCCGGCTTGCCGCCGACGGTACCCCCGAGCGAGCCATGCGCCTGTTTGGCTGGTCGATCACCTACGTGACCCTTCTGTTCGCAGCCATGGCGGTTGACCAGTTGATCCGTTGAGCCAGGCGCCTCCCGAGTCGATCGGGTCGAGGGGTGCTGTATAGAGTCCGCCGGAATGACTGTGACCGATACGACCGAGGCCACCGAGGAGGAGGTCACCGCCGCAGAGGCGCCGGCAACACCTGCCCCGTGGCCGCCGGCTACCGACCACAAGGTCGTCGGCACCCTGTTCGTGGTCCTCGGCATCGTCTTCCTGGTCGTCGCCGGCGTGCTCGCCGCCGTCATGCGGGCCCAGCTCAGCGGGCCCGACACCGGTGTGGTGACCGACAGCACCTACCGTCAGCTGTTCACCCTGCACGGCACGCTCGGCGTGTTCGGTTTCCTGGGCCCGGTCTGGGTGGGCGTGGCCACGGCCGTGGTACCCCTCCAGATCGGAGCTGCCCGCCTGGCCTTCCCCCGCCTCCAGGCCCTGGCCCTGTGGCTGGTAGTGGCGGGCGGGGGGATGATGATCGCCTCGCCGTTCGCCAGCGGGGGCAAGGTCATCAGCGGATGGGCGTTGTCCACGCCCATCCCCGAGGGCCGGGCCTTCCGGGGCGAGTCGGCCGACCTGGCCGTCCTGGGCCTGGGCCTGGTGGCCACCGCCCTGGTGCTGGCGGGCGCCAACCTGGTGGTGACTGTGATCAAGATGCGCGCACCCGGGCTGAGCTTGCGGCGGACGCCGCTGTTCTCCTGGTCGGTGCTGGTGTCGGGCTCGGTGCTTATCCTGGCCCTGCCGGTGCTGGTCGGCGCCCTCGTGATGCTCTTCGTAGACCGCCACTACAACGGGCACATCTTCAATGGCTTCACGGGCTCCGGCGGCGGCGACTCCCTCCTGTGGCCTCGGCTGTTCTGGTTTGCCGCCTACCCCACCCTGTGGGCGTTCCTGATTCCCGGCCTGGGAGTGGCGGCCGAGATCGTGCCCGTCTTCGCCCGCCGCCGTCTGTTCTCCCATCGACGGGCTACCGCCGCGTTGGGCGCGCTCGGCGTGCTCGCCTTCGCCGGCTGGGGCAGCCAGGTGGCCAGCTTGTCACGGGCCCGGGGGATGTTCGCGGTCGGCGCCCTGCTGGTTCTGGCTCCGGTGGCCTCGGTTGCCCTGAACCTGGTGGCTACCGCCGGCTCGGGCCTGCGGGAGGCGACGGTACGGGCGGCCGAGCTGTTCACCGCCCCCATGGCCTATATGGCCGGGTTCCTGGTGGTGCTGGCCTTGGGCCTGGCCGGTGCCGCCGTGGCGGCCGTAGGGTCGAGCACCATCGCCGCTCGCGACTACTGGCAGGTGGCCACCCAACACACGCTGTTCTTCGGTGCTTCCACCTTGGCCGCGGTCGCCGCCCTCGCCTACTGGGCGCCCAAGCTCTGGGGGCGCCATCTGTCGGAGAAAGCGGCCCTGCTGGCCGCCACGCTTCTCGCCGGTGGGATGCTGGTGAGTGGCCTGGCCATGTTCGTGCTCGGTTACCAGGAGATGCATGTGCACGTCGCCACCTACGCCTCCGACGACCGCTTTCGCCCCGCCAACCTGGTCGCCACCGCGGGTGCTGTCCTCACTGCCCTGGGCTTCGTGGTCTTCGTGTCTGATCTGGCCCTGAGCGTGGTCGGTCGCCGGGGCAGGGCCGCCGGAGCCGATCCCTGGGGCGGCCACACCCTGGAATGGGCCACGTCGTCGCCACCGCCCTCCTACAACTTCGACCGGCTCCCCGAGATCCGCTCGGAGGCCCCCGTGCTCGACCTGCGTGTTGCCGCCCAGCTCGGATCCGAGGGCAACGGCTGATGGCGGTCACCGCCCCCGACCGGGCTGCGGTCCCCTCGGCCACCGGGCATGGCGCCTCGCCGTTGGCGCTACCCACCGGTGCCAGGGTGGAGCCTCTGCCCGCCGGGCGACCACCGGGCACCACCCTGCTGGGGATGAAGCTGCTGCTGGCGGCCGATGCCATGGTGCTGGTGACCATGCTGGTGGCCTACTTCACGGTGAAGGGCGGCTCGCCGGCGTGGCCTGCCCCCGGCGTGAAGCTCAGCACCTACCTGCCCACCGTCGTCACCATCACGGTGGCCATGTCGGCGGCGTCGGTGGCCTGGATGGTCTTCGCCGTCCGCCGCAACGATCAGCGCAACGCTTTCTCGGCTGCGGTGCTCACCGTGATCCTGGGCCTGGCCATCGCCAACGCCCAGTGGTACTCCATGGTCCACGCCGGCTTCGGGCCCTCCAAGCACGCCTACGCCACCCTCTATGACCTGCTCATCGGTTTCCACCTCGTCCATGTCGTAGTCGGCATCGTGGCCGTGATGGTGGTGGCGGCGCAGACGGTGGCCGGCCACTACGGCCGTGACGACCACGACCCGGTGGCCGCCGCGGCCTTGTTCTGGCAGTTCGGCAACGTCACCTGGCTCAGCGTGATGACCGCCCTGTTCCTCCTGAGTCGTCATGCCCACAAGTAGCGAAGTGGTGTCGCCTTGCTGACGCAGTCGGCCAAGGTCGACCTGGCGCTCTCCGGGTTGGCGTTGGTGGCCGCCCTTGCCTACGGCATCTCCACCGGCGAGCGCGACGGCGTGCTCATGCTCCTGGGCCTGGTGCTGGTGGCCGCCTTCGCCGGCATCGCAGTCACAGGCGAGCGCAGCAACGAGCTCCCACCTGTCGTACCCCCGGACGCCCCGCCGCCCGAGCTGCACCCGGTGGCGCCGGTCCGCCCCGTGGCCGGCGGGCTGTGGCCGGCGCTGGGCGCGGTGGCCTTGACCCTGGTCCTGCTGGGCTTCGTGGTCGGCCCGGTGATGACCGTCGCCGGCTTGGTCGTAGGGGTGGCCACGGTGGCGGGCTGGATGACCGGTGTGTCCTCCGACCACACCGGCATGGCTCACGACCTCCTGCCCATCGGCCTGCCGGTGGTCGGGCTGTTCAGCATCTTCAGCCTGATGTTCTTCCTGTCCCGGGTGCTGCTGGCCGTGCCGGAGCAGGCATCGACGGCCATCGCCCTGCTCGCCGCCATCACCATCCTGGCCACGGCCAGCCTGGTCACGATGGCGCCCGAGCTCTCCAAGCAAGCGCTGGTCGCCATTCTCGCCGTGGCCAGCGCGGTGCTCGGCGGCGGTGGTATCGTCGCTGCCGCGGTTGGGCCCCGCAAGATCGAGAAGCCGGCGGGGGTGTCGGCCGGCCCGGTCAAGGTGGCGGCCCAGGGGCTGCAGTTCCTGGAGAAGCAGGTCACGGTGAAAGCCGACCTTCCCGCCGACATCTCGTTCAAGAACGAGGACAAGGCCATCCCCCACAACATCGCCATCTTCAGCGACCCCGACTTCACAAAGCGGGTCTTCACCGGCGACATCATCCCCGGCCCCGTCACCGTCGACTACCGCTTCACCGCCCCTCCGGCCGGCACCTACTACTTCCACTGCGACGTGCACCCCAGCATGCAGGGCAAGCTCGTGGTCACCGCCTGAGTTGAGGATTGGACGTTTGCCGCGGCCTCGGGAGACAGTGGTGATCGCCGGCGAACGTTGGAGGATCGCGGAGTGAGAGGGCAGGCCAGAGGTCGACGTCTCCGCATGGGGGGCTCTCTCGTCCTGTTCGCCATGGTGGCCGCCGCCTGCGCCGCCAACGCCCCCCAGGACACGCTCAAGCCGGCTGGTCCTAACGCCCGCACCATCGACAACCTGATCAACCCCGTCTTCATCGTGGCCGCCGTGGTCTTCGTGGCCGTCGAGGGCATGGCCGTCATCTTCGTCATCCGCTACCGCCACCGGGAAGGCGCCCCCGAGCCGGTGCAGGTGCACGGCAACACCCGCCTCGAGGTGGGCTGGACGCTCATCCCCGCCGCGATCCTGTTCGCCATCGCCATACCCACCATTGCCACCATCTTCAAGCTGGCCCGCAAACCGGCCAACGCCATAAACGTCACCGTCACCGCCCACCAGTGGTGGTGGGAGTACAACTACACCGACCTGGGTGTGGTCACGGCCAACGAGCTGCACATGCCGGTGGGCCGGCCCCTCGAGATCACCCTGATCGGCGCCGACGTGATCCATAGCTTCTGGGTGCCCAAGCTCGGGGGTAAGACCGACGTGGTCCCCGGCCGCCAGAACCACATGAACCTCACCGGCGACAAGCTGGGCACCTACCTGGGCCAGTGCACCGAGTTTTGCGGCCTCAGCCATGCCAACATGCGCCTGCGGGCCATGGTGCAGACCCCGCAGGACTTCCAGGCCTGGGTGGACAACCAGCGCCTGGCCGCCACCGCCCCCGCGCCGGGAACCCCGGCGGCCGACGGCCTGGTGCTGTTCACGTCCAAGGGTTGCTCGGGCTGCCACACCGTGGAGGGGGTCTCATCGGGCAAGGTGGGGCCCAACCTCACCCACCTCTCCAGCCGCACCACCTTTGCCGGCAGCATGTTCGACCTCAACGCCGGCAACCTCCGCACATGGTTGCAAAACCCGCCCGGGGTGAAGCCGGGCTCCAAGATGCCCAACCTCAATCTCAGCGGCGACGAGATCACCAAGCTCATCGCCTACCTGGAGACCCTCAAGTGACCGCAGGCAACGCGCCGCGCGACGGAGGCAGCCACTGATGGCCATCGTCACCGAACCTGTCCGCCCCCCCTTCGTCCCCCCCGAGCAGCCGGTTCGCCTGCTGCGCCGGCCCACCGGTTACACCAAGGGGATTTGGTCGTGGATCACCACCGTCGACCACAAGAAGATCGGCATCATGTACGGCGTCACCGCCCTGGCCTTCTTCATGCTGGGGGGGCTGGAGGCGCTGCTGCTGCGCATCCAGCTGGGCTCGCCCAACAACACCTTCCTCAGCGCCGACACCTACAACCAGGTGTTCACCATGCACGGCACCACGATGATCTTTCTCTTCGTGATGCCCCTTTCTGCCGCCTTCGCCAACTACCTGATCCCGTTGCAGATCGGCGCCCGAGACGTGGCCTTCCCGCGCCTGAACGCCTTCGGCTACTGGGTCTTCCTCGTGGGCGGGCTGTTCATGTACTCCAGCTTCATCCTCGGGGGTGCGCCCAACGGGGGCTGGTTCGGCTACGCCCCCAACACCCTCAAGCTCTACAACCCCGGGCACAACATCGATTTCTGGGTGTTCGGCCTGCAGATCCTCGGCATCGCCTCGCTCAGCGGTGCCGTCAACCTCATCGTCACCGTGGTCAACATGCGAGCACCGGGCATGAGCCTGTTCCGCATGCCCATCTTCACCTGGATGGCGCTGGTTGCCCAGTTCCTGTTGCTGTTCGCCATCCCGGTGATAACCGTCGCCCTCTTCCTGCTCATGTTCGACCGCCAGTTCGGTGCCAACTTCTTCAACGCCCAGGCGGGTTCCGACCCGCTCTTGTGGCAGCACCTCTTCTGGTTGTTCGGCCATCCCGAGGTGTACATCCTGATCCTGCCGGCCATGGGCATCGTCTCGGAGGTCATCCCCGTCTTCGCTCGCAAGCCTCTGTTCGGCTACCAGGTGATGGTGTTCTCGGGCATCGCCATCGGCTTCATGGGCTGGGGGGTGTGGGCCCACCACATGTTCGCCAGCGGGCTGGGCCCGGTGGCCACCTCGGCGTTCAGTGCCTCCACCATGTTCATCGCCGTGCCCACCGGGGTGAAGATCTTCAACTGGCTGGCCACCCTGTGGCGGGGCAAGATCCGCCTCACCACGCCGCTGCTGTTCGCGGTGGGGTTCGTGGCCATGTTCACCATCGGCGGGCTGTCGGGCGTCACCCACGGGGTCGTTCCGGCCGACACCCAGCAGACCGACACCTACTACGTGGTGGCCCACTTCCACTACGTGCTGTTCGGTGGCAGCGTCTTCGGCCTGTTCGCCGGCATCTACTACTGGTGGCCGAAGGTAACCGGGCGCATGCTGTCCGACAAGCTGGGGAGGCTGCAGTTCTGGCTCTTCATCGTCGGTTTCAACATGACGTTCGGGCCGTTCCACATCCTCGGCCTGCAGGGTATGCCCAGGCGGATCTACACCTACCCGTCGCACCGGGGATGGGACTTCTGGAACCAGGTCTCCACCATCGGTTCGTTCGTTATCGCAGCAGGGGTGCTGCTGTTCGTCTACAACGTGTGGGTCTCGCGCAAGAGCCCCGAGGTCGGTGACGACCCCTGGGACGCCAGAACCCTGGAATGGTCGACGTCGTCGCCCCCGCCCGAGTACAACTTTGCCGAGGTACCCATGGTGACGGCCCGTGACGAGCTGTGGCACCGCAAGTACACCGAGGACGACGAGGGCCGTCCCGTACCCCGGGTGCCAGCAGAGACGGTGGCGGCCGAAGATGCCGAGGCCAAGGTGATAGCCGCCGTCGACGGCGACGAGCCGGCTGACGATGGCGACACCGACGAGCATGCCGGGGATGGCGAGCACGAGCCCCACGTCCACATGCCGTCGCCCTCGTACTGGCCCCCCTTCGCCTCCCTGGGCCTGGCGATCATCTGCTACGGGATGATCTACCGGGTGTGGATCGTCGCCATCGTGGGTGGCCTGTGGGTGCTGGGAGGCCTCTACTCATGGGCCTTGGAGCCCGCCACCGCCCCCGAAGAACCCGAACCGGTGCCGTCCACCGACCTCGAGCCGGTGGGCGTATCAGGCGGGGAGGAGGTGGCCAAGTGACGCTTGTCGCCAGCGAGGGCAGCCACACCGAGGCCCCCGAGGGCCACCCTCCCACCTCCACCGGCCTCAGCAACGAGAAGGTGGCGATGTGGGCCTTCCTGGGCTCTGAGTGCCTGCTGTTCGGGGCGCTGATATCCACCTACATGCTGTTCCGGGGGCGCAGCGCCCCCCACACCATCAAGCCCAAAGACGTGTACGACATCCCCTACACGTCGGTGAGCTCGTTCGTGCTCCTCATGAGCTCGCTCACGATGGTGCTGGCCCTGGCTGCCATCCAGCGCGGTGACCACCGACGCCTCCGGGTGTGGCTGCTCGCCACCGCCCTGCTGGGGGCCTCTTTCGTGGCCGGCCAGATGTACGAGTTCACCACCTTCTACGACAAGGGCCTCAAGATCTCCACCAACCTGTTCGGTAGCAGCTTCTTCGTGCTCACCGGCTTCCACGGGGCCCACGTCACCCTCGGCATCCTCATGCTTCTGTCGCTGTGGAGCCTGTCGGTGAAGGGCAGGCTCCCGGCCTCCAAGTCCGAGACGGTCGAGTTGGTCGGCCTGTACTGGCACTTCGTCGACATCGTCTGGATCATCATCTTCACCGTCGTGTACCTCATCCCCTGATGGCCACCACGTCGTCACCCGAGAAGCCGGCGCCCGACGCCGGGGCCGTCACCGACGAGGCTGCCGACGTCGGTTACCCCACCACGCCCGGCCACGCCCACCCCAGCGAGGGCCAGTACATCGGGGTGGCCCTCGTCCTGGCGCTCATCACCGGGACCGAGGTGGCCGTCTATTACGTGTCGGCTGTCAAGGACGCGCTGGTGCCCATCCTGCTCGTCCTGTCGGTGGTGAAGTTCTCCATGGTCGTGCTGTGGTTCATGCATCTGCGCTTCGACAGCCGCATCTTCCGCCGCCTGTTCGTGATCGGCCTGGCCTTGGCCGTGTTCGTCTACACGGTCGTGCTCACCACCTTCCACGTCTGGACCCGGGGCGGGGGGTGATCTAGCTATGGTTGGCGCCGTGGCCTTCCCGGCCTGGCACGCCCACCCCGACGTGTGGGTGCTCGTTGGTGGCCTGGCACTGGCCTACGCCGGCGCCCACCGTGTCGCCAGCGTGCGGTTCGAGCGCCAACGGCTTGGCTTCTTCCTGGCTGGTGTAGCGGTGTTGTTGCTGGCGTCGGACTGGCCGATCCACGACCTGGCCGAGCACTACCTCTACAGCTTCCACATGGTGCAGCACCTGCTGTTCACCCTCGTCGCCTCCCCCCTGCTGCTCCTGGGGCTGCCGGCCTGGCTATGGCGCCAGGTCCTCGGCATCAGGGACCCCGGTGACCCGCCCACCCGGCGCCTGCGGGTGGTGCGCTGGATAGCCCGCCCCGTGCCGGGCCTGATCCAGTTCAACCTCGTGCTGGTGCTCAGCCACTGGCCGGCGGTGGTCAACCTCACCGTGCGCCAGCACCCCTTGCATTTCGTGGCCCACGCCGTGCTGCTCGTCTCCGCCCTGCTCATGTGGCTCCCGGTGGTCAGCACGGTGCCCGAGGTGCCCCGGGCCCGGCCCGTCACCCAGATGCTCTACCTGTTCCTGCAGACGGTGGTGCCCACGGTGCCTGCCTCCTTCCTCACCTTCGGGGCCAAGCCCCTGTACCACGTCTACGAGACCTTCCCCCGGCTGTGGGGTGTCACCGCCCTGTCCGACCAGCAGGTGGCCGGGCTGATCATGAAGATCGGCTCCGGTTTCTACCTGTGGACGGTGATCGCGGTGATCTTCTTCCGTTGGTACGCCAACGAGGAGCGCAGCGAGGGCGAAGGTCGCGCCGATCCGGCCCGCTCGAGCGACGGCGACGACGACGACGACGACGACGACGACGACGATGTCCTGCTGTGGACCGACGTCGAGCGGGAGTTGCAGGAGCTGGGCGATGCCCCGGGCCCCGGCTGAGCTCAGCCTCGGGGCACCTGGCTCACAGACCGGGCACCGCGCACGATGCGCGGGCCGACTCGTTCTCCTGGGTGGGCCGGACCACTGCGACGCCATTGAGCAACGCCGCCATACCTGTGGTCACTACCTTGGCGGGCTGCTCGGGGGGCTCCTCGAGGGCGCTCTGATCGTGGAGACGATCTTTGCCTGGCCGGGCCTGGGGCGATTGGCATTCGAGGCGATCTCCCAGCGCGACTAGGGCGGCGTATTCGAGGATGTCCTCCAGGGCTGCTCGGTCGCCAAGGGGTCCTCTCACAGTGAAACCGCCTCAGCCAGGATCCGAGGCCGGGTTCGTTCCTTGAGGCTGTCGGCCAGGGCGACGTCGACCGCGCAGCCGAGAAGGTCCTGCAGGTCGATGTGGATTCCGGCGAGGTCGAACAAGCTCCTCCCCTTTTCCATGTCGACGAGGAAGTCGACGTCGCTGTCCCCGTCCTGGAGGCCCCGGGCAACCGAGCCAAAGACCCGGACGTTGGATGCTCCGTACCGGGCGCAGACCCGAGGATCTCGTCGCGTCGGCTGCGCAGCTCGTCGAGCGAGGGGGCGGGCCGGCGGGGAGCGCTGCCGTCGATCAAGGCCCTCAGGGGAGCGTTCCTGGGATCAACCGGAGTCTTTCGGTCGCGATGGCAGCATGTAGGCGCCGCCCAGGTGGCGAGCACGATGCCCTGACCTGGGAGCACGAGGGCGGCGGCGAGGTGCAAGAAGCTGAGGCTACCGAGATCGCGGTGATGGCGATCGCCGCCCGTGCTCCGTGAGCGAGCGGTGCGGATGGTCCTCGAGACGATCAAGGCCCAGCACGGCGAGCGCTTCGGCGTGATCACCCGGGTGGCCCGCCAGCTCGGTGTCGGCCCCGAGTCCCTGCGGGGATCCTGACCAGAACGGTGAGACTCGGTCCGGCCGTGGGAAGCCCGGTAGGTGCGGAGCACACATATTGAATCTTCGCTGACGAGGACCGACGATGTGGTGACCATCGAGACAGAGGACAGGTCGCTCTCATCGCCGACGTGCTAGCCAGCCATCCAGCATCGATCGATCCGCAACCAGCGGAACGATGGGCCGCGACCCAACGTGAGCTCGCCGAGCGGGTCGCAGCCCTCGAGCACGCGAACGTCGAGCTGTGGAGGTCGAACGCCAAGCTTGCAGAGTTCGCGTCGATCGCCGCCCACGACCTGCGAGCGCCGCTGCAGACGATGACCGGCTACGCCGAGCTCCTTGCCGACCACGCCGCCGCCTCGTTGGATCCTGAGAGCATCGAGTATCTGGACGCCATCCGTCGGGGCGCCACCCGGTTGCAGTCCCTGGTCGAAGGGCTCCTTGCTTACGCCCGGGTCGGCACCACCATCCGCCGGCGGGAAGAGGTCGCCTGCCAACAGCTCATGGACGACGCCTGCGACGCCCTCGCCGCCCGGATCGCGGAGATGAACGCGACCCTTCGCTACCGGTCGCTGCCTGCCGTCGTGGGGGATCCCACCGAGCTGGCCCAGGTGTTCCAGAACCTCGTCGGCAACGCCCTCAAGTTCACCCGACCGGGCATCGCCCCCGTGGTCGAGGTGACCGCACATCGAGCCGGCGAAGAGTGGCGGTTCGAGGTGGCCGACAACGGCATCGGCATCGAGGCCCGTCATCGGGAGCGCATCTTCAGGGTGTTCCAGCGCCTCCAGGCTCAAGGCGCCGAGGCCAGCACTGGTATCGGCCTGGCCATGTGCAAGCGCATCGTCGAGGGACACGGCGGCCGCATCTGGGCCGAAGACAACCCAGGTGCTGGCGCCCGCCTGTGCTTCACCATCCCCGCGCCCGTTTGTTGGAGCCCGTTTTGAGGATGCCATGCGCCTGATGGTCGTCGAGGACGACGAGGAGGTTATCGGCCTCCTGCAGCGGGCGCTGGGGCGTTCAGGTCACGCCGTCGACGTGACCACCAATGGCGAAGACGCCATCTGGATGGCGACCGAGGTGAGCTTCGACGCCATCCTTCTCGACGTCAACGTCCCCCCGCCCGACGGCTTCGAGGTGTGCCGCCGCCTTCGAGCCGCCGAGGTGTGGGCCTCGGTCATCTTCCTCACCGGCCGCGACGAGGTCAGCGACCGCGTCACCGGCCTCGACGCCGGGGGCGACGACTATCTGGTGAAGCCGTTCTCCCTGGCCGAGCTGGACGCCCGCCTGCGCGCCGTGGGCCGCCGTGGGCGTGCCGCTCGTCCTACCGTCCTCAGCGTGGGCGACCTCGCCATCGATCCTGGCGAGAAGCGGGTACGACGCTCGGGCGTCGACGTGTGCCTGAGCCCCAAGGAGTTCCAGCTTCTCGAAACACTTGCCCAGCATCCCGGCGAAGTGGTCACACGCGGCAGTCTCTACGAGCTGCTCTGGGACTTCGCCTTCGAGGCCAGGTCCAATGTGGTCGACGCTTTGGTCACGCGTCTGCGGGCCAAGATCGACAGACCTTTCGGCCGAGCCTCGGTCGAGACCGTCCGGGGATTCGGCTACCGGTTGGTGGCCGACGCCTGACCGTCACAGTCCCGTCACCTCCGATGCGTCACCATCGCCGCGAGCCGCGGCCTCGAGGAGATCGGGATGACGAGTGGAGTCGACGGCGGCCTGGCCGTCCTGATGGTGGAGGACGACCCGCAACAGGCCCGACTGATGGCGGAATGCCTGCGCCGAGCCGGGCTCGGGCGCCGCCTCGGCGTGCACCCCGATGGCGAGACAGCGCTCCGGCGTCTGCACGAGCCGGGCGACGGTGGTCGACCTGACCTCGTCCTGCTCGACCTGCGGCTGCCCGGTCTGGGTGGCGACGAGGTGCTGGCCGAGATCAAGTCCCATCCCGACCTCCGGCGCATACCGGTGGTCGTCATCTCCGGTTCGGCCGAACCCGCCGACGTGGCCCGAGCCTACGCGCTGGGTGCCAACTGCTACGTCGTGAAGGCGCCCACCTTCGAGGGAAGCCTCTCGTTGGCCATCGGTATCCAGCAGTTCTGGGGCGGCCTGGCCACCCTCCCGCCCTAGCACCGTTGAGCTGAGCGGCCGGGGGCTGCCAGATCCGGTCGGTACACCCGCTCGGGAGCCACGGGCGGGAGCCAGTGGACTCTGGCCAGCCAGTCGATGGTCGACTCCCACCGGGCCACGTCCATGGCACCGACCATGCCGTCGGCGAAGGCGTAGGGCTCCAGGAGAGCCCAGCTCTCGCGGGCATGCGCAGGCTCGGCCTCGGGGAAGCGTTGGCAGAAGTCGGCGATGCCGGCCTCGGGGTCGTCACGCTGGGCCTGAAACGCAGCCCCCACTGCCGCTCGCATACGTTCCACCAACTCGGTCGGGAGATGATCGGCGGCGACCAGGCCGCTGGCATAGATGTCGCCGCCCACGTGGACAGCCCTCACCGGCAAACCACCCTTGGCTCGTACCCGGCTGGTGGCGTCGACGAAGGTGGCCACGATGTCTATGTCTCCCCGCCCCAGGGCATCGGGCCCCTTGACCGGGCCAAGGTCGACGCATATCGGCGCCCCCACGCCCCTGTCGGCCAACGCCTCCACCAGCTCGTCAGCCTGCCAACCGGTGAGCTCGGTCCTGCCCAGCCGGCGCCCGGCCAGGTCGGCCGGCGCGCGGATGCCCGAGCTCTCGGCCACGATGGCCCCGAGCGGGCTGCGCTGGTGGATGACCGACACGAAGCGGGCCGGAAAGTGGTCGCCTGCCTCCTTCTGGGCTGCCAGGAAGTAGGTGACACCGGTGAGGCAGAAGTCGGCCCCCCCGTTGGCCACGCGTTGGGCATTGGTCGTGCCCGGTGGGGGTGGCGGGTCGAGGATCTCCACCACCAGGTCGTAGTCGGCGAACAGACCGCTCGCCACTGCCGAGAAGTACGGCAGGTGGTACCCGGGGAGTCAGGTGGGGCAGAAAAGGCTCAGTCGCACTCGGTCAGCCATGGACGCCGATGGTATCGACGGCATCCCCCACCGCGTAAGTGCGCGGGACAGCTA
>JBPCJQ010000013.1:0-10733 GCA_051005135.1 Acidimicrobiales bacterium
GCGGCGAGTTGTTCGGGTGTGTTGGTACCCCCCGCTTTGTGGGGGTTGGCGAGGGAGCGTCGCTCCTCCCCGCCCCCTGATTCTCCCCGCTTGCGGATCGTCTCCACGTCGGCGGCACTGCCTTCCCCCCGGCACAGCTTGGCCCATAGGTCGGCGAGCACCAGGCCGTCCTGCTTGCAGGGGGTGCACTGGCCGCATGACTCGACGGCCAGGAACCGCGACGCCCCGGCCGCCACCGCCGTCATGTCGTCAGTGTCGTCGAACACCATGAACCCGCCCGAGCCCAGGCCGCTGCCGGCCTCGGCCATGGACTCGTAGCTGACCGGGGTATCGAGCTGGTCGGCGGTGATCAGCCCGGTGGCCACGCCCGACATCACCGCCTTGATGCGCCGGCCCGGCAGGGGGCCGCCCCCGATGTCGTCCAGCACCTCGCGCAGGGGCGTGCCCATCATCACCTCGCCCACGCCGTGGCGGCGCACCTGGCCGGTGACCGTGCACACGATGGTGCCCGGCGAGCGCTCGGTTCCCTCGGTGCGGAACCATGCCGCGCCCCGGGCGATGATCCGCGGCACGTTGGCGAGCGTCTCCACGTTGTCGACGAGCGCCGGGGGCGGGGCGGAGTCACCGCCGGGGCCGGCCATCTCCACGTGGGCGGACAGCCCGCTGCGGGAGGCGGCGTCGGCGTCGGTCTCCACCACCTCCACCACACCGCGGCGGAAGGGCGGGGAGATGCGTGGGAACGGGTAGCGCCCGTCGATGGTCTCCAGCAGCGCGGTCTCCTCGCCGTAGAGGTACTCCGCCGGGCCCTCGAACACCAACAGGGTCATCCCGTCGGCCCAGCCCACCCGCTCCACCTCGGCGATGGCTTCGCGCACCCTGGCTACCTCGGTGGTGAAGGTGCGCTTCAGGGCGACGACCACCGAGTCCGCTCCGACCGCCAGGGCGGCGATGAGCGCCCCCTCGAGCACCGAGTACGGATCGAAGCGCAGGATGGTGCGGTCCTTGTAGGTGCCCGGCTCACCCTCGGCACCGTTGACGACCACCGTGGTAGGCAGCTGGGGCGACCGGTTCTCGGCCACGGTGCGCCACTTGGTGCCGGTGGGAAAGCCTGCGCCCCCCCGACCCCGGAGCCCGGAAGCCTCGAGCTGGGCGACGAGCGCCTCGGGCTCGACACGCCGGGCGGCCTGGAGCCCTTTGCCGCCTCCCCTGTCGACGTGTTCTTCCAGGCTCGTCACGGGTTGAGGCGGCAGGACGCGGTGCACGAGGGTCATGGCCGAGAGTCTTCCCGCTCAACCCCCTGGGCGGGCAACTCCGCCGCTTTGGCGGCGAACCCGGCTCCCTCGTCAGCCGGGCGGGGCGATGGCCTGGTCGTCTTCGGCGGCCGCCTCCTCGCTGCCGCTCTCGGCGAACTTCTCCTGGTTCTCGCCCTTGGGCTCGTCCACGCCCACCACCGCTTCCGCAGCCTGCGAGCGCACCGACTGGATGCGGTCGCCCAACTCGTCGAGGCGGCCCTCGTCGGGCTCTTCGGTGGGGGTGTCGTCTGGCTCTGCCTTGGTGTCGTCCATGGCTAACGTCCTACCCCCGAGTGACCACCGCCACGCCCACGTCCGTCGACCTGGTCCTGGCCGGCCCGGCAGGTGAGCCTGTTGACCTGTGGCGCACCCTGCGTTCGCACGGCCTGACCGCCCTGGCCCCCATGACCCTCGACACCGAGGCTCGCTCCCTCACTATCATCCTCCCGCTGCCCGGCAACCGGGCCCGCACCGCGGTGATCGGCCCGGGCGACGCTGGACACGCCCGGGTCACGCTCCTGGGCCCCCGAGTGCGGGCCGCCGAGCCGGCCCAGGTGTTGAGTGCGGCGCGCCACGTGCTGCGACTCGACGAGGACCTGTCGGGCTTCTACGCCCTGGTGGCTGCTGACGCCGATCTGGCGTGGGTGGCCGCCGGCGCCGGGCGCCTGGTGCGGGCACCCACGGTCTTCGAGGACGTGGTGAAGACGCTGTGTACCACCAACTGCTCCTGGGCTGCCACCCGGCGCATGATCGGTGCCCTGGTCGAGCACCTGGGCGTGGCCGCGCCGGGGGCTCCTCCAGCGGCCCGGGCGGCCGGGCCTTCCCCACCCCCGAAGCCATGGCCGCCGCGGGCGACGGCTTCTACCGAGACGTGGTACGCGCCGGGTACCGGAGCCGCTACCTCGCCGCCCTGGCCGCGTCGGTGGCCAACGGCAACGTCGACCTCGAAGCCCTCGGCGCCGAGAGCGCCCGCGGCGACGACGAGGTGGCCGCCTTCCTCCAGAGCCTTCCCGGCGTCGGCCCCTACGCCGCGGCCCACATCATGGTGCTCCTGGGCCGCTACTCGCGCCTGGTCCTCGACTCGTGGACGAGGCCGAAGTACGCCCGCCTGGTGAACAAGCCGGCCGTGACCGACACTGCCATCGCCCGCCGTTTCGCACCCTACGGCCGGTGGGCCGGCCTCGCCTTCTGGGCCTTCCTCACCGCCGACTGGGTCGACGACGGGCCAGGTGGTGAAGTGCCACCGCTGCGGCCGTGGCCACGTTGAGAGAGTCGACGCCAGGAGCCATGGCGATCCTCACCCGGTGGTCAGCGGCGGCCAGGGCCCCGGCCGACAGCCCCGGCCCCTCCGCCCCCACCACCACGGCCTGCTTGGGCCGTGATGCAACAGCGCGCAGGTCCAGGGCTTCGGGTGACGGGATGAGAGCCAGTACCTCGAAGCCCGCGTTGCCCAAGTGGGTCAGAGCGTCGGGCCAGTTGGCAACGCGCCCGAAGGGCACGTGCAGCACCTGGCCGGCCGACACCCGGACCGCCCGCCGGTAGAAGGGGTCGGCGGTGGTGGGGTCGAGGATGACGGCGCCGGCGCCGAACGCCGCGGCGTTGCGGAAGAGGGCGCCCAGGTTCTCGTGGTCGTTGACCCCTTCGACGGCCACCACCAGGTCGGCGGCCTCTGCCAGTGCGGCGGGATCAGCCGGAGGGGGACGGTCGACCGATGCCAGGGCCCCCCTGTGGAGGTGAAAGCCGGCGATGGCATCCATCACCGGCTGGGTGGCGACGTGGACCGGCGCGTCCACGTCGGCCAGCTCCGGCCCCAACGCCGCCCACCGCCCGGGCGTCAGCAGGAATGAGCGCACCAGGAACGCCGACCTCACCAGCCGGCGGATGACCACGTCACCCTCGGCGATGAAGAACCCGCCCTCGGTGCCGTGGGAGCGCTCGCGCCGGCGGCGCAGCTCGGGGTCGGTGAGGCCGACGTAGTCGACGATGCGAGGGTCGGCGGGGTCGGCTATGTGGACGACGTCGGGCACACCTCGATTGTGCGTCTCAGGACGCCGCCGAGGTCGACTCGGGCAGCCACAGCCGCAGGCGGGTGCCGCCGCCGGGAACATGCTCGGCCGACACCGATCCCCCGTGGGCCTCGGCCACCTGGCGCACGATGGCCAGGCCGAGTCCCGAACCGGGGAGATGGCGCGCCTGGCCCGATCGGTAGAAGCGGTCGAAGACATGGGCGATGTCGCCGGGCGCGATGCCGGGACCGTGGTCGCGAACCACCACCTCGCCACCGCCGACCGACACCTCCACGGTGCTGCCCGGCGGGCTCCACTTGACAGCGTTGTCCAAGATGTTGGCGACAGCCCTCTCCAGACGGGCGGAGCTTCCCCTGACAATCACGGGATCGAGGTGGGTGGTGAATCGGACACCCGCCGCCCGCCGGGACGCCCGCGCCACGGCCGTGGCTGTCAGCTCGTCGAGGCGAACGTCGACGCCGTCGTCGGCATCGTCCTCTTGGCGGGCCAGCTCCACCAGGTCGGAGACCAGGGTGCCCAGGTCCTCGATCTCGTCGCGCAGCTCGGCCAGGACGGGAGCGTGGGCCTCCATCCCCGGCTCGCGCAACAGGAATTCGACGTTGGCCCGCAGGCTGGTGAGCGGGGTCCGTAGCTCGTGGGACGCGTCGGCGACCAGGGCTCGCTGCGCCGCCAGTGACCGTTCCAGGGCGGCCACCATCTCGTTGAAGCTGCCAGCCAGGTCGGCCAGCTCGTCGTTGCCCTCCACCGGGATCCGGGTACCGGAATGCCCCACCGGTGGCGGCACTTGCGACAATGCCACCTCGCGGGCTGCAGCGCGCAGGCGCAGCACCGGCCCCAATGCCGTCGACGCCACCAGCCGCCCGACCACACCGGCCAGGGCCACCCCGCCGGCGGTCACGACCAGCAGTGCGACCGACAACCGGTGCAGCAGCTCGTCGACCCGGTCGAGCGGCGCGGCCAGCTCGACAGCCCGGCCCTGCCCCCCGCTCAGGGGGGCGATGAGCACGCGCAGGTGCGAGCCGGCCACGTGTACGTCACGGAACCGGGCGCCTGCCCGCCCGGCTGCCACGGAACGAGCCTCGCCGACGAACGGCAGCGTCAGGCTGTCGGGACGCAGGGGGACGATCGCGCCGTCAACGGTGACGACCTGGCCATCGCCACCAGGGGTCGAGTTGGTGGCCGAGTTGGCCAGCACCAGCCGCTGGCGTCGCAGGCTGTCGTCGACCTGCGACCGGGTACTGGCCGCCACGGCGACATAGACCACGATCGAGGCCAGCACCAGGGCGGCGGCCACCGCGCCGGCCGCCACGAGGGTCAGCCGGGTACGGAACCTCATGGCCTCTGGTGGCTGCGGACCGACGCTGCGCTTGCCGTTGCGTTCTGGCCACGCAGGCCGGGGTCCTCGCTCATGGCTCCCGCAGGATGAATCCCACGCCCCGCAGGGTGTGAAGCACGCGGGGCTCGCCATCGGCCTCGGTCTTGCGCCGGAGATACCCGACATACACGTCGAGGGAGTTCGATGCCGGCCCGAAGTCGTAACCCCAGACCGCCTCGTAGATCGCCGTCCGCGCGAGAGCCCGGCCCGGGTTGGCCAGGAACAACTCGAGCAGGGCGAACTCGGTACGGGTCAGATCGAGGGGCCGTCCTCCCCGGCTGGCCTGGTGGGAGACGGGATCGAGCACCAAGTCGCCCACGCGCAGCTCCATGGGCTCGGCGGCCCCCGAACGGCGCAACAGGGCGCGCAGGCGGGCCAGCAGCTCCTCCACCGCGAACGGCTTGGCCAGGTAGTCATCGGCCCCGGCGTCGAGGCCGGCGACCCGATCCGACACCCCGTCGCGGGCGGTGAGCAGCAACACCGGCGTTCGATCACCCATGTGGCGCAGGCGACGGGTGACTTCCAGGCCGTCGAGGCCGGGCATCACCACGTCGAGGACGATGGCATCGGGGGCCGTCTCGGCAACGGCGGTGAGCGCCCGCCGGCCGTCGGAGGCCGAGCCCACCTGGTAGCCGGCCTGGCGGAGGATGCGCTCGAGCGAAGCTTGGACGGCCGGCTCGTCGTCGACCACGAGGATCCGCACATCCCATATTGGCCCCCACCTGCCACCAGGGTGGCTCGCCCGGCTTGCCTGCCGCACCAAGAATTGAGGAAGTTCTTAGCCCCCGCTTGGCACGGTCTCATGGTGCACGTGGTGCACTGGAGGCATGACACGTACCCCTCGCCCCCTTTTGCGCTGGCTGGTGGCCCCGCTGGTAGCAGCCGCCCTCGTCGCTTCCTATGCCGTCCTCCCCACCCTGGCCGGAGCCGACGCCCCGCCCGCGCTCGCGCCCATCACCGCCCGCGACCTGGTGGCCAAGGTCTCCCAGGCCTCGGTCCCCGGCCTGTCGGGCACCATCACCTCGACCCCCCATCTCGGGCTGCCCGACCTGAGCAGCGTGGTGGGCGACAAGGGCAGCTTCCTCACCAGCCTGCTCACCGGCGCTCACACGATGCGGGTCTGGCAGGCCGGCGGCAACGTCCGACTCGCCCTGCCCTCCTCGTTGGCCGAGGACGACGTCGTGCGCTCGGGCTCCGACGTCTGGGTATGGCAGAGCAACGGCCAGCAGGCCTCGCATCTCGCCCTGAAGGGCGAAGCCTCTGGTGCCCCCGACCAGGCCAGCAAGTCGGCCCCCCCCGAGGTGGCACCCACGCCGCAGTCCCTGGCCGACCACTTCCTCGCCTCGGTCGACCCCACCACCCGGGTCTCCGTTCGTGACACCGTCATGGTGGCGGGCCAACCGGCCTACGAGCTGGTGCTCGCCCCCAAGTCGTCCAACACCCTTGTCGCCGACGTGGTGATCGCCGTCGACTCCGCCACCGGCCTGCCCCTGCGGGTGCAGGTGCTCTCGCGCGACTCGGGCACCCCGGCCATCGACTTGGGTTTCAGCTCCGTCGACTTCTCGGTGCCGGCGGCGTCGACCTTCGCGTTCACCCCGCCGCCCGGGGCCAAAGTCACCGAGGCCCAGTCGCCGATCGACCTCCTGCTTCCTGGGACCCACACCGGTAGCCAAGCCAAGCCCCAGGGCGGCGCGCAGGGGCCGGCTCCGGCCGCTCCCTCGGCCGAGGCCAAGCCCCAGGTGGTCGGGTCGGGCTGGGAGTCGGTGGCGATCGTCGACCTCGGCGCCACCGGGAACAACAACGCCAACCTGGCCGCCATCACCAGGTTCGGCAGCCCTGTCCAGGGAAGCTGGGGTTCGGGCCGGCTGGTCCGCACGTCACTGGTGAACCTCCTGCTCACCGATCACAACACGCTCCTGGTCGGCTCGGTCCCCGAGGCGGCTCTCGAGGCTGCCGCCGCCGGGCACTGACGGGTGGCCTTCGCCGCCGACGCCCTGGCCATCGAGACGTCGGGACTGACCAAGCGGTTCGGAGAGCAGGTCGTGGTCGACAACCTCGACCTGGCCGTGCCCCGGGGATCGGTCTTCGGGTTCCTGGGGCCCAACGGGTCGGGCAAGACCACGACCATCCGCATGCTGATGGGCCTGGCCTTCCCCTCGGCAGGCCGGGTGCGCCTTCTCGGCCATCCGTTGCCGGCCGGCGCCGCCGAGGTGCTGCCTTCGGTGGGCGCCGTCATAGAGGGGCCGGCCTTCTATCCGTACCTGTCGGGACGGGCCAACCTGGAGCGCTTCGACGCCGTCGGCCCCCCTCCCCGTGGGGAAACCCGCGGCGGCGACCGCCGGGTGCGCATCGACGAGGCGCTGGAGCGGGTGGGTCTCACCGCCGCGGCCGGCAAACGGGTGCGCGCCTATTCGCTGGGCATGCGCCAGCGACTGGCCCTGGCCGCTGCTCTGGCCCGCCCCGTGGAGCTGCTGGTGCTCGACGAGCCCACCAACGGCCTCGATCCCCAGGGCACTCGTGAGGTCCGCAACCTGGTCCGCAAGCTGGCAGCCGAGGGCACGACCGTCTTCCTCTCCAGCCACCTGCTGTCGGAGGTCGAACAGGTCTGCTCGCACGCCGCGGTGCTGTTCAACGGCAGGACAGTGGCCTGCGGCACACTGCCCGAGCTGCGCGAGGCACAGAGGGCGACACTGCGAGTGGAGACGCCCGACCCCGGCCCCGCTCTGGCCACCCTGCGCGCTACCCACGGGATCGGCCTCGTCCAGCAGGCCGATGACGAGCCCACTCAGGCCAACACCACCGTCCTTCACGCCGAGCTGCTGGGAGCAGCACCCGAGGACGTGAACGCCGCCCTGGTGGGCTCCGGCGTACGGGTCAGGGCGCTGCACAGCGTGCAGCCCACGCTCGAAGACCTGTTCGTGGCGCTAACCGGTGAGGGCTTCGATGTTGCGCAGTGAGCTGGGGCTGACCTTCGGCCGCATGCGCACCCGCAGCCTGCTGGTGGTGCTGGCCGTCATACCCGTGCTGCTGTCGGTGGCAGTACGCCTGTCGGGCGGCCCGGACAACGGCCATGGGCCTACTTTCCTCGACCTCGTCTCCCGCAACGGCGTGTTCGCCGCCTTGGCCGGCCTGACCGTGGTGATCCCGTTCTTTCTCCCCCTCACTGTCTCGGTCGTGTCCGGTGACACGGTGGCGGGCGAAGCCAGCCTGGGAACGCTGCGCTACCTGCTGGTGCGCCCGGTGGGGCGCACACGCTTCGTGGTCACCAAGTTCGTCACCGCTGTGGTCTTCTGCCTGGTCGCCGCGTTGACGGTGGCCGTCACCGGCTTGGTGGTGGGCTGGGGCCTGTTCCCGGTGGGCAAGGTCGTCACCCTCTCGGGCACCACCATCAGCGCCGGGCAGGGCATCGCCCGGGCTCTCGCCGCATCGGGGGTGGTGGGTATGTCCATGATGGGGCTGGCTGCCGTGGGCGTGCTCATCTCCACGTTCACCGAGTCACCGGTGGGAGCCATCGCCGCCACTGCCGGGGTGGCCATCTTCAGCCAGGTGTTCGACGCCATCCCCCAGCTCAACACCATCCATCCCCTCCTGCTCACCCACGGCTGGCTCAGCTTCGGCGACCTGATGCGGTCTCCCGTCGCCTGGGGCAACATCAGGCAGGACCTGTTGATCCAGGCGGGCTGGACCGCAGTGGCCATGCTGGCGGCCTGGGCCCGCATGACCACCCGCGACGTGCTGGGCTGATTCCCTGACAGGAGGCGGCCGCACCGATCGAACTGGTCAGGTTCAGGGCCCCCATGGCGATGTCAAACCTGCCCAGAAGGAGTGAGCGATCAGCTCGTCAGGGAGTCGACGAAGCGTTCGATCTCGGCGGCGAACAGTTCGGGGGCACTGAACATGGCGCCGTGGCCCTGGCCGGGAAGAGCCACCACCTGCGCACCGGCAAGAGCGGCCACGATCTCGTCAACCACGGTGGACTGCTGGGGCTCGCTCGAACCGCCTACCAGGCACAGAACGGGAACCGACCAGCCAGCGAACTCGGCGGGCCGGAAGCGGTATCCCCGTACTGCCCGCAACTCGGCAGGAAGGGTGAGGGCGTTGTCGACCATGAGAGGCCAGATGGGCCGGCTGCGTATGAACGTCAGGGCTTCTTCGTCGTTGCCCGCTACGTCGAGAAGGAACGTGGCCAGGACGGCCTCCCGGTCGCCCGCTGCCTCCGCGGCACGCAAGGACTCGAGTATCTCGGGAGTCAGCGTCTCCGGCAAGGGCGGTTCGTAGAGAACCATGCTTGCCACGTTGGGAATCAACTGAGCGGCGTGCAGGACAAAGCGCGCCCCCGACGAGTGGCCGACCATGTGCACCGGCCCGTCAACCGATGTAGCCACCGCAGCGATATCGGCATGCTCGCGCTCGGCGGAATGGCCGGGACCGATACTGCCGCTGGCGCCCCGTCCCCGCCGGTCCATGGCCATGACCGTGAACCGCCTGGAAAGCAAGGGGACGACGCGAGACCACTGCCGCGCGTCGGAAGCCGCACCGTGCACCAACAGGATGGCAGGGCCATGTCCCGTGACGTGGTAGCCGATGGCACTCCCGTCGTCGGCCTTCACGTGACGGATGAGCGTCGGGAGCCGTGGCATCAACAGGCCTCTTGGCCGGCACCCAGCAGGTGCAGCTGCAGGCGCACCTCGCCGGCCCGGCACGCGTCGAGTTCTGTCCAGTCACCGGCTGTGGCCCGAAGGGAGGCGTGACCGGCGACCACCGCCCAGCGGGCGCTGAACCGGATACGCACCAGCACAGGACCGGGGGACGTCACCGACAGCACGACGGCGTCACCCTTGAGGCGGACCAGGCGGGCCGGCCCCTCGACGATGCCGGACGACTGTTCCACCTCGAAGACGCGCCAGTGCGGATCGCTCCACACCAGGCGCAGGCCCGGAACACCCGCATCGACCAGCCGAGCCTCGGCCTGACCGGCATAGTCGAGAGCCACGTCAGGAAGAGCCACGTAGCGGACCCCGTTGTCGGCCAACCATGCCCGGTAGGTGGCAGGCGAGAGTCCGCCGGGGCGATAGAAGAGAGGGTTGTAGGCGGTATCGAGCTGACGCTCCCAACCACGGGCCAGAGGCACAGCGGGGGCGGCGTAGGCGGCCTCCCAGTGGAGGCGGGTGGGCACGATCTCCACCCGACCGAGCGGCTCCCGGTGGTCGCCGATGAACGCGAGCATCGGCGTGAAGTAGCTGGCGCTGGCGGACAGATCGCGCCTGTCCGTGGGGAAGGTGGCGAAGGCCGGTTTCCACTGCATGACCTGCAGCGGGATGACGAGGGCGGTCAGGACGATCCGCCGGTGGGGCCACAGCAGGCAGGCCGCCAGTGGGGCTCCGAGGCACTCGCCCAGCCGGCTGATGTTGCCACCGACGGGCGTGGGCAGCACGAAGCTGGCCACCGTAGCCGCCAGGTAGAAGGCGGCCGCCAGCCGCACGCCCCGCTCGTGGCGGGGTACGAGCACGAGCACGAGCGCAACCACGCCCGAGAACTGGAGGAAGTCGACCAGCGGGAACGGCATGGCCCCTTCCCCGGGGAACACCAGGCCCAGGCCCAAGACGACGGCCGACGGCACGGCCACCAGCAACATGAGGCCCACCCGCCGGCGGGGCCACGACACGACCAACCATGAAGCGGCCACGAGCACGAGGAAGGCGCCGGCCAGGGGGCTGGCCAGCACGGCGGCCACGCCCAGGATCACCGCCAGACGAGCACGCCCCCGGCCCGGCCTGCGTGGCCCGAACGCAGTGGCTGGCCTGCGTGGCCCGAACGCAGTGGCTGGCCTGCGTGACCCGAACGCAGTGGCTGGCCTGCGTGACCCGAACGCAGTGGCTGACCGCTGGGAGCGCGTCCGGCTGTCGCCCTAGCTAGGGGGAGGCGGGTGTCAGGGTCCGATGCGCAGGGTGACCCATGTCCTCACCGGCCGCTGGCCCGGGCGGTCCCTCACCAGGCGCACGTCCACGGTGCCCCGGCGCTCGGCCCGGAACCGGAGGT
>JBPCJQ010000014.1:0-13894 GCA_051005135.1 Acidimicrobiales bacterium
GGCCGTCCCATTCGCCGCTTCTTGGAGCCTTCGATCGTCGATCTGACCCCGAGCCGCAACAAGAGCCGTTGGACGTCGAGGGCGAGGCGCTTGCTGGTGGTCTCGTAGTACGTGCGAACGAGCGGCCCATGCTTGTTGGTGCCAATGGTGATGCAGCCGTCAGTAGCCCAAAGATGATGAAGGAAATGGGCAACTTGGGCGTCGCCAAGGCCGAAGATCGACGGCGGAACGAACTTCGTCCACGACCGTGTGTTCCAAAGGCCATGGGGTTCGAGCCAGTTTCGCATCGGGTGGTTCACGCCATGGGTGAGGCGGTAGGGGCTCGGAAACCAGAGCTGCCAAGTGTTACCGAGCCTCTCGGACTCGGGTTCGATCCCGAAGAGGCGGCGGCCAAGGTCCTCAACGATTTGCTTGTTGGCCGGGTCGGCGGTCGCATACTTGAACGCAGGCCCCATGGAGCCGTCGCCGATCAGGTGGCCAAGAAGCGCCAACTCGTCATCGGACCACCCGATGCCCGGGTGCAGGGGCGCCGGTAGGCGGCGGGGCACGGCTAGGAACGACCCGACCTCGAGTGCGTCGAGCCTGGTCCAGCCGTCGATCGTCAGGAAGGGATGGTTGGCGGTGGCGGTGACGCTGCGACCGGAAGCGAGGTTCAGTGTGAACACGGGCTTGATGCCAGACGGGAACGCGTTCACCAGTTGGGCAGGAACGAGCCTCTGGTGCTCGTCAACCGACCACACAACCGGTTGCTCCTGCGACAAGACCAGTTCGCCGAGCGAAACCTCTTCACCGCTGTCGGCACGCATGATCCGGGTGCGCGCAGGCATGCAGCCACTCTCGCGAAGGTCGGCGAGCACCGGGCGTTTGTCGGCTCGGTTCTCCAGGCTTCGGGAGAGCTGGGACAGGGCGATCACAGGCACCTCGAGCTCGCGGGCGAGGATCTTCAGGCCGCGCGAGATCTCCGACACCTCGACCTGGCGGTTCTCCGCCGAGGTGCGCCCGGTCATGAGCTGGAGGTAGTCGACGACTATCAGGCCGAGGCCGCTGCGGCTCTTGAGCCGGCGAGCCTTGGCGCGGATCTCCATGATGGTGAGGCGGGGGTTGTCGTCGATGTGGATGGGCGCCTCGGCCAGCCTCCCTACGGCATGGCTGATCTTGGGCCAGTCCGTCTCCAGCAGCTTTCCGTTTCGCATGCGGGTGGCATCGACCCGAGCCTCGGCACACAGCAGCCGTTGCGTTAGCTCCAGGTGGCTCATCTCCAGCGAGAAGACCAGCACGGGGTGACGGCCGTCGAGGGCGGCGTGGGAGGCTATGCCCAGAGCGAAGGACGTCTTGCCCGTACCTGGTCTGCCTCCGACAATCACCAGGTTGGAGGGCTGGAGACCAGCCAACTGGTGATCGAGGTCGATGTAGCCGGTGGGCACGCCAATGATCTCCTGGCCGCGCTCGTATAGAGCCTCGATGTGGTCGAGGTGGCGTTCGAGCAGCTCGCGGATGGGCAACATGGAGTCGGTGACCCGCCGTTGGGCTACCTCGAACACCAGGGCCTCGGCCTCGTCGATGGCTGCCAGGACGTCGTCGGGCACCGAGTAGCCCATCTCCGCGATCTGGGAGGCAACCGCGATGAGGCGGCGCAGCAGGGCATGCTCCTCGACGATGGTCGCGTAACGGGCGGCGTTGCCGATGGCCGGTGTGCGCGCCTGCAGGGATATGAGGGTGGCAGGCCCCCCGATGCCCTCGAGAACGCCGGCCCGGCGCAGCTCGTCGGCCACGGTGACGGGGTCGGCGGGCTCACCCTGCTCGTAGAGCGAGGTGATGGCCTCGAAGACGTGTCCGTGGGCCGGCTTGTAGAAGTCGGACGCCGCCAGCCGGGCTTCCACCGCCACCACGATGGCGTCGCGGCTCAGCAGCATAGCCCCGAGCAGCGACTCCTCCGCCTCGAGGTTGTGAGGTGGGACCCGAGCCCCTGAGCCATGAGCTCCTGCACTACCGACATTGCGGCGGCGCGTCTCGTCAGCGGTCTGGACCATGATCGCCTTCACCCTGCCAGGTGGCGTCTGGGGATCGATAGACCCCCATGCTGTGGGCAACAACGGGAAGACCCACAGTCGGGGGGCTCTGCCCCCCGATAACCCCCCGACTGTGCCCCCCGGCCGTGCGATCGCCGGTGCTGGAAACGAACATCAGTTCGGATACTACTTGGGGGTGGTGACAACCTCCACGTGCAGCCGCAGCTCCACGTCGGTATGAAGGCGGACGGCCACCTCGTGGGCGCCCAGGGTCTTGATCGGCTCCTCGAGGTGCACGCGACGACGGTCGAGCACCTCGCCGGTCTGGGCCTCGACCGCCGCCACTAGGTCGGCGGTGGTCACCGAGCCGAAGAGGCGCCCCTCGGACCCGGCTTTGGCGCCCACGGTGATCACCCGAGGTGCCAGCCGGGTGGCGACCTCCTCGGCCGACGCCCGGTCACGGCCTTCGTGTGGGTCGCGCTCCCTTCGCGTGGACCCGTCCGGGTCCCTGGCCCCGACAGGGGCCCGCAGGCCCAGGCCCCGGGGGACCAGGAAGTTGCGGGCGTACCCGTCGGACACGTCGAGGACGTCGCCCTTGTTGCCCACGTTGGCCACGTCGGACCGTAGGATGACCTTCACTGCCCTGCCACCTCGACGGCATCACTTTCGTCGGCGTCGGTCGCCTCGCCGTCGAGGTGGGTACCGATGCCGTCCGCAGGGGCCAACTCCTCGGCCCGAGGACCGCGGCCGGGGGCGCCGAGGCGCCCGCCGCCTCCCCCGCCGCCGTCTCGGCCACCCCTGCCGCCCCTGCCGCCCCTGCCGCCCTCGTTGGTCGACCGCTGGGTGTAGGGCAAGAGCGCCAACTCCCGGGCCGTCTTGATGGCAACGGCGGCGTCGCGCTGGTGCTGAGAGCAGTTGCCCGACACCCGGCGGGCGCGAATCTTGCCCCGGTCGGACATGAACCGCCGAAGCAGGTTGACGTCTTTGTAGTCGACCCACTCGACGCGGTCCTTGCAGAACACGCAGACCTTCTTCTTGACCCGCTTACCGGTGTCTTTGGGGGCACGCTTGCGCTCACGGTCTCGATCGCCACCTCCACGGCCCATCAGAAGGGTTCCTCGCCGTACTCGTAGGTGGGCGCAGAGGCGCCGGGGGCAGCCGAGGCCGTAGCTGCACCGGCCGGGGCCGAGGCGGGGGCGGGGCGACCGCCTTCGCCCGGTGCCCGACGGTCGTTCTTCTGCACCTGGGCGGTGGCCCAGCGCAGGCTGGGGCCGATCTCGTCGGCGACCACCTCGACCTTGGACCGCCGGTCGCCCTCGGCGGTCTCCCACGAACGCTGCTCCAGGCGGCCGGTGACGAGTACCCGCGCCCCCTTGGACAAGGACTCGCACGCGTTCTCGGCCATCTCCCGCCAGCAGACGATGTCGAAGAACGACACCGCCTCCTTGCGCTCGTTGGTCTGGCGGTCGTTCCAGATGCGGTTTACGGCCAGGCCGAAGCTGGCCGTGGCCTGCCCGCTCGGGGTGAACCGCAACTCGGGGTCTCTGGTGACGTTGCCTACCAGGGTGACGCTGTTTCCATTGGCCATGTCTTGCTCACGCTCCGTTCGCGCTGGTACCGGTATCGCTGGCCGCCTCTGGAGCGGCGATCTGGCTGGCCGGTCGGGAGGGTCGCCCGGCAATGCGGTCGGGGAGGCGGATCACCTTGTGGCGAAGAACCTCGTCGGCCAAATGGAGGGCACGGTCGAGCGCCTCCATGGCGGCCGGCTCTGCGGTTGCCTCGACAAGCACGTACATGCCCTCACGCTGGTGTCGTATCTCGTAGGCCAAGCGGCGCTTGCCCCACCGGTCGACCCGGCCGGGTTCACCACCACCGCTGCGAATGATCTCGGTGGAACGGTCGACCTGGGCCTGGACAGCATCTTCTTCCAGGGCGGGGTCGAGAATGATCATCACTTCGTACGGGCGCATGCCGGTGTCGCCTCCCTCCGGACCATGCGCGCACTGGCGCAGGGCTCCGAGGCGGCTCCCCGGAGCAGGGTTCGGTTTGACTCATCGTAGCCCGACATGTGCACCACCATGCCAGAGGGGTATGACAACGAGCGATGACTACTAGCCGTGAACAGTGGTTCTGGTGCCTCCGCCACGAGCGGCCCGAGCTCGGCCAGGCCGCCTGTGAGGCCGATCAGCGTATGGGGCCCTACCCATCGGAGGCCGACGCCCGCCATTGGAAGGACCGTTTGGAGGCCCGCAACGACCAGTGGGACGAAGAGGACCGGCGTTGGGAAGGGGACTGAAACCAGAGCGCCGCTTTAGGCGCAGCTGCCACCCACAACGAGATGGGAGCCAGCACCGATGCCGAACCCGGCCAGACCGCCCTTGGGCACCTCTAGGGCGAAGCGGTAGGGGCGGGCTGCGGCGTAGGTAGGGCATTGCGGAGCGTCGAGGCACGGTTCCATGTCGGTGGACGATACGTAACCGCCCCCGGAGTCGAACCAGGCGATCGATAGGGGGAGGGGGGTGTCCTTCATGTAGAACGCCACGGTGGTATCGGCCGAGAAGCGGAAGAGCATGCCGTCGTAGCCGGCCAGATCCCTGCGGTTCATCAGACCCAGCTCCTGCTGGGCCTCGGTTTCAGCCAGCAGGGCGCAGCGTGGCGTCGACCCACCGGTGTCGACCCCGAAGGCGATCTGGCCGAAGCCAGCCACCGGGGTGCGGTTCTTTCGACCTGCACCGGGACCGGGATCGGCCGGACGGTTTGCCCGGACCACCACGAAGACACCGAACCCGACAACCACGACTGCGGCCGTGGCCACGGCCCAGAGCAGTACCCGGGCCTGGGGTGTCATGCGCTGCGCGACGTTCGCCCCCGAGCCTGGAGGGCGGTGGCCACGTCCTCGCCCAGGTGGTAGCTCTCGGAATCTGCAGGAAAGCGACCATGGCGCACGTCCGTCGCGAACGCCGTCACAGCCGCCACGGCGTCGGACTTGAGCGAGGCGTAACGGCGCACGAAGCGGGGGGCGATGCGGTCCTCCAGCCCCAACAGGTCGTGCAAGACGAGCACCTGGCCATCACAGTCGGGCCCGGCGCCGATGCCGATGGTGGGAACGGGCACGGCCTCGGTGACCAGACGGGCGACCTCGCGGGGCACGGCCTCGAGCACCACGGCGAAGCACCCGGCGCGGGCCAGAGCGCGGGCGTCGTCGACCAGCGCCTGTGCCGGCTCCAACTGCTGAGCCTGCACCACATATCCGCCGAGGACGTGGACCGACTGGGGCGTCAAGCCGAGATGGCCCATCACCGGTATCTCGGCTCCCAACAGCGCCTCGACCATGCCGAGGCGGTTCCGGCCTCCTTCGAGCTTCACCGCCCTGGCCCCTGCCCGCACCAGAACGGCTGCGTTGCGCACCGTGTCGGCGGCGTCGAGGTGGTAGGCCAGCCAGGGCAGGTCGGCCACCACCAAGGCGTGCGACCGGGCCCGTGCCACGGCGGCCACATGGTGGGCCATGTCGGCCACCGTCACCTGAAGGGTGTCGTCGTAGCCGAGAACCACCTGGGCCAGAGAGTCGCCCACCAGGATTACGTCGACACCGGCTTCGTCGGCGACACGGGCGCCGGGATGGTCGTAGGCGGTGACCATGACGATGGGAGTGCCGCCCTTGCGCGCCCGGATCGCCGGGGCAGAGACCTGCTGGGCCATGTGCGCCTCCTCCCCGTCCGGCGCCTGTCGGCTGCCGGCGGTTGCGCCAAGTGTAGGCGAGCCCGGGCCTCGTCGGGCGGACCCGTGCGGGGCTATGGCGGGGCGCAGACCACGATGCCCGGCGGTGGTGGGGCGTTATTGGGCAAGTGCACACACGGCGTAGCAGTGGTAGTAATCGTGACTTTGGTGGTCGACGGCGCAGCGACGGCAGTGGACGGGGTCGTCACCGCACCGGGGACCCTGGCAGGTGGTCGGGCGGAGCCGGTGACTTGTTGCGACGGTACCGACGGCGCTGGCTCGGAGTAAGGGACGAGAGGTCCCAACAACCGTCCCCCGAAGGAGACGGGCACCGGGTACTCGGTGCGGTCGGGGGCGGCCCGGCTCATGAACCGCCGCCAGATGTCGGCGGGGATCGACCCGCCGTTCACCCGGGCCTGGCCATGCACGTTGAGCAACTGCTGGGACTGGCCGCTGGGATAGCCCATCCACACCGCTGTGGTCAGCTTGCGGTTGAAGCCCACGAACCAGGCGTCCCCGTAGTTGTCGGTGGTACCGGTCTTGCCCCACGCCGGGCCATTGGGCAGCCGGGCCCCTTTGCCTGAGCCCCGGTCGACCACCTGCCGGAGGATGAAGTTCACCATGTCGGCCTGGTCCTTCTCGAGCGCCCTGGTGCGCTTCGGACGGTCGTCGACGAGCAGGGTGGCGCCCACGGTGATCTTGCGGATGACCCGGGGATCGGTCTGCATGCCCTCGTTGGCGAACGAGAGATAGGCGTCGGCCATGTCGAGCACCGACACGTTGGGTGTGCCCAGGGTGATCGAGACCACGGGCGGGCTCAGGGGTGACCTCACCCCCAGCTTCTTGGCCATGTCGGCCACGTTCTGGGGCCCGATGGCGGTGACCAGCTGGGCGTAGATGGTGTTGACCGAGTTGACCGTGGCGTCGATCAGGTTCAGGCGCCCGTAGCTGGCATCGTCGTAGTTGCTGACCTCCCAGTCGTTGCCGTTGTCCGCCTTGGGGAAGACGATCTTGGCCGGGCCGTTGAACGACGACTGCACCGAGTAGCCCTCTCTGATGGTCTCGGCCAGCAGGAAGGGCTTGAACGTGGAGCCACCCTGGCGGCCGCTGCCACCGCCGTCGGTCCCCACCGCCAGGTTCACGCTCGACTTGGACCAGTCGCGCCCTCCGACCATGGCCACCACGTGGCCGTCGGTGTCGAGGGACACCAGAGCCCCGGCCGGGTCGGTCGTGCGGTTGAGGACCTCGCTGTAGACAGAGTCATAAGCAATGGTCTGGAGCTTCGGGTCGAGGGTGGTGTACACCCTCAGCCCGCCTCGCAGGATCTCCTGTTCGGAATAGGAGCGGCGGAGCTGCTGTCGCACGTACTCCACGAAGTACTCGACGCCCTTGACGGGCGAGGTCACGGTGGTGTCGCCGTGGCTGGGGGGATTGGTAGCCGTCTTGAGGTCGACGGCCTCGGCGGCGTCGGCGTCAGCTCGAGAGACCACCCGGTCGCGGACCATGGCGTTGAGCACGATCGTGCGCAGGCTCTTGGCCAGGACTGGGTCGTTGTACACATCGCCGTCGGACGGCGTGCGGATCAGGCCGGCAAGATAAGCCGATTGGCCTAGGTCGAGCTGTGACGCGTCTCGGCCGTAGTAGGCCTTGGCCGCGGCCTCGACGCCGTAGGCGCCCCGACCGAAGTAGACCGCATTGAGGTAGCGCTCCAGGATCGCCTTCTTGGTGTACTTGTGCTCGAGCTTGACCGCGATCACGGCCTCCTTGAGCTTGCGGAGGAGGGTGCGTCTCTGGCCGCTGCCCACAAAGGCGTTCTTGACGTACTGCTGAGTGATGGTGGAACCACCCTGGCGCACGCCTTGGTGGCGCAGGTCGGCCCAAGTCGCCCGCAGGATACCGACGGGGTCGATGCCCCGGTGCTTGTAGAAGTTGTGGTCCTCGGCCGAGACCACGGCGTCTTGCAGGACCTGAGGCACCTGGTCGAGACGCACTGGGAACCTGTTCTGGTTGCCGTGCAGCAGCGCCAGCTGGTTACCCGAGCCGTCGTAGACGATGGAGGTCTGGGCCTGGGGTGCCTCGGGCGGCAATGGGATACGGGTGATCAGCCACGCCGCCCCCGCCAAACCCGTGAAGAAGACAATGCCCAGCAAGAACCACACCCGGCGGTAGCGCCAGAAGAACGTGGGTCGCTTGGGGCGGCGTCGCCTGGGTGAGACAGCCGTGACCCCATCGGCGGAGCGCTGAGGGGGGACGCGCTCGGGGGCGCGAACGCTGAGAAGGGGTTGCCCTGCAAGGGCGGGGCTTCGACGCACTGGACCACGACACTACCAACGAGGGTGGCCGGCGGCGTCATTACCCGATGCCCCGGCCCCCAATGGAGAAAGTACGCACCAAGTGGTTCCAGGAGCACTGGGGGCAGACCTCGACCACGTAACAGGTGACGGCTTCGACCCGGCGCGCGAACCCGGCCAGCTCCTTCCTGGTGGTGATGCAGCGGCCCGAGGCGGGGAGGCGGGGACCGAAGACGTAGGACACCAGCACCACGCTTGGGTCGGCGCAGATGGGGCAGGGCTCGCTGCGGGCTTCCCCCACGTTGCGGGCCGCCCGTAGCAGCTCAGGGTGGGCGTCGCAGATATCGAGGCGGGACAGGCGCCCTCGGTGGAACTCGTCGATCGTGTGACGGCGGACGAGCCGGTAGTCGACCTGGCCCGCCGTGGTGGCCGGTCGCAGGCCCCGTACGGACTCCGGCCGGAAGCTCATCGGGCCACGGTGCTCGTCGGTTCGCTCGCCTGCGGCTCGCTCACGGTCGCCCAGGCTAGCTGCCTTCAACTGCGGGCGAACGTCCTGCGCTTGACGACTCGACACGAGCGCGCCAAACTGTCGTCGATATATCGGATCGATATATCGACCATGACTTTCGCTTCTGAGAGGACGGAACGCCAAACGTGCTGGAGCTGGCCATCCTCGGGCTGCTCAAGGAGCAGGATCTCCACGGCTACGAGCTGAAGAAGCGCTTGACCGATGCCCTCGGGCCTCTGTCGAGTGTCTCTTTTGGCTCGCTGTATCCCGCCCTCGCCCGCCTCGAGCGTGCCGGGGCACTGGAGGCCACTGTCCCCGAACAGCCGACCGCCCCGCCCATCCCGATGACCGGCTCCATCGCCGGCGAGGCCGCTGCCTACCGGGCTCACCGCTCGGGCGGGCGGCGCGCCGGCGGGCGCGCCCCCCGGGGTCGCAAGGTCTACCGACTCACCCCCGTCGGTGAGCGGCTGTTCGAGCAACTGCTGGAATCCGAGCCGGTCGACGACGACCGGGCCTTCACCCTTCGCCTCGCCTTCTGCCGCCACCTGCACCCCGAGGCCCGAATCGGGCTGCTCGAGCGGCGACGAGCCCAGTTGGTGGCCCGGCTGGCGAGGGCCCGTACCACGTTCCGCGCCCGCCATGAGCGCATGGACTCCTACACCCAGGCGCTGATGGAGCACGGCACCGAGGCCACCGAGCGCGACATCTCGTGGCTCGACGGCCTCATTGCCAGGGAACGACTGAACCCGAAGGAGACATCGGTCTCCGGCACCCAGGGAGGACAACCCAAGTGACCAGCCCTTCTCAACGCCCCCGTACGACCACCGTGCGGCTTGCCATCGCAGGCGTCGGCAACTGCGCCAGCTCCCTGGTCCAGGGGCTGGAGTACTACCGCCACGCCGACCCCGACGATTCGGTCCCCGGCCTCATGCACGTGGTGGTGGGCGGCTATCACGTGTCCGACGTGGAAGTTGTCGCCGCTTTCGACGTCGACGCCGCCAAGGTCGGCCTCGACGTGGGCAAGGCCATCTTCTCGGGCCAGAACAACACCATCCGGTTCGCGTCGGTCGGCGAGCTGGGCGTCGAGGTGCAGCGCGGGCCTACCCTCGACGGCCTGGGCACCTATTACCGCCAGGCGATCGAGGAGTCGCCCGCGTCGCCCGTCGACGTGGCCGAGGCCCTCCAGGCCAGTGGCGCCGACGTGCTCGTCGCCTACCTACCGGTGGGCTCCGAGGCGGCCCAGAAGCACTACGCCGCGGCTTGCCTGGCGGCAGGCGTGGCCTTCGTCAACGCCATCCCAGTGTTCATCGCCTCCGACCCCGACTGGGCGGCTCGCTTCGCCCAGGCTGGGGTGCCCATCGTGGGCGACGACATCAAGAGCCAGGTGGGGGCCACCATCGTCCATCGCATCCTGGCCCGCCTGTTCGAGGACCGGGGCCTGGTGCTCGACCGCACCTACCAGCTCAACGTGGGCGGCAACATGGATTTCAAGAACATGCTCGAGCGCGAGCGGCTGCAGTCCAAGAAGATCAGCAAGACGCAGTCGGTAACCAGCCAGGTAGAGAACGGAATCGCCGCCGACGACGTCCACATAGGCCCCAGCGACCACGTGCCCTGGCTGGAAGATCGCAAGTGGGCCTACATCCGCCTCGAGGGACGCAACTTCGGCGACGTCCCCCTCAACGTTGAGCTCAAGCTCGAGGTGTGGGACTCGCCCAACTCCGCCGGCGTGATCATCGACGCCGTGCGTTGCGCCCGCCTCGCCCTCGACCGGGGCATCGGCGGTCCCCTGCTGGGGCCATCGGGCTACTTCATGAAGTCGCCGCCCGTGCAGTACCACGACGACGAGGCTTACCGCCTGGTCGAGGACTTCATCGCGGGGGCTTGACGCTCGGATGGACATGTCTGGCGCGTTGTCATGGAACCGTCAAGCCGTCACCGACCCCGCCGCGGCCGACGTCGTACGCTACGGGCCGGAGGGGGCCACCGAGGCCGAGCTACGCCTCCTCGGCCATGTGGCCGACAAGCGGGTGCTCGAGCTCGGGTGCGGGTCGGGAGCGGGATCGGTCGCGCTGGCCCGCCAGGGAGCACGACCCATCGGGCTCGACTTCTCCCCCGAGAACCTCGCCGCTGCCCGTCGCCTGGCCGAGCGGGCAGGCGTCCGGGTCGAGTTCCACGAGGGTGACCTGGCCGACCTGGCCTTCTCCCGCGCCGACACCGTCGATGTCGTCTTCTCGGTGTACGCCCTGGGCCTGGTCGAAGACGTCGACCGCGTCTTCCGCCAGGTGCACCGGGTGCTCAAGGTGGGCTGCCCGTTCGTCTTCTCCATCTCGCACCCCGCCTACGACATGCTGCTGGACCAGAGCACCGCCGACGAAGACCCGGGAATGGCCGAAGGGAGTGCCGTCGAACCTCTTGTAGTGCGCCGGTCGTACTTCAACTCCAGCCCCATCAACCTGCACGCCGACCGTCCGCCGTTCTTCGCCTACCACCAAACCGTCGCCGGTCTGTTCACCGGTCTCACCCGCGCCAACTTCCGCGTCGACACGGTCGTCGAGCCCGAGCCGCAGAGGGGTGGACGGGTGACTGATGGGGCCACCGCGCTCGTCCCCCGCACGCTGATAATGCGGGCCCGCAAGGAGTAGCCGCCCGCCCTGCGGGCGGGCACCCAGGAACCGGAGCCGGCTCCGCCGGCCGTTCCCATCGCCCGACGGCGAGGCCTCCGGCCGCCGTTCGGTCAGTGGCGCTGCGCCCACCACTGGTCGAGGCGGCGGGCGGCCTCTTCCTCACCCAACGGTCCCTCCTCCAGGCGCAGCTCGAGCAGGAAGTCACGGGCCTCGCCCACGGCCCGCCCCGGCCCGATCCCCAGGTGAGCCATGATCTGCTTCCCGTCGAGGTCGGGGCGAAGTGCGTCGAGCTCCTCGCGTTGGCGGAGCTCGGCGATCCGCCGTTCGAGGTCGCCCATGCGTGCGGCCAGCATGGCCGCCTTGGCCCGGTTGCGGGTCGTGCAATCGCAGCGGGTCAGCTCGTTGAGCTTGTCGAGCAGCAGCCCGGCGTCGCGGGCGTAGCGGCGCACGGCCGAGTCCGACCATGCCTCGTCACCGTAACCATGGAACCGCAGATGGAGCGCGACCAGGCGGCGCACTGCAGCGATCTCCTCGACGGGGTAGCGCAGTGCTCGCATACGCTCTTCGGCCATCCGCGCCCCGACCACCTCGTGGTGGTGGAACGAGACGCCGGAGGGCCCGAAGGACCGGGTCTTGGGCTTGCCGATGTCATGGAGCAGGGCAGCCAATCGCAGGACCTTGTCGGGACTGGTCTTCTCCACCACCGCGATGGTATGGGCCAACACGTCCTTGTGCCGTTGCACGGGATCCTGCTCGAGGGCGAGCGCGGGAAGCTCGGGCAGGAACTGGGCGGCCAGGCCGGTCTCCACCATGAACCACAGGCCGGGGGCGGGTCGTTCCAGCACCAGCAACCGGTCCAGCTCGCCGCGGATACGCTCAGCCGACACGATCTCGATGCGTTCGCTCATGGAACGAACCGCGGCGGCCAAGCCAGGTTCGGGCACCAGGTCGTAACCCGCCATGAACCGGGCGGCCCGCAGCATGCGCAGGGGGTCGTCGCCGAAAGAGTCCTCAGGAGAGAGCGGCGTCCGCAGGCGGTGGGCGGCCAGGTCGGTGACCCCGCCGAAGGGGTCCACCAGCTCCATCCCGGGCAGGGCGAGAGCCATGGCGTTGACGGTGAAATCACGACGAGAGAGGTCGGCCTCGACCTGGTCGGCGAACTCCACCTCGGGCTTGCGCGACTCGGGGGTGTAAGCCTCTGCCCGGTGAGTGGTGATCTCGTGACGCCGACCGCCGACGATGGCCCCGATGGTGCCGAAGCGCTTGCCCTGCGTCCACAGCGAGTCGGCCCATGGCCCCACCACCCGCTCGATCTCATCAGGACGGGCATCGGTGGTGAAATCGAGGTCGACCTCCTCCAGAGGGCGGCCGAGAATGGCGTCCCTCACGCTGCCACCGACCAGATAGAGCCGGAAACCGGCGGCGGCGAAGCGCTCGGCGATGGGCCGAACCTCGTCGAGAAGCGGTTCCAACCGCTCGGGGATCACCCCGCCGAGGGTACCGGCGCACCTGCCCGCGCAACGACCCCCTCGGCGGGGTGAGCGTCCGGGCGACCCCAGGGGCTCAGCGGGCGTGCAGCCTCACCGGGCGTGCAGGCGGGCGGCGGCCTCGACCACGGTCATACCCGGACCCCCGGCGGTAGGCGGTTCGGCGGGACGGTGCTGCTCTCCGGCCAGAGCCGCCACGAAGGCGGCCGCCGACACCTCGATGGCGTCGAGATCATAGCCGCCCTCGAGGAAGGCCACGCAGCGCCCGGGCGCAGCCAGAGCGGCTGAGCACCTTCCCAGACCCGAGTAGTCACCCGCCGCCAAACCGAGGGAGGTGAGAGGGCAGGCCCGATGGGCATCGAATCCGGCCGACACCAGCACCCACGTGGCCCCGAAGGCGGCGGCCGCCGGCGCCACCACCCGTTCGAAGGCGGCCATGTAGACGTTTCCCGTCGTCCCGGGGGGGAAGGGCAGGTTCACGGTGAGACCCTCGCCGGGGCCGGCGCCGATCTCCTCCAGCCGGCCGGTGCCCGGGTACAGCGGCCACTGGTGCATCGACACGTAGAGCACGCGCGGATCGGCCCAGAAAATCTGCGAGGTGCCGTTGCCGTGATGGGCGTCCCAGTCGACGATTACTACCCGCTCCCCGTCCGATGCCAGCGCGGCGGCACACACGGCGATGCTGTTGATGAGGCAGAAGCCCATCGCCCGGTTCGCGGTGGCGTGGTGGCCGGGGGGGCGCGCCACGCAGAAGGCAGCCTCAGCCTGGCCGAGGCGGAGGCGCTCGACCGCGTCGAGACCGGCGCCGGTTGCCAGCAGGGCGGCCTCCCACGAACCGGCGCCCACACTGGTGTCGGCGTCGATCTGGCCGCCACCGCGGGCACAGAACCGGGCGAGCGCCTCTATGAAGGCCGGCTCGTGAGCACCCGAGAGCTCTGCGATGGTGGCGCGCCGAGGCTCCGCCGGGACGACATCGGATCCCAACGCCAGACCCTCGATGCCGGCCAGAACAGCATCGAGGCGAGCGGGCCGCTCAGGGTGGGCCGGCCCGGCGTCGTGGTCAGCGAACGCCGCCGAAGTCTCCACGAGGACGCGCACTCCCCCACGCTAGGGCCCACGGGGAGACCGAGCCCTCTCCGCCGGGTGCGTCGGGGGGTCGGGGGGGGGGGGGGGCACCAGGACGGGGGTGGGGGGGTGTCGGGGGGTCGTGGGGTGTCGGGGGGTCGGGTGGGGGGGAAGGACACAACCACACGGG
>JBPCJQ010000015.1:0-61521 GCA_051005135.1 Acidimicrobiales bacterium
TCCCGGTGGCGGGCCCCCTGGCCGCGGCGGCCCCGGTGGGTTCGCCGGCCGAGGCGGGCCGGGCCAGCGCCCCCGCCCGCAGCGCAGGCGGCGCCGCCGGCGCAGCTTCGAGGAGCTCCCGCCCACCGAGGCCACCACCTACAGCCGCTCCGACGCGCCTGTGCCCGAGGGCGAGGTCGTCATCGAGCGCGGCGTCAGCGCCCAGGACCTCGGTCCCAAGCTCAACCGCAGCGCCGCCGATGTGGTTCGCTACCTGCTTCAGGCGGGCGAGATGGTCACTGCTACCCAGTCGCTGTCCGACGACCACATCGAGCTGTTCGCTGCCGAGGTGGGGGCCGAGGTGTTGCTGGTTGAGCCCGGCCAGGAGGAGGAGGTCGGCATCGCCGCCATGCTGGCCGACGACGACGACGCCGACGAAGATCTCCGCCCCCGCCCGCCGGTGATCACGGTGATGGGCCATGTCGACCACGGCAAGACGCTGCTGCTCGACCGCATCCGCGAAGCCAACGTGGTGGCGGGTGAGGCGGGCGGCATCACCCAGCACATCGGCGCCTACCAGACAGACAAGGACGGGCGCCTCATCACGTTCGTCGACACCCCCGGCCACGAGGCGTTCACGGCCATGAGGGCCCGGGGGGCCGATGCCACCGACATCGTCGTGCTGGTGGTGGCGGCCGACGACGGCGTGATGCCCCAGACGGTCGAGGCCATCAACCACGCCCGGGCCGCCGACGTGCCCATCGTGGTGGCCATCAACAAGGTGGACCGTGAGGAGTCCGACCCCAACCGGGTGCGCCAGCAGCTGTCCGAGCAGGGGCTGGTGCCCGAGGAGTGGGGCGGCGACACCATCATGGTGGAGATCTCCGCCCTCCAGAACCTGGGCGTCGACGACCTGCTCGAACAGCTCCTCGTCGTGGCCGACGTCGAGGAGCTGGTGGCCAATCCCGAGCGTCGGGCCCAGGGCGTGGTGCTCGAGGCCAACCTCGACGTGGGCCGCGGGCCGGTGGCCACCGTGCTCGTCCAGCGGGGCACGCTCCGCGTGGGTGAGCCCATGGTGGCGGGCGCGGCCTGGGGGCGGGTACGGGCCCTGATCGACGACAAGAGCGACCAGGTCAAAGAGGCCCCACCTTCCACGCCCGTGCAGGTCCTCGGCCTAGACATCGTGCCCAGCGCCGGCGACGACTTCAGGGTCGCCCCCGACGACAAGACGGCCCGCATCGTGGCCGAGCTACGGGCCCAGCGGTTCCGGTCGCGCGACCTGCGCCCCATCACCGCCGCCAACGCCGGCGGGGTCCGCCTGGAGGATATCTTCGAGCAGATCCAGAGGGGCGAGACCGCCACCCTCAACCTCATCCTCAAGGCCGACGTGCACGGCTCGCTGGAGGCCCTCACCGAGAGCCTGCGCAAGCTCGAGCGTGACGAGGTTCGCCTGTCGTTCGTGCACCGGGCCGTCGGGGGCATCACCGAGAACGACGTGCAACTGGCCTCGGCGTCCAACGCCACCATCATCGGCTTCAACGTCCGTCCCGACCGCAAGGCCCGCGAGCTGGCCGAGACGGTCGACGTCGACATCCGCACCTACCAGATCATCTACCAGGTGCTCGACGACATGGAGAAGGCCATGGTCGGCCTGCTCGCTCCCGAGCTCGAGGAAGTCGTCACCGGGGAGGCCGAGGTCCGCGAGGTCTTCAGGGTTCCCCGTGTGGGAGCGGTGGCAGGGTGCTACGTGCGCAACGGCGTCATCACCCGGGGCTCGAAGGTGCGCTTCCTGCGCGAGGGCGTCGTCATATGGACGGGCACCATCACGTCGCTGCGGCGCTTCAAGGACGACACTCGCGAGGTGGCCACTGGCTTCGAGTGCGGCATCGGCCTCTCCGACTTCCAAGACCTGCACCGTGGCGACATCATCGAGACCTACGAGGAGCGCGAGATCCCGCGCACCTAGGAGACGGCCTCTTGCACATGGTCGTCGTGCGCTTCGAGCTGCACATCCCCCTGAGCCGGTCTCTTAAGGAGAAGCGAGCGGTGGTGAAGCCGACCCTCGACGGGATCCGACACCGCTTCTCGTTGTCGGTGGCCGAGGTGGGCTATCAGGACACCTGGCAGCGGGCGGCGGTTGGTGTCGCCGTGGTGTCGGGCTCGTCCGCCCACGCCACCGAGGTGGCCGCATCGGTCGAGCGTTGGGTATGGAGCCGCCCCGACCTCGAGGTCACCCGCTGCGAACACCAGTGGTTCGCCTGGGACGATGCCAGCTAGGCGCCGTGAACGGCCCGCGGGGTGGTCTCGTCTCGACCGGGTCAATGAGTCGTTGCGCGAGGTCGTCGCCGACGAGCTGGAGCGCATAGGCGACGAGCGCCTGGGGCTCGTCACCGTCACCGGCGTAAAGGTTGACCCCGACCTCCGCCACGCCGTGGTCTGGTTCTCCGCACTCACCGTGGCGCCCGGAGAAGACGTCGGCGCGGTGTTGGCCGAGCACCGCGTGCGTCTCCAGGCCGCGGTGGGCCGCCAGCTGCGCTTGAAGCGCACGCCCGAGCTGGCCTTCCAGGCCGATCCGGCTATAGCCATTGGGACTAGAGTGGAGGATCTGCTGCGAGGCCTGCAGCAGCCCGGTCCGGAGGGGGACACTTGAACCTGGGATCACCGCTCGACCAGGCCACCGATGCCATCTCGTCGGCACAGTCGCTGGCGTTGGCCTGCCATCAGGTGCCTGACGGCGATGCCCTGGGGTCGATGCTGGCTCTCCACCGCCTGGCCCTGGCGGCGGGAAAGCAGTCGGTGGCGTCCTGGCCCGAGCCGTTCGTGGCCGGCCCCCATTACGGCTTTCTCCCCGGCCTCGACGACGCCACCAAGCCGGCCGATTTCCCCGACGCCCCCGAGGTCATGGTCACGTTCGACTGCGGGTCCATCGAGCGGCTGGGAGAGCTGGGCGAGGCGGCCCGGGCGGCAGGAACGCTGGTCGTCATCGACCACCACGCCACCAACGAGGGATACGGCACCATCGACCTCATCGACCCCGATGCGGCGGCCTCGGCCGTGATCGTGCGGCGCCTGCTCGCCTGTCTCGGTTGGGGCCTCGACAGGGAGGCGGCGATCTGCCTCTACACGGGCGTCGTGTGCGACACCGGCCGGTTCCAGTACGACAACACCACCCCCGAGGTCTTCGAGCTGGCCGCCGAGCTGGCCGGCTTCGCCCTTCCCATCGGTGCCATCAGCCGCCAGCTCTTCGAGGAGCACCGCATGGCCTACATCCGCTTGGCCGCCGCCGCCCTGGCCCGGGCCGAGCTCGACCCCGACCGGCGCTTCGTGGCCACCTGGGTCACCGCCGAAGACCTGGCTCGCAACGGCGTGATCCTGGAAGAGACCGAGGGCCTCATCGACCTGGTGCGCCGCACCTCCGAAGCCGACGTGTCCTGTGTGTTGAAGGAGGCGCCCGACGGCACCCGGGTGTCGTTGCGCGCCGTGTCCGATGTCGACGTCGGTGCGATCGCCACCACCTTCGGCGGCGGTGGTCACCGGGCCGCTGCCGGCTTCAGCTCCGACCGGCCCGTGGCCGAGGTGCTCGACGCCATCCGCGCCGCCCTCCCCCCCACGCCCTGAGCCCTATCGCCAGGCCGCCACTCGCGCCATTGGCCCATGTAGCAGCGATTGGCGCGGGCGACTCGTGAGCCCCAAGCGGCCGGCCGCCCATCACGGCCTGGTGGTGGTCGACAAGCCGGCGGGTATGACGTCGCACGACGTGGTGGGGCACTGCCGGCGGGTCTTCGGGCAGCGCCAGGTGGGCCACGGAGGAACCCTCGACCCGTCTGCCACCGGAGTGCTCCTGGTGGGCCTGGGCAGCGCCACCCGGCTGTTGCGGTTCGTCTCCGCCCTCCCCAAGTCCTATGTCGGCGAGATGGTGCTCGGCACCGAGACCACCACCCTCGACGCCGACGGCGAGACGGCGGCCACCTACGACATGGCGGGCGTGACCCTGGAGGAGGTGCGGACCGCCGCCGCGACCATGGTGGGCGAGATCGACCAGGTGCCGCCCATGGTCTCGGCCGTCCAGGTTGGGGGGCGGCGCCTGTACCAACTGGCTCGCGAGGGCGTAGAGGTGGAGAGGGAGCCGCGCCGGGTCACGATCTTCGCCTTGGGGGTGGAGGCCACCGACCAACCCGGCGTGTTCACCATGGCCGCTGACTGCTCGTCGGGTACCTACGTGCGGTCGATCGCCGCCGACTTGGGGAAGGCCCTGGGCGGCGGCGCCCACCTGCGTGCTCTGCGGCGCATCGCCGTCGGGCCGTTCACGGTGGCCGACGCCGTGGCCCTGGAGGATGTAGGGGTGGCCAACGTGGTGTCCCCCGCGACCGCAGTCGCCCACCTCGACACGGTCGTCATGGATGCGGCCACGGCCGCCAAGGCGGCGCATGGCGCCGTGTTGTGCGGGGCCGACGTGGGGATGGACGGCGAGGGGCCATGGGCGGCGTTCGACTCCGAAGGACGGCTGCTCGCCGTCTACGAAGCCCGTCCCGACGGCACAGCCAAGCCCTCGGTGGTCCTCGCCGGGGCGTAACGTGACGGCCGTGGGGTCGGCGGCCAAGGGAGGTGATGTTGTCCGGCCCGGTAGGTTCGCTTCTCCATGGAGGTGATCACCGATCCCGGCGACGTTCCCGACCTGGCGGCCGGGTCGGCGGTCACCATCGGTGCCTACGACGGCGTGCATCGGGGCCACCAGGCGCTGCTTGCCGAGCTGCGTCGGCGGGCGGACACTTGGGGGCTTCCCACTGTCGTGGTCACCTTCGACCGCCACCCCGCGAGCGTCGTGCGACCCGAGTCGGCGCCGCGGCTGCTCACCGACCTCGACCAGAAGCTCGAGGTGCTGGCGGCGACCGGCGACGTCGACTGGGCGGTGGTTATCAGCTTCGACGCTGCCAGGGCCGCCCAGGACGCCGGGGATTTCGTCCGGTCCCTGCTGGTGGGCACTCTCGGTGCACGCCTGGTGGTGGTGGGGGAGGACTTCCACTTCGGCCGCAAGCGTCGGGGGAACGTGGCGTTGCTGCGCCATCTGGGTGTCGACCTCGGCTTCGAGGTTGATGGCTTCGGCCTCGTCGAAGGGCCGGGAATGCGCACCCCGGTGTCGTCGACCGCCGTCCGCAACCTCGTCGCCGCCGGCGACGTGGTGGCTGCCGCCGAGCTGCTGGGACGGCGCTACGAGGTGCGGGGCACGGTGAGCACCGGCGACCGCCACGGCCGAGAGCTGGGCTACCCGACGGCCAAGGTGGTCGTTCCCGGCGAGATCCTGCTCCCTGGCACCGGCATCTACGCCGGGTGGCACCAGCGTCCCGACGGGCAGGCCCACGCCGCCGCCATCTCGGTGGGCCACCGCCCCACTCTTCACGGAGATGCGCGCCCGGTGCTGGAGACCCACCTCATCGACTTCGACGGCGACCTCTACAGTGAGGCGGCCCGAGTGCGTTTCCTGCGCCGCCTGCGCGACGAAGTGCGCTTCGACTCCGCCGATGCCCTGACCGCGCGGATGGCCCTCGACGTGGAGGCGACCCGCACCGCGCTGGCCGCGGCCGAACATCAGGTCTGACCCCCCGCTGGTAGCCTTTTTCACCGTGTCGGTCACCACGACTCACGACGAGGGGTTGACGATCGCTGACCTCGAGGCCATGCCCGATGACGGCCGCCGCTACGAGCTCGTCGGAGGAGCGATCGTCGTGACCCCAGCCCCCATGAAGCCCCACCAGAGAACGTCGCGGGGCATGTTTCGGCATCTTGACGTGGTGTGCCCGCCCGGCCACGAGGTCTTCTACGCCCCCATCGACCTCGACCTGTCCGGCGGCCAGCGGGTCGAGCCCGATCTGGTGGTCGCTCCCGTCACCAGCGGCCCCATCGAGCGCCTGGAGATGCCCGTATTGCTGGTGGTGGAGATCGTGTCGGGGGGGTCTCGCACCCATGACCGGGTCACCAAGCGGGCGGCCTATGCCGAGGCAGGCATCCCCGCCTACTGGATAGTCGACCCCCTTGCCGGGCGCATCACCTGCCTGCGCCTGGTGGGCCAGGTCTACGAGGTCTATGCCGAGGGCGCGGCGATCGACGTCGACTGGCCGGTGTCGGTGCAGACCTCCATCGACGAACTGGCTCGGGGGTAGCCGCCGCCGCCTGCCGGGCGCTCCCTTATGGTGGACGTGTGCCGCCAGCTCCAGTAGACGACATCGACCCCAAGCGGGTGCCGGTCCATGTCGGGGTGGTCATGGACGGCAATGGCCGGTGGGCCGGCGAGCGGGGGCTGGCTCGCACCGACGGCCATGCCGCCGGCGAGGAGGCGTTGTTTGACGCGGTCGAGGGCGCCCTCGATCTCGGTATCCAGTGGCTGACGGTCTATGCCTTCTCCACCGAGAACTGGCGGCGGCCGCCCGACGAGGTCCGCTACCTCATGGGCTATAACGAGTCGCTCCTGGTGCGCCGGCGTGACGAGCTCAACGAGCGCGACGTGCGCATACGCTTCCTCGGCCGCCGGGACTGGCGGGTACCTCGGCGCCTGGTGCGCCGGATGGACGAGGCTCTCGCCCTTACCGCTGCCAACCGCACCATGACGCTCACCATCGCCTTCAACTATGGCGGCCGGGCCGAGATAGTCGACGCGGTGCGAGCCATCGTGGCCGACGGCGTGCCGGCGGCCAGGGTCAGCGAGAAGGCCATCCGGTCGCGCCTCTACGACCCTTCGATGCCCGACCCCGAGCTCGTCGTGCGTACGTCGGGGGAGCATCGCATCTCCAACTTCTTGTTGTGGGAGCTGGCCTATAGCGAGCTGGTGTTCACCGACGTCCTGTGGCCCGACTTCCGCCGCCAGCACCTGTTCGAGGCCGTGCGCGAGTACCAACGCCGAGACCGTCGCTTCGGCTCGGTGTAGGCAGCATGCGAACGGCCCGGTGCGTCCCTGATCACCGTCTGGCGCCCGAGGTCGGGGGATACTTCTGCGGTGGGCCTGTACCGGGACGAGGGGGTGGTGCTGCGGACGATCCGCCTGGGTGAGGCCGATCGCATCGTCACCCTGCTCACCCGGGGCCGGGGCAAGGTGCGAGCGGTGGCCAAGGGGGTGCGCAAGACCAAGAGCCGATTCGGTGCCCGCGTCGAGCCGCTGGGCCACGTCGCCCTGCTTCTCTACGAGGGCCGCGAGCTCGACGTCATCACCCAGGTCGAGTCGCTGGAGCACTTCCGGCCCGTGCGCGAAGACCTCGACCGCCTGGCCAAGGCCTCCTCCCTGCTCGAGGCGGTCGACCAGGTGGCCCAGGAGCGCCAGGCCAACCCCCGCCTCTACGCCATGCTGGTGGGGGCGCTGCGGGCCCTGGCCGCCCATGACTCGTCCCTTCTCGTGCCCGCGTTCTTCCTCAAGGTGCTGGCTGGCGAAGGTGCGTCGCCCGTGCTCGACGGCTGTGCCGGCTGTGGCGACCAAGCCACCGCGATCGTGTCGTTCGACCTGGGCGAGGGAGGGGTGCTGTGCGGAGCCTGCGCCCGCAGGACGGCGGCCCCGCAGGTGTCAGCCGCCGCCCTCGAGCTGGTGCGCCGGGTCCTCACCGGTGACCTCGCTGGGGCTCTCAACGCGGGGGACGGGCCGGTGGCTGCCGAGGTCGACCGCCTTGCCACCCGGGCCATGGAGCACCACCTCGAGCGTCGGCTCCGTTCGGTGACGGTGCTGAACCACCGGTGAGAACCCCGCCGTCGGTGAGAACAGAGGAGCGCTCCGCCGCCAGCCGGTACCTCCACGGGCCTCGCCCATGGTGGGCCGAGGCCATCGTGCTCTTCGTCGTGTACCAGGCGTTCGAGCGCACCCGGGGGATCCTTCCCCAACCGGCGGGTGCCGCCCTCCGCCACGCCCGCCAGGTGGTGAGGGTGGAACGGTTCCTCGGCATGTTCCACGAGGCGGCTGTCCAGCGCTGGTTCCTTCCCTCGCACCCGGTGATAGAGGTCTTCGACTTCTACTACGGAACCGCCCATTTCGTGGTGCCGGTCGTGGCCGTGATCCTGCTGTGGCGTCACGACCGCGACCGTTACCGGCGGTGCCGCAACGCCTTCGGGTTCATGCTCGCCCTCGCGCTGCCCTTCTTCGCGTTCTGGCCCCTCACGCCGCCCCGCCTCCTGCCCCCGCCGCCCCATTTCGTGGACACCGCCGCCACCATCGGGGGCATGGGTGCACTCGACCGGGGCAACCTCAAAGACGACAACGAGGTGGCGGCCATGCCCAGCCTGCATGTGGGCTGGTCGTCGTGGTGCGTGGTGGCCCTACTCCCGGCGCTGCGCCGGCGGTGGGCCAAGGTGGCGTTGGTGGCCTACCCGGTGCTCACCCTGCTGGTGGTGATCGTCACCGCCAACCACTACTGGCTCGACGGCGCGGGTGGCCTGGCCGTGCTCGCCGGCGGATTCGCCCTGGAAGCGGCCCGGCGGCGGCTCGGAAGCCGAAACTCGTAACGGCCGCCACTACTCTGGCTTCTATGGCCGACCGCACCGAGCAGGTGGTGAACCTGTGCAAGCGCCGGGGTTTCGTCTTCCCGTCCAGCGAGATCTACGGCGGCTTCCGCTCCACCTGGGACTACGGCCCTCTCGGTGTGCTGCTCAAGCGCAACATCATGGAGGCGTGGTGGCGTGCCATGGTGCAAGAGCGCGACGACATCGTGGGCATCGACGCCGCCATCCTGATGGCGCCCAAGGTGTGGGAGGCGTCGGGCCACCTGGCCACGTTCTCCGACCCGCTCGTCGACTGCCGCGACTGCAAGGAGCGGTGGCGGGCCGACCAGCTCCCCGGCAACACCTGCCCCAACTGCGGGTCGCACGACCTCACCGAAGCCCGGCCCTTCCACCTAATGTTCAAGACCCACGTAGGGCCGGTGGAGGACGAGGGGGCGGTCGCCTACCTGCGCCCGGAGACCGCTCAGGGGATCTTCGTCAACTTCGCCAACGTGGCCCAGACCGCCCGCAAGAAGCCGCCGTTCGGCATCGCCCAACAGGGCAAGTCGTTCCGCAACGAGATCACGCCCGGCAACTTCATCTTCCGCACCCGCGAGTTCGAGCAGATGGAGATGGAGTTCTTCGTACCCCCCGACCAGGGCCAGAAGTGGTTCGAGTACTGGTGCGAGGAACGCCTGCGCTGGTACGTCGACCTCGGCATCCCCGCCGACTCGCTCCGCCTGCGCCACCACGTCGCCGAGGAGCTCTCGCATTACTCCACGTCCACGGCCGACGTGGAGTTCGCCTACCCGTGGGGCTGGGGCGAGCTGGAGGGCGTGGCGAACCGCACCGACTACGACCTCACCCAGCACTCGAAGTTCTCGGGCGAGCGCCTCGAGTACTTCGACCAGGCGTCGGGCGAGCGCTACGTGCCCCACGTGATCGAACCCGCGGCCGGGGTCGGCCGCTCCATGATGGCCTTCCTCCTGGCCGCCTACGACACCGACGACGTGGGCGGCGAGGAGCGCACCGTGTTGCGCCTGCACCGTCGGCTCGCCCCCTACAAGGTGGCGGTGCTGCCGTTGTCGAAGAAGGACACCTTGCTGCCCACCGCCCGTGAGGTGTTGAAGCGCCTCCAGCCCCACTTCATGTGCGACTACGACGAGACCCAGTCGATCGGCCGCCGCTACCGCCGCCAGGACGAGGCGGGCACCCCGTTCTGCGTCACCGTCGACTTCGACAGCCTCGATGACCGTGCCGTCACCATCCGCGACCGTGACAGCCTGGCCCAGGACAGGGTCCCGATCGCCGAGTTGGTCGATGTCGTCCGGGAGCGCCTCGAGGACGAGCGGTAACATGGCGGCCGTGTCGGTCACCACCGCCCACCAAGAGGGGCTGACGATCGCCGATCTCGAGGCCATGCCCGACGACGGCCGCCGCTACGAGCTCCTCGGAGGAGCGATCATCGTGACCCCGGCCCCGTTTACCCCGCACCAGCGCATGTCTCGGGTGCTGTTCCGGTTGCTCGACGACGCCTGCCCGCCGGGCCACGAGGTGTTCTACGCCCCCACCGACCTCGACCTGCCCGGCGGCCAGCGGGTGGAGCCCGATCTGGTGGTGGTGCCCACCGGGAGCGTCACCTTGGAGCGCCTGTACCTGCCCGTGCTCCTCGCGGTGGAGATCGTGTCAGCAGGCTCACGTACCCACGACCGGGTCACCAAGCGGGCGGCTTACGCCGAGGCGGGCATCCCCGCCTACTGGATCGTCGACCCCCTCGCCGGGCGTATCACCTGCCTGCGGCTGGAAGGCGACGCCTACCAGGTCTACGCCGAAGGCCCGGCCATCGAAGTCGACTGGCCCGTGCCAGTCAGCACCCACCTCGACGAGCTGTCGAAAGGATAGCGGCTGTTCAGGCATCCGGCGGCCAGGGCCTGGTCGACGATGCTCTGGCATCGCGCCACGAAGGCATCGGCATCGGCTATGGCGGCGGCCAGATCTTGGCCTGTACGACGCAACCGTTCGGACCCGTAGTCGGCGGCTGCCCGCATAGTTTGCAGCCGGCCGAGCACCGGGGCGGTACCATAAACCTCGACGAACAAGGTGATCTGGCCGCTGTGGGTCTTGGCATGTCGCCCGACCACGGTGAGCGCTGCCCGGCTGGCGTGGAACGCTGCGTAGTAGGCCCGGCTGGCGGCATCTTCGAGAGCACCCGCATCAAGGAGCAGGCGAGTGCCACCCAGTGCCTGGTGGGCCAGGGCCAGGTCTTGTCGGGCTCGTTCCCCCTGGCCGGGCGTCACAGCCGGACCGACTCCCGGCGCAGCTCCTCGTAGAACCCCGAGGCCCGTGAAATCGGGGCGTGGTAGGCGTCGAAGCCGATGATTACCGGCGCCAGCCATGGGCTGATGAAGTGGGCCAGGTCGGAGATCTCTCGTTCGATCGCGACGTCGAGGTCGTCGACCAACACGAGGACGTCGACATCAGATTCCTCGCTGGCGTCGCCTCGAACCACGGAGCCGAACAAGCGGAGGTCGCGGATCCTGGGCCCGAACCTCGACCTCGCCTCGTCGCGGAACTGCTCCACCCAACGACGCCTTTCGGGATCGACGCGCTCAAGCGCCTCTTCGGCTGGCACCGGCGATACCACTACCCGATGATAGGCAGCCACATCCTTGTCGAGGTCAACAAGCGACGAGGGCGAGCCGCAGGTCCGTAGGGCTGGTGCCTGACTACCCTGACGAGCCTGAGGACCTGCGATTGACCATGCCCGCGACCCGGTCCCGCAGCGCCACCGCGGTGGTGGGCGCCCTGGTGGTGATGGTCCTGGCCGCAGGCATGGCCACCGCCGTTCGGCGCCGCGCCTCTCAGGTCCGTGCGACGCCGGCTCGTCCGGCTCCCACCGCTTCCCGGCCCACCGGGTCGTCGAGCACTACCACGACCAAGGTGCTTCCCCCCGAGCCGGCCTACATCACAACGATCAAGGCCCAGGTCGCCGAGCTGCGGGGCCTGGCTTGGAAGGCACCGCTGGCCGTCGCCGTGGTCTCGAAGGACGAGCTGGCCCGGCGGTTCAAGGCCGGCACCGAGCGCGACGCCAAGCCCGACCGCCTGGCCGGTGACGGTGAGGCCTACAAGGTGCTCCACCTCATCCCTACGGACACCGACTATGCCAAGACGGTGGAGGACCTCTTCTCGGGGCTGGTCCTCGGCTTCTACGACCCCGAGACCAAACAGCTGGTGGTGGGCGATAGCGGCGGCCAGGTCGACGGTGCCACCAAGGTCACCCTCGCCCACGAGCTCGACCACGCCCTGACCGACCAGTGGTTCGACTTCGGTGCCAAGACCAAGGCCCTCGACGACGCCGACCGTCAGGAGGAGCTCGATGCCTTCGACTCTCTCATCGAGGGCGACGCCAAGCTCCTCGAGGCTCGCTTCGCCGACAAGTACCTCACCGACGAGGAGCAGCTCACCTACGCCCTGGGCGGGCTGGGCGGTGACGACGGCGCCGCGGCCAAGGTGGCCCGGACCCCGAAGTTCCTGCTCGACTACCTGTACTTCCCCTACACCCAGGGCCTCGACTTCGTGAAGGCCCAGACCGTCGGGCGCGGCTTTGCCGGTGTCGACGATGCCTACCGGCGGCCGCCGACTTCGACCGAGCAGATCCTGCATCCCGAGCTGTACGCCGCAGCCCAGGGATGGTCGCCACCCGGCCTGGTCGACGTTGGCCCTCCCACGGGCTGCCAGGTGGAGCGGCGCAACACCCTGGGCGAGTTCAAGATGGCCGAGCTGTTGGCCAGCCAGATCGACCGGCCCGCCGCCGAGGGCGCTGCCGCAGGGTGGAACGGCGACGCCTTCGAGGCCGTGCGGTGTGGTTCGGCGCGCGGCCTGGTGGACCGTTGGCAGTCCGACTCCGAGGCGGCGGCCACCCGCCTTGCCGCCGCCCTCGCCCGGTGGGCGCCCGGATGGTCGAAGTCGAAGTCGGTGGTGGGGGGGCGCTTCACGGGCTCGGGAGGCAGTGGCCGCGTCGTGGCCAGCGGGACTCGGGTCGACCTGGTTCTCGCCGACGACGCCGCCACCTCCGACCGCCTGGCCGCGGCCCTGGGCTGACCGGGGGCGGGTAGTGTCGGCGCCGGCCACTTCCAACGATCTCGGAGGATCCACCATGCGCCGCCGCCTAGCCCTGACCCTTCTCGCCGCCTCCACGCTGTGGGCCGTCGGCGCAGCTGCCACGACTACCGCGGCCAGCGCCCAGACGGTTTCCCATGTCGTCACTGCCCAGCTCAGCGGAAGCCAAGAGGTGCCGGTGCCCGGCCCCGCGGGTGCCTCGGGCTACGCCCGGGTCATCCCCGTTCCCCAGGTCGGGCTGATCTGCTACGTGCTCCACGTCGAGGGCATCGACCTTCCGGCCACCGCCGCCCACATCCACCGCGGCGCTCCAGGCGTGGCCGGGCCGGTCGTCGTTACCCTCAAGGCCCCGGGCCAAAGCGGTTTCTCAGCCGGGTGCGCCCACGCCGACTCCTCTGTGGTGAGCGAGATCGCCCACGACCCAGGGGCGTTCTACGTAAACGTGCACAACGCCGCCTATCCCGGTGGCGCCGACCGCGGCCAGCTGTAACGCTGGCGCCGGCGGCCAGCCCGAAGCCTAGGTGGGCCGATGGGCCACGAGGCTCGATACTGCTTCGTACACGGCAAGGGCGTCGACCTGGGCGCGCTTGCCATCAGCCGGTCCGTACGACTCGGTGGGGATGACGTCGACGTCGCCGTAGAAGGCGAACTCCCGCTCCCGGCGCAACCACCGGGAGACCTCGGCCAGGCGCGGCAGCGCGGCGGCGAAGGGCTCCGGGAACGACCCAGCATGCTCGACCAGCACGGGGCCGACGTCGTGCCATTTGGGAGGGTCGACGCCGATCGCCCGCAGGGCGGCCTTCAGGGCCAGCTCCACCAGCTCCTGGGCCTCGCGCACTACGTCGGAGTAGGCGCCCTGGTCCATCAGCACCTCGAGCACGCGGCGGCGGACGCCGGCCTTGGCCAGGTAGCTGCGGGCCAGTTGGTCGCCGGTCATCAGAGGGTCACCACATCGGCGGGGCCCACGGTGGGATCGAGCACCCAGCAACGGGCACCGGAGGCGCTGTGGCGGCGGGCACCTCTGGCTTCCAGGCCCGAGCGGACTTCGGCGAGGTAGCCGGCCACCGTCCCACCGGGATCGTGGTGGACCTCGCCGTCGCAGGCGATGTCGAAGAGAAGGAAGCCGCTTCGGCGCAGCTCCCCGATCGTGCGCACGATGGGCGACAGCCGGGTGGTGACGCCTTGGCGGCTCGCGCCGTCGAAGGCCGGTGCAGCCAGGCGCTCCACGCCGTCGAACTCGGCCATGCGGGCCAGGCGGCCGAACGGGAGGGGTTCGGCGACCACCAACAGGTCCACGTCGGAGTCGGGGCGCATGCGATGCCGGGCCACCGAACCGAAGACGACGACGGCGTCGAGCCGGTCGCCGTAGACCCCGCAGCAGGCGTCCACGACGGACCCGACTATGTCGGAGAAGACCTCTTCCAGCATCCGGACATGTTCGCAGGCCAGGGCTGCCCAACGCGCCGAGGCGGCCTCGGGCCGGGCGGTAGCCTCGAGGCTCACCACTCGCCAGGGAGAGCCTCGTGAACTACGCCTTCGCCTTCGACCACCGGCACGACCAGCCGCCGATGAGCCTGAAGGGCCTGCTGGGCGGCAAGGGGGCCAATCTGGCGGAGATGACCTCGGTGCTCGAGCTGCCCGTGCCCCCCGGTTTCACCATCAGCACCGACGCGTGCCGGGCCTACATGGGCGGTGGCTGGCCCGAGGGCCTCACCGGCGAGGTGGCAGCCCAGCTCGAGAAGCTGGAGAAGGCGATGGCCAAGCGCCTGGGCGACCCCGCCGACCCGCTGCTCGTCAGCGTGCGCTCGGGCGCCAAGTTCTCCATGCCAGGGATGATGGACACCGTCTTGAACCTGGGCCTCAACGATGAGTCGGTGAAGGGCCTGGCCGCCCAGACGAGCGACGAGCGCTTCGCCTACGACAGCTACCGCCGCTTCGTGGCGATGTACGGCCGCATCGTGCTCGCCATCCCGGGAGACGACTTCGACGAGCTGTTCGACGCGGCCAAGCTCAAGGCCGGTACCACCAACGACGCCGACATCCCCGCCGACCTGCTGGCGTCGCTCGTCGAGGATTTCAAGGATGTAGTGGCCGCCCACACGGGCGAGGCGTTTCCCCAGCACCCCGGTGACCAGTTGCGGGGGGCCATCGAAGCTGTCTTCCGGTCGTGGAACGGTCCCCGGGCCGTCACCTACCGGGTGCGCGAGCGCATCCCCCACGAGCTCGGCACCGCCGTCAACGTGCAGGCCATGGTGTTCGGCAACCGCAACGACCGCTCGGGAACGGGAGTGGGCTTCACCCGCGACCCGGCCAGGGGGGCCCAGGGTGCTTACGGTGACTTCCTCATCAACGCCCAGGGCGAAGATGTCGTTGCCGGCATCCGCCACACCCTTCCCCTGGCCGAGATGAAGGCCAGCTTCCCCGCGATCTACGACGAGTTGCTGGTCATCTTCGCCCGCCTCGAGCGCCACTACCGCGACATGTGCGACACCGAGTTCACGATCGACGACGACAAGCTCTGGATGCTCCAGACCCGGGTGGGCAAGCGCACAGGCACGGCCGCCCTGCGCATGGCCGTCGACATGACCACCGACGACGCCATCGCGCTCACCAGGGCCGAGGCCGTGCAGCGCATCACCGCCGAACATCTGGATTCCGTGCTCCATCCCCAGTTCGCCGCCACCGGCGCACCGGTGATCGCCACTGGCCTGGCCGCGTCGCCCGGCGCCGCCGTGGGCCACGTGTACTTCACCGCCGACTCCGCAGCCGCAGCCGCCGAGGCAGGGGAGAAGGTCATCCTCGTGCGCAACGAGACCTCCCCCGAAGACGTCCACGGCATGATCGCGGCCGAGGGCATCCTCACGGCGCGCGGCGGCCTGGTGTCCCACGCCGCCGTGGTGGCCCGGGGGTGGGGCAAGCCAGCGGTGGTGGGAGCTGAGTCGGTCGTGATCTCAGGCAGCCACTTCTCGGCCGGCGGTACCAGCGTGGCCCAAGGCGACACCATCTCCGTCGACGGCAGCACCGGGCGCGTCATGCTGGGTGAGGTGCCCCTCTCGGTGGCCCAACCCCCGCCCGAGTTCGCCACCATCTTGTCGTGGGCCGACGACATCCGGGCCGGGAAGATGGCGGTGCGGGCCAACGCCGACAACGGTCCCGACGCCGCCAACGCCCGCCAGTTCGGGGCCGAGGGGATCGGGCTGTGCCGTACCGAGCACATGTTCCTGGGCGAGCGCCTGCCGGTGGTACGGCGCATGATCCTGGCCGGTACCCCCGAGGAGGAGGCGGCTGCGCTCGAGGAGCTGCGCCAGGCCCAGAAGGCCGACTTCACCGAGATCCTCGAGGCCATGGACGGCCTGCCCGTCACCGTGCGACTTCTCGACCCGCCCCTGCACGAGTTCCTGCCCCGCACCGAGGACCTGCGCATCAAGGAGGCCATCGAGGGCTCGCTCAGCCCCGCCGAGCAGGAGCTGCTGCGGGCGGCCGAGATGTGGCACGAGGTCAATCCCATGCTCGGCACCCGGGGCGTGCGCCTGGGGGTGCTCAAGCCCGGGCTCTATGCCATGCAGGTACGGGCTCTCATGGAGGCCGCCGCCGACCTGGTGGCGGCCGGGGGCCGTCCCATGGTCGAGGTCATGATCCCTCTCACCGTGTCCCGCGAGGAGCTGGCCCTGGCCCGGGGCTGGGTGGAGGGGGCGGTGGCCGAAGCCACCGCGGCTGCGGATCGCCCTGTCGAGGTCACCATCGGAACCATGGTGGAGACGCCCAGGGCAGCCCTGCGGGCCGACGAGCTGGCCGAGGTGGCCGACTTCTTCTCGTTCGGCACCAACGACCTCACCCAGATGACGTTCGGCTTCAGCCGCGACGACGTGGAAGGCCGCATGATGCCCGCCTATCTCGAGCAGGGCCTGCTCAAGCGCAATCCCTTCGAGACCATCGACCGCGGCGGCGTGGGCGAGCTGGTCTTCGAGGCCTGCCGGCGGGGCCGGGCCAGGCGGCCCGACATCAAGCTCGGGGTGTGCGGGGAGCACGGTGGCGACCCGGAGTCGATCGCACTGTTCGCCGAGGCCGGCCTCCACTACGTATCGTGCTCGCCGTTCCGGGTGCCTATCGCCCGCCTGGCCGCTGCCCAGGCCATCCTGGCCCATTCTTTGGCGCGTTGACCGCGCCCACCGCGGCCAGCGCGCCAAAGAACTGGACCCCATGTTCGACCTTGCCACCACCGCAGTCGAGGGCGCCCTGGCCGCGGGGGCGGCCTATGCCGACGCCCGGGGGATGGAGACCAGCACCGAGGCCCTCCACGCTCGCAACGGCGAGCTGGACGGCCTGCGGCGGGGGGAGTCCGCCGGGGTCGGGGTGCGGGCCCTGCTCGGCTCGTCGTGGGGGTTCTTCGCCACCTCTGACCTGACCGCGCCCGCCGCTCGGAGGGCGGGCGAGGAAGCTGCGGAGATCGCCCGCGCCTCGGCCCGGGTGCCAGGACGGCCGCTGGAGCTGGCCGACGTGGGGGCGGCGCAGGACCACTGGGAGTCAGGTTGGCGGGAGCACTGGTCGGAGGTGCCCCTCGCCGAGAAGGCCGACCTGGTGGTGGGCGTCACCGCCACCATGGCGGCGGTGCCCGCGGTGTCGTTGGCCGAGGCCGAGCTCTCCTTCTGGGACACCAGGAGCTGGTTCGTATCCAGCTCTGGGTCGCGCATCTCCCAGCACCGGGTTGAGAGCGGCGTGGGCATGAGCGCCACCGCGGTGGGTGAGCACGAGACCCAACGCCGCTCCTACGGCGGCATCGGCGGTGACTACGGCACCCGGGGCTACGAGCTGGTGCGCGACGCCGACCTGGCTGCCAACGCGGAGAGGGTGGCCGACGAGGCGGTGGCCCTGCTCTCGGCCCCGGCGTGCCCCGAGGGCGTCACCGACCTGGTCCTCGGCTCCGAGCAGCTGGCCCTGCAGATCCACGAGTCGGTGGGCCACGCCGTCGAACTCGACCGCATCCTCGGCTGGGAGGCAGCCTTCGCGGGCACTTCGTTCCTCGATCTGGGCCAGCTCGGCCGCCTGCGCTACGGGTCGCAGCTCATGAACATAACCGCCGATGCCACGCTGCCCGGTGCCCTGGGCACGTTCGGCTACGACGACGAGGGCACACCGGCCCAGCGGGTCGACATCGTGGCGGAGGGGACATGGGTGGGAGTGCTGTCGGGCCGCGACTCGGCTTCGGTCGCCGGCCTGGCACCGGGCGGCATGGTACGGGCCGACGGGTGGGCCCGGCTGCCCATGGTTCGCATGACCAACGTCGGCATCCTGCCCGGGGAGTCGTCGCTGGAGGAGATGGTGTCGGAGACCGACGACGGTATCTACATGGAGACCAACCGATCGTGGTCGATCGACGACCGCCGCCTCAACTTCCAGTTCGGATGTGAGGTGGGCAGGGAGATAAGGGGCGGAAAGCTGGGACGGCTGCTGCGCAACCCCACCTACACCGGGATAACGCCGCAGTTCTGGGCATCGCTCGACCGCCTGGGCGGGCCCGACGAGTGGATCTTCTGGGGAACGCCGAATTGTGGCAAGGGCCAGCCGATCCAGATCGGCCACACCGGCCACCCCGCGGTGCCCGCCCGCTTCCGCCAGGTGCGGGTCGGGGTACGGGGATGACCGGCTGCGTGCCCGAACGCAATGACAGCCTGTTGGAAACATGCGAGCGGGTGTTGGAGCTGGTAGGAGGCCGGGCCGAGGCCGAGGTGACGGTGATGGATGGCCGCACCGCGTTGACCCGTTTCGCCAACTCCATCATCCACCAGAACGTCGCCGACGAGATCCTCACCGTCCGCCTGCGAGTGGCGCTAGGCGGGCGCCTGGCCTCCTCCACCACGACGAGGCTCGATCCCGCCGGCCTGGCCAAGCTGGTCGACGCCACCTTGGAGGCCGCCGCCGCCCGTCCCGTCGACCCCGGCTGGCCCGGCCTCACCCCCCCTCGAGCGAACGACGAGGACTCGTCGACAACGGCGCCCCCACACCCGGTAGCACCAGATCGCCGGGCCGAGATCGTGGCCGAGTTCATCGGTGCCGGGCGTGACCACGGCGTTCACGCCACCCAGGCCGGGCTGGAGGCGGGCTACTGCTCCACCGCCGGCTACTCGGTGATCTTTGCCAACTCAGCCGGCTGCCGGACGGCCGGGAGCACGGCTTGGGCCACGATCGACGGCATCCACCGCCTGGGAGGGGCCGACGGCAGCGGGTGGCAGACCGCCGCTCACATCGCCGACCTCGACGGGTCGGCAGCGGGCCGAACTGCGGCGGCCAAGGCACGCCGGGGTGCCAGCCCCGAGCCGTTGGAACTGCCGCCGGGTCGCTATCCGGTGGTGTTGGAATCGGCCTGCGTGGCCGACATGTTGGAGTTCCTGGCCGACGGCTTCTCGGCCAAGGCCCATGGCGAGGGGCGCTCGTTCGTGCGTCTGGGCGAAGCCCAGCTCGACCCTGCCATCACCATCTTCGACGACGCCACCGATCCTCAGGCCGTCGCTCTCCCCTTCGACGCCGAGGGAACCCCGCGTCGCCGTGTCGACCTGGTGGTCGACGGTGTGCCCGTGGGCCTGCTCCATGACCGTCGCACCGCAGCGACGGCTGGCGTGGCCAGCACGGGCCATGCCACGCCGGGGGGTGAGAGCTACGGACCTTCGCCGTCCACGCTGTTCCTGGAACCGGGTTCCAACAGCACCGCCGATCTCGTCACCGGCATCGACCGGGGCCTGTTGGTGACCGAGCTCTGGTACACCCGCATCCTCGACCCCAAGACGTCGGTGGTCACCGGCCTCACCCGCAACGGCACCTTCCTGATCGACAACGGGCAGGTCACCAGGGGTGTTCGCAACCTGCGGTTCACCCAGTCCTACGCCGAGGCCCTGGCCCCCGGCAATGTGTTGGGTGTTGGAGACGAGGCCTGGCAGCGGGGAACAGAGGCCGTCGTGCCCAGCCTGGGCCTGGCGGGCTGGAACTTCACCGGCGGCGCGCGGGGCTGATCATTTGGGAATCGTCCCGGAAGATATCCGGAGGGTGCGAGGCGCGTCCGACCTGGTGCAGATAGCGGGAGAGCACCTGGCCCTGCGCCGGGTTGGACGCCGCTGGGTAGGCCTTTGCCCCTTCCACGCCGAGAAGACGCCGTCGTTCTCGGTCAACGGCGAGGAAGGGCTCTATTACTGCTTCGGCTGCGGCGCCAAGGGTGACGTCATCACCTTCGTCCGTGAGGTCGAGCACCTCGAGTTTGTAGAGGCGGTCGAACGCCTGGCCTCCCGGGCGGGGGTACAGATCTCCTACGACGACTCCGCTGTCAGCCGAGAGAGCCAGCGCCGGGCCGTTCTGGTCGACGCCATGGCGCGGGCCGTGGAGTGGTACCACCAGCGGCTGCTCACCGGCCGCGACGCGGCCCCGGCCCGGGCCTACCTGCGCACCGAGCGGGGCTACGACGGCGACGTCGTCCGCCAGTACCGCCTGGGCTGGGCACCCGACGAGTGGGACGGGCTGTGCCGGGCCCTCCACGTGCCCGTCGACGTGCTGACCGCCACCGGCCTGGGGCTGCTCAACCGCATCAACCGCCAGCAGGACACCTTTCGGGCCCGGCTTATGTTCCCCATCTTCGACGTGCGGGGCGACCCCGTGGCCTTCGGGGGGCGGTCGCTCCCCGGCGCCGATCCACCCAAGTACAAGAACTCGCCGGAGACGGCGCTCTACTCCAAGTCGAGGGTGCTCTACGGTCTCAACTGGGCCAAGGCGGACGTGGTGAAGGCCCAAGAGGTCGTGGTCTGCGAGGGCTACACCGACGTGATCGGCCTGGCTCGCTCCGGCGTTGCCCGGGCGGTGGCCACCTGCGGGACGGCCCTCGCCGAGCAGCACTTCCACACCCTCAAGAACTTCGCCCGCCGGGTGGTGCTGGCTTTCGACGCCGACCCTGCCGGCCAGGCCGCAGCCGAACGCCTGTACCAGTGGGAGCAGCGCTACGAGCTCGACCTGGCCGTGGCCGAGCTGCCCGGTGGTTTTGATCCCGGTGAGCTGGCCCGCCGGGACCCCGAGGCCCTGCGAGCCGCCATCGCCGGGGCCAAGCCCTTCCTGGCATTCCGCCTCGACCGGGCCCTGGCCGGTGCCGACCTGCGCTCGCCCGAGGGCCGGGCCCGGGCGGCGTCGTCGGCAGTGGCGGTCGTGGCCGAGCACCCCAGCGACCTGGTGCGCGACCAATACCTGATGCAGGTAGCGGACCGCACCCGCATCCACGCCGATCGCCTTCGCCAACTCATCGCCGCCGGCCCCCAGCCGGTACAACGTCCAACCGCCACCGGGCCTGCTCGGGTGCGCAGCCGGGGCGGTCCCGAGCTGGAGGCGCTGCGGGTCGCCGTCGGCCATCCGGAACTGCTGATGGACCGCCTCCATGAGAGCCTGTTCGTCGATCCCTCCGCCCTGGCCGCCTACCGGGCGCTGTCAGGGACCACCTCTCTGCACGAGGCGATCGACGCCGCCGAACCCGCCGCGGCCGCCCTACTCCAACGGCTGGCGGTGGAGGAGGCCGACGCCGACCCCGACGACGTGCTGGCTCGCCTGGTCGACGAAGCCGGCCAACGGGCGCTGGCCGACCTGGAGGCTGCCGCCCGCCAGGCGGCCGACCCCACCGCGTACGGGCCCCTCATTGCGTGGATCAAGCCCGCCCTGGAGGAGCTGCGCGATCCCGATACCCGAGTCGAGGCCACCGACCGGGTGTTGCAGTGGCTGGTCGAGCGCGAGCCCTGATCGGCTGCCAGCAAGCATGGCATTGGGAAGGCACACTGGTAGGGATGACGGAGAGCCGTGCCCTCTCCGAGCTTCCCGAGGGGGTGTCAGCTCAGGCCTTTGCCGACCTGGTGAGCCGGGGCCGGGTCAAGGGTTCGCTGACCCTCGACGAGGTCGTGTCCGTCCTGCGAGACGTGGAGCTCACGCCCGCCCTTGTCGAAGGCGTGCGCCGACACCTGCAGCGCGAGCGCATACAGCTCGAGGAGGAGGAGGTCGACCCCGCCGACGAGCCCCCGACCCCGTCCACGGGGCTGCGGTTGGCTGCTCCTTCGCCATCCCACCGTCCCATCGTCGCTGGCAAGAGACGGGTCGACGGGGTGGGCGACGACCGCGGCGGGATCGCGGATCCTGTCCGCACCTACCTAAGAGAGATCGGCAAGGTCGCCCTGCTCGACGCCACCGAAGAGGTGGCGCTGGCCCGCCGGATCGAGGCCGGCCTGGCCGCGGCCGGGCAGATCGCGGCCACCGAGGATTCGGGTGTCGGGGTGGTGTCAAACGGCCAGCTCGTGGAGCTCGAGGCGATCATGGCCGACGGGTTCTGGGCCGAGAAGCAGCTCACCGAGGCCAACCTGCGCCTGGTGGTCTCGATCGCCAAGCGCTACATGGGCCGAGGGCTGGCTTTTCTCGATCTGATCCAGGAGGGCAACCTGGGCCTTATCCGAGCAGTCGAGAAGTTCGACTACAGAAAGGGATTCAAGTTCTCCACCTACGCGACCTGGTGGATCCGCCAGGCCATCACCAGGGCCATCGCCGACCAGGCCCGCACTATTCGTATTCCCGTGCACATGGTGGAGACCATCAACGGCGTTATGCGGGTACAGCGCCAACTATTGTCGGAGATGGGCCGGGAGCCCAGTGCCGAGGAGCTGGCCGACAAGCTTGGAGTTTCACCGGAACGGATACGCGAGATCCAACGCATCGCCCAAGAACCGCTCTCCCTGGAGACACCACTTGGCCACGACGACGGCGGCGAGCTGGGGGATCTCCTCGAAGACCATCAGGCCGTCGAGCCCGCCGATGCCGCCGCCCGGGTTTTGTTGGCCGAAGCGGTGGGGGAGGCGTTGGACGAGCTCACCGAGCGTGAGCGTCAGGTCGTACGCCTTCGATTCGGGCTCGACGACGGTCGGGCCCATACTCTCGAAGAGGTGGGCAGGGAGTTCGGCGTCACCCGGGAACGCATCCGCCAGATCGAGGCCAAGACGCTCGCCAAGCTCCGCCACCCCATCCACAGCCAGAGGCTTCGCGAGTACCTCGACCCCGAGTAACCACCATCAGCTGGAGAGGTCCTGGGTGCCTTGCTGCCCGTCGCCAAGCCTAGTTTCCACAAGCCGGCGGGCGTCGTCGACCTTGTCCTCGACGACGCCTCGGGTCTTGTCGACACCGGCCTCCACGGTGTGTTGGACGGTGGACCGGGCACGGTCGGTGGCGGCCTGGAACGTCTCCGAGCGCCGGGCCCTTCGTAGGGCACGGTTGATCTGGTCGTAGCGCTGACGGCCGGCCTTGGTACCCATGTAGTAGCCGACTGCCATGCCCGTCACGAAACCGAGTCGAAATCTCATGGGTCGCTTCCTACCCGCCTCGGTCGCCACGACACACGGGCTAGGGTCAGGCTGAGATTCCGGGGTAGCTCAATCGGCAGAGCAGCGGCCTGTTAAGCCGTTTGTTGTGGGTTCGAGTCCCACCCCCGGAGCGACGGTGCCGGCCCTGTCAGTGGACGGGCCCGTAGCTCAGTGGTCAGAGCGGGGGACTCATAATCCTTTGGTCGCAGGTTCGATCCCTGCCGGGCCCACTCCAATTCTCTCCAACACTTGACGCCGATGCCGCGGTGGAGGCCTCCTGCCCATCCAACAGCCGGCTGGAACCTGTCCAACGCTGTTCCAACGAGCCCCGTTGGACGCGAATGTCCTGTTCAGGCGCCCAAAAGCCCCGGTAGCGTGCTTGTGCAGGGGGACGGCCCGTGATAGACAACCCCGACCTTGGGGGGCCGTCTGTCTTGGCGGGCCCGATCCAGGGCGGAAGGGACTCAACAACGACCATGGGCAGCACTGAGCGCACGAGGGCGGTGAGCGGGGCCATGTGGGCCCTGTTCGCCCTGCTCGCGGCCGGCCTGCTGTTGCTGGTCAGCTCCCGCCCGGCGCGCGCCGACGAGTCTCAGGCGGCCACCCCCACCACCGAGGCGCCCGCCCCTGCCACCACCCCCACCACCACGGCCCCGGCAGAGCCTCCCACCACGGTGGCCCCCACCACGGCCCCTCCTGCCCCGGCCCCTCCTGCCCCGGCTCCCGTTTCGACTGATCCGGCCCCCGTCGCGTCGCCCCCCACCACCGGCACGCCCGGTCAGGCCGTCGTGGTCAACGACAGCACGACCACGGCTCCGGAACCCGGCGGTTCGCAGACCTCCACGTCGGTGTCCAACAACTCCACCGGCTCGCCCACGGGCGTCGCCGCCGAGGCGCCCGCCACCACGGCGACTCCGGGGCCGTCGGCCGCCGCTTTCACCCCCGCCACCGACGTCCCCACCGTCGAGCTTCCTGCCGCGGTGGCGTCCACCTCCAAAGCCGGGCTTCTCGCCAACCCCACCGTGGCCGCCACCGTCGCGGACCAGCTCGGCGGTGGCAACGGCAGCGGCGGCTCCGACAGCTCCACCCTCACCTTCTCAGCCAATGGCTGCCGCACGGTCTCGGGCAACCACGGCTCGAACGACTTCTACACCGTCGTCATCGGCTCGGGCTGTGGCGCCAACGGCGGCACGCCGCCGGCCGCTCCGACTGGCCCCACGTCCAACACCACCATCGCGATCGGCAGCAACGCCTCGGGCGGCGCAGCCGGCGGGTCGGGCAACGACGGGAAGAACACGGTCATCGCCATCAACGGCAATGCCGATGGCGCGGCCACCGGCGGTGCGTGTGGCGGAAATGGGATCGACACCACAATCGCGGTTGGGAAAGCACGGACTTCCAACGGCATCGCGGTTGGCGGTGATTGCCAGGCAGGCAATGCAGGCGGTGCGCAAAACCTCACCGCGGCAATCGGAGGCGGTGACGCAAAGGGGACATCGATCGGCGGAACCAGCACTGGCAATGGCGGTGCAAGCGGCGGCAATGGCGGTACAAGCAATGCTTCGCTCGCTCCAACAGCGGCGACGGGCGTGAGTGGCAGTTCCTCCGCCCAGTCCGGAAGCAACAACGGTGGCGGCACCGGCTCTGCCGCCTCCAACGCCAACAGCGCCCCCTTGGCGACCTCGGGCGGCTCTGGTAGCTCGGGCGGCTCCGGCGGCTCCGGCAACACCGGAGATGCAACGGCCATCGGCAACGCGTCGAGCTCGGCCAACACCGGTGCGGCCTCCAACGCCACGGCCGTCACCGGTTCGGGCGGCACCGCCTCCAACGTCACCGACGTCACCGCCACGGGCGGAAACGGCGGAAACGGCGGAAACGCCGTCTCTTCCTCTGGTGCCGGCGGTGAGGCCACCAACACCGTCATCGGCGTCGGCGGGGGAGCGGTGACCGCCACGGCCGTCGGCGGCAGCAGCCTCTCCACCGCCAACGCGTCCGGCGGCAACGGTGGGGGCGTCTCGGTGAACATCGCACCCACGGCCACCAGCGGTGGCAGCGGGGCGGCTGTCAACGGCGCCAATGTCTCAGCCATCGGCGGCGCCGGCGGCGACGGGGGCACTGCGGTCGCCACCTCGGGACCCGGCGGCAGCGCCACCAACAACGTCATCGGTGTGGGCGGCCCGGTCACCGCCACGGCAACGGGCGGCAGCAGCATCGCCACCGCCGACGCGGCAGGAGGCAACGGCGGCCCGGTATCGGTCGTCGTCAACCCCACTGCGGGTAGCGGGGGCGCCGCCTCGCCTGCCACGGCCCAGTCGAGCGCCACCAACACGGGCAACACCGGTGCGGCCACCTCCGGCGCCATCTCCACCCCCGTCGCCGTCACCGGCGGGTCGGGGGCGACCGGTGCCACCGGCCCTGCCACGTCCAGCCCCACCGCCACCAACACCGCGATCGGTAGCGACGCCACCGCCACGGGTGGCCCAGCCACCTCTGGTGGCTCCGGCAGCTCGGGCTCCACCGGCGCCGCCACCGCGGTCGGCTCGGCCGACAGCACCGCCAACACCGGCGCCTCCTCCGACGCCCGAGCCGTCACCGGCGCCACCGGTTCAGCTGTGAACGACGTCTCCATAACCGCGGTGGGCGGCGCTGGCGGAGCCGGGGGCACCGCGGCGGCGACATCGGGCCCGGGCGGCTCGGCGGCCAACAACGTCATCGGAGCCGGTACGGGCACTCCCATCGTCGTCACCGCAACCGGGGGCTCGAGCGTGGCCCTCACCAACACCGCTGGTGGCAACGGTGGGGCCACGTCGGTCACCGCCAACCCCACCGCGACATCGGGCTCCTCCGGCCCGGCTTCCGCCCAGTCGAGTGCCACCAACACCGGCAACACCGGCTCGGCCACCTCCGGCGCCACCTCCACCCCGGTCGCCGTCAGCGGTCCATCGGGTGCAACCGGCGCCACTGGCTCGGCAACGTCCAGCCCCACCGCCACCAACAGCGGCATCCTGGGCAACGCAACCGCCACCGCAGGGCCTGCCACCTCGGGAAGCTCCGGCAGCTCGGGCTCCACCGGCGCCGCCACCGCCACCGGCTCGGCCGACAGCGCGGCCAACACCGGCGCCTCGTCTTCGGCCACGGCCCGCTCCGGCAACACCGGCGATGCCACCAACTTTGTCGACGTCACCTCGCTGGGCGGCAGCGGTGGCGCGGGGGGAACCGGAGTGTCGGCCACTGCCGGCGACGGTGGGTCGGCCACCAACGACGTCATCGGCGCCGGTACCGCCCGCCCCCTCACCGCCACCGCCACCGGCGGTTCGAGCGTGGCCACCATCGACGCCAGCGGCGGCACCGGCGGGTCCAGCACCGTCAGCGTGTCGCCCACCGCCACCACCGGCTCGTCAGGCGCCGCCACCGCCCAGTCGTCGGCCACCAACAGCGGCAACACTGGCAGCGCGGTCAGCGGCGCCGCTGCCGCCCCGGTCGCCACCTCGGGTGCTTCGGGTCCCACCGGCGCCCCCGGCTCGGCCACCTCCAGTCCCACCGCGACCAACAGCGGGATCCTGGGCAGCGCGACAGCCACGGGCGGGGCGGCCACCTCGGGCGACTCCGGCAACTCGGGCGCCACGGGCGATGCCGCCGCCACCGGCGACGCCACCTCCACCGCCAACACAGGGGCAGCTTCGGCCGCCACGGCCCGCTCCGGTGACACGGGCGACGCCACCAACGTCGTGCTCGTCGTCTCCGCGGGCGGAGACGGGGGGCCTGGCGGCACGGTCGGCGTGGCGACCACCGCCTCCGGCGGTGCTGCGGCCACCACCGTCACCAGTGCCGGGCTCGACACCCCGGTCACCGCTTCGGCCGTGGGCGGCTCGAGCGTGGCCACCTCCGACGCCACGGGCGGCGCGGGCGGGTCCAGCACCGTGGCCGTTAACCCCACTGCCACCTCGGGGAGCTCGGGGCCTGCCACCGCCTCCTCCAGCGCCACCAACACCGGTCACACCGGCGATGCCACTTCGGTGGCCGTCTCCCAACCGGTTGCCATCTCGGGTGCCTCTGGTCCCACGGGCAGCACGGGTGACGCCGCCTCCGCTCCCACCGCCTCCAACAGCGCAATCGGCGGCAATGCCACGGCTGTCGGCGGCGACGCCACCTCCGGGGGTTCCGGGGATTCGGGTGCCACCGGCAACGCCACGGCCGGCGGCGATGCCACGTCGATGGCCAACACTGGGGCGTCGTCCACCGCCGGCGCTCGCTCGGGCGACACCGGCGACGCCACCAACACCTTGGATCTCGTCTCGATTGGCGGCTCCGGCGGTACCGGGGGTACGGCGGCCACCGCCACAGCCGGCACCGGCGGCGACGCCACCGTCACGGCGACCGTTTCGGGCCCGCTGGCGGCCCTGGCCATCGGCGGCTCGAGCGTGGCAGTCGGCTCCGCCGACGGCGGGACGGGCGGCCACTCCGACATCACTGCGAGTCCCGCCGCCACCAGCGGCTCCTCGGGCACGGCCACCGCCTCGTCCAGCGCCACCAACACGGGCGACACCGGCAGCGCCGCCTCCGGCGCCCTCTCCGCCCCCCTGGCCGCGTCCGGGGCTTCGGGGGCCACTGGCGCAACCGGGGTTGCCACCTCCAGTCCCAGCGCCACCCAGACCGGTCTGCTGGGCACCACGTCCCTCATCGGCGGTGCCGCCACCTCGGGCACCACCGGCACCTCCGGCGCCACCGGCGACACCGCCGCCCTGGGTGGAGCCGATTCTGCCGCCAACTCCGGGGCCGACAGCGGGGCCGACGCCCTCAGCGGCGCCACCGGCGACGCCTCCAACGGCAGCACCCTGGTAGGCATCGGCGGCGATGGTGGTCTCGGCGGCGACACCGGATCGACCGTTGCCGGCCCGGGCGGCTCAGCCACGGTCTCGGCCACGACGGCGGGCGCTCTCGAGGTCTCCAGCTCGGGCGGCGCCTCGCTGGCCATCGGGTCGTCCGACGGCGGCACCGGCGGCTCGGCGTCGATCACCGCCAGCCCCCTTGCCATCACCGGTAACTCCGGTGCCGCCGATGCCCAGTCGTCGGCCACCAACACCGGCGACACCGGCAACGCCGACTCGGCCAGCGCCAGCCTTCCTGTGGCGGTCACAGGCCCGTCAGGGCCCACCGGCGCCAGCGGGGCCGCTACGGCCACCACCGACGAGGCCGGCCCCCTGCCGCTCACCCTGGTGGCGGCGTCCGCTCCCGGCGGCGAGGCCGCCGCCTCCGTCGTTGCCCTCCTCCTGCTCCTGCTGGTTGGGGGCCTGATCATCGGCTCTGCCAGGCGCCGGCGGGCGGCTCCTGCAGGCGACAACCCTTCTCGGGAGACCGCCGAAGGTGGAATCTCAAAGGAATCCCCAGAAATCGTTGGGCAATCGCATTCCACCGTCCGCGACCCAGCTACTGTGTGGCCCCGTGCGGGCCAGCAGGAGCGGGGGACGGACCTCGAGATGTTCCGTACGGGCCCGGAGCGACGGCGTGAGCCGCTCGTCACGGGAACCGTTGCTGTCAGCGGGAGGCCGATTCCCGGCCTGTCGTCGCACGTTGCAAAGGCGCCTGTCGAGGGCGTCCATCACAGACAAGGGATGAACATGAACACCAAGACGGTCGGTACGCCAGGTATCTCCGGTGTGAGCGCCTTCCTCGGCGCCACTGTGGCGGCGGTCCTCGTCGCCCTGGGGGCAGGGCCCGCGGTGGGTCAGACGACTACCACCGCGACCACCAGCCCTCCCACCACCGTGGCCGAGGCGCCCCCTGCCACGACTGGGCAGTCAGGCAACGCCACCGTCGTGGGCAACTCCACCAGCCACGCCAACTCCGGCGCCAGCTCCCATGCCAACGCCCAGTCAGGGCCCACCGGAGGTGCCAGTAACAGCACCAACGCGGTCGTCACCGGCGGCACGGGCGGCACCGGCGGCACCGCCTCGCCCACGTCGGGCACCGGCGGCGCCGTCACCGGCGGTAGCGGCCTGTCCACGGGCGGCGACTCGGTGGCTACCGGCAGTGCCAACGGCGGCAACGGCGGGGCGGCCACCGCCACGATCACTCCCACCGCCACCTCCGGCGACTCGGGTGCCTCGACCGCCCAGTCCTCGGCCACCAACACCGGCAACACCGGCAACGCCTTCTCGACAGCGCTGGCCAGCCCCGTCGCCCTCTCCGGCATCTCAGGCTCAACCGCCGCCTCGACCGGCTCGGCCACCACCCCCGGCACCTCGGGTTCCCCCGGCGGCACGCCGGCGGAGGCTCCCAGCCCTCTCAACCCAGCGACCGGCGCCTTCTCGGGCGGCTTCTCGGTTCCCGGTGTCACCAACAGCGCCCCGGGCTCCTCCGCTGAGCCGTCGGGCGCCTCGCCCTTCGATTCGTCCACCGGCTCAGGTACGGCCAACGGCGCCGGCAGCGGCACCGCCAATCAGGACACAGGCGGCAGCGGCGCCACCGGCAGCGTCATCAGCATCGGCACGGCTCGCTCCTCCGCCAACTCCGGCGCCCTGTCCGACGCCACCTCTCTGTCGGGCTCCACCGGCAACGCCGTCAACGACACCAGCCTCACGGTGCTCGGCGGGCTGGGCGGCGGCGGCGGCACGGCCAACCCCACGGCTACTGGCGGCAGCGCCACCTCCACGATCACCGGCTTGACCGGCACCACCGGCACCGACGGCCTTCCCGGCTTCGGCATCGACGGCGCCCCCGGCACACCCGGAGCCCCTGGCGTCGGCGTAGACGGCACGCCGGGCACGCCCGGCACGCCCGGTGTCGGCACGGGCACCGGCACCGGTGGCCCCGGCGGCGCCGGTGGCCCTGGCGCGCCCGGTTTCGGGGGTCCCGGTGGCCTCGGCGGCGACGGCGGCGCAGCAGTGGGCGGCCCCGGCGGTGCAGGCGGCATCGGTGGCGACGCCACCGGCAGCCCGGTTGTCATCGGTGGAACCGCGGTAGCCACCGGTTCGGCCGACGGCGGCGCGGGTGGCGCGGCCAGCGCCACCATCACGCCCACCGCCACCTCAGGCAGCTCGGGTGCTGCCACCGGTCAGTCGTCGGCCACCAACAGCGGCAACACCGGCGACGCCTCCTCCACGGCCATCGCCTCCCCGGTTGCCACCTCCGGCAACTCGGGCAACACCGGCGCCACCGGCGCCGAGACGGTCAGCCCCACCGCCACCAACACCGCGCCTCTCGGCTCGGTCTCCACACCGGGCGCCGACGCCATCTCGGGAAGCTCGGGCAGCTCGGGAGACACCGGCTCGGCCATCGCCGTCGGCACGGCCGACAGCTTCGCCAACTCGGGCGCGAGTTCGGCATCCCACGCGGTCTCCGGCGACACCGGCAACGCCCGCAACGTCACCGACGCCCTGGTTGTCGCCGGTGACGGCGGCACCGGCGGCACGGCCAGCCCCACCGCCACGGGCGGCGACGCCACCTCCACTATCACGGGCGGCGCTGGCGGCGCGGGCGGCTTCGGAGGCGACGCCTTCGGCGGCATCGGCGGCATCGGCGGCGACGGCGGCGTGGGTGCGGGCGGCTTCGGCGGCGTGGGCGGAACCGGGGGCACCGGCACCGGCATCGCCACGGATGCCTTCGGCACTGCAGTCGGCACCGGCGGCCCCGGCGGCCCCGGCGGTGCGGGCGCTCCCGGCTTTGGCGGCAATGGTGGTGACGGCGGATCCGGTGGTCCGGCGGCAGGCGGCGCCGGCGGCAATGGCGGCGCGGGCGGCGCGGCCACAGGCAGCCCCACGTCGATCGCCGGCGACGCAGTAGCCACCGGCGAGGCCAATGGCGGCGCCGGCGGAGCGGCCAGTCTCACCCTCGACCCCACCGCCACCTCGGGGGCGTCGGGTGCCTCCACCGCCCAGTCGTCGTCCACCAACTACGGCAACACCGGCGACGCCACCTCGGTGGCCACCGCCAGCCCGGTCGCGACGTCGGGTAACTCGGGTGACACCGGCTCCACCGGTGACGCCACCGCCAGTCCCACCGCGCTCAACAGCGGCATCCTGGGCTCAGCGGTAGCCGGCCCCTCCGCCGCCATCTCGGGCGACTCGGGTGCTTCGGGTGACACGGGCGCGGCCACGGCGGTGGGTATCGCCCACAGCTTCGCCAGCTCGGGTGCCAGCAGCTCCTCTGATTCCCTTTCGGGCACCACCGGCAACGCTGTCAACGACACCACCGTCACCGTCATTGGCGGGCTGGGCGGCGGCGGCGGCGAGGCCAGCCCCACGGCCACCGGTGGCACGGCAACCAACACCATGACCGCGGGCAACGGCGGCGACGGCGGCTTCGGCGGCACGGCCATCGGCGGCGACGGTGGCACCGGCGGTGCGGGTGGTGTGGGCGCAGGCGGTGACGGCGGCACCGGCGGCACCGGTGGCGACGGCACCGGTATCTCCACTGGCCCCTTTGGTGCCGCAACCGGCTTCGGCGGCCTCGGCGGTGCTGGCGGTCCCGGCGGCGACGGTTTCGGTGGATCGGGTGGCTTCGGCGGCACCGGCGGCGGTGCCATCGGCGGTGACGCCGGAACGGGCGGGGCCGGCGGCTCTGTTACGGGCGACCCCACTGCCATCGGCGGCACCTCGGTGGCCACGGGTGTGGCCGACGGCGGCGCGGGCGGCGCGGCCACCGCCTCGCTCAGCCCCAGTGCCACCTCGGGTGCCTCGGGCGTCTCCACGGCCCAGTCGTCGTCCACCAACTACGGCGCCACCGGCGCCGCCAGCTCCACGGCCACCTCCAGCCCGATGGCAACTTCGGGCAACTCTGGCAACACCGGCGACACTGGAGCGGCCACGTCCAGCCCCACCGCTACCAACTCGGGCATCCTGGGCAGCGCTGTGGCCACTGGCGGCGACGCTATCTCTGGCGGCTCGGGCGACTCCGGTTCCACCGGTGACGCCACCGCCTTTGGCTCGGCCACGAGCACGGCCCTGTCCGGGGCCGACTCCATCTCCACGTCGCTGTCGGGCGACACGGGCAGGGCTGCCAACGCCACCGACGCGGTCGTGCTGGCGGGCGACGGCGGCCCTGGCGGCACGGCCAGCCCCACAGCCACGGGCGGAAGCGCCACCAACACGTTGACCGCTGGCATGGGCGGCACCGGCGGCGACGGCGGCACCGCGATCGGTGGCAACGGCGGCACCGGTGGCGACGGTGGCGTGGGTGCGGGCGGCTTCGGCGGCGACGGCGGCACCGGCGGTCCCGGCACCGGTTTCTCCACCGGCGACTTCGCCACCGCCACTGGCTTCGGCGGCTTCGGTGGCCCCGGCGGCGACGGCGGCTTCGGCTTCGGTGGCTCCGGCGGCGACGGCGGCCCCGGCGGCGCAGCGGCGGGCGGCTTCGGCGCCAACGGCGGCGCCGGTGGCAGCATCACCGCCAGCCCCACGGCTATCGGTGGCATCGCGGTGGGCACCGGCGAGGCCAACGGTGGAGCCGGTGGCGCCGCCAGCCTCAGCGGTTCCACCACCGCCACCTCGGGCGCCTCGGGAGCATCCACGGCCCAGTCGTCGTCCACCAACTACGGCAACACTGGCGACGCCACCTCGGTCGCTACCTCCAGCCCAACGGCGACCTCGGGCGCCTCGGGCGACACCGGCTCCACCGGCGACGCCACCGCCAGCCCCACTGCCGTCAACAGCGGCATACTCGGCGACGCCACCACCACCGGCGGCGCCGCCACGTCAGGCGCCTCGGGCGCCTCGGGCCGTACCGGGTCGGCCACTGCCGCTGGTATAACCGACAGCTTCGCCAGCTCCGGCGCCAACAGCGCTTCCCACTCGCTGTCGGGCACCACCGGCGCGGCTCGCAACGACAGCTCCCTAACGGTCCTCGGTGGTTTCGGCGCCGGCGGCGGCGACGCCAGCCCCACGGCCACCGGTGGCACGGCTACCAACACGCTCACCGCAGGCAACGGTGGCGCCGGCGGCTTCGGCGGCACCGCCATCGCCGGCGACGGCGGCGATGGCGGTATGGGCGGCGTGGGCGCGGGCGGCTTCGGCGGCACCGGCGGCACCGGCGGCGACGGCACCGGTATCTCCACTGGCCCCTTTGGTGCCGCAACCGGCTTCGGCGGCCTCGGCGGCGCTGGCGGTCCCGGCGGCCTCGGTTTCGGAGGTACGGGTGGCTTCGGTGGGGCCGGGGGCACCGCGGTCGGCGGTGACGCCGGCAAGGGGGGCACCGGCGGCTCGGTCACCGGCGACCCGAGTGCCATCGGCGGCACCACCGTGGCCACGGGCGCAGCCAACGGCGGAGTCGGCGGCGCAGCCACCGGCTCGCTCACGGCCAACGCTACCTCCGGCGACTCGGGGCTGGCCAAGGCGCAGTCGTCGTCCACCAACTACGGCAACACCGGAGACGCCTCGTCGATCGCCACGTCCAACCCCGTCGCAACCTCCGGCAACTCGGGCACCACGGGCGACACGGGGTCAGCCACGGCCAGTCCCACTGCCGCCAACTCAGCCATCCTGGGCAGCGCCGCGGTCACCGGCGGCGACGCCGTCTCCGGCGCCTCGGGCGCCTCGGGCGCTACCGGTGACGCAACAGCCTTCGGCGCCGCCACCAGCGTCGCTCTGAGCGGTGCCGATTCCATCTCCACCTCGCTGTCGGGCGACACCGGTGCGGCCACCAACCTCTCCGACACCTTGGTGTCGGCCGGCGACGGCGGCGGCGGCGGCACCGCCAATCCCACAGCAACTGGGGCCGATGCCACCAACACCCTTACCGCAGGCGCGGGCGGCACCGGCGGCGACGGCGGTAGCGCCTTCGGCGGCAAGGGCGGCACCGGCGGCGACGGCGGCGTGGGTGCGGGCGGCTTCGGCGGCACCGGTGGCACTGGCGGCGACGGCCTGGGCATCGCCACCGGCGACTTCGGCGTTGCCACCGGCTTCGGCGGCTTCGGTGGTCCGGGCGGCGCCGGTGGCTTCGGCTTCGGCGGCTCGGGCGGCGACGGCGGCCCCGGCGGGGCAGCGGCCGGCGGCTTCGGCGCCAACGGAGGAGCGGGTGGCGACATCACGGCCAGCCCCACGGCCATCGGTGGCATCGCGGTTGGCACGGGCGAGGCCAACGGCGGCGCCGGTGGCGCGGCCAGCCTTACCGGCTCCACCACGGCCACCTCGGGCGCCTCGGGTGCTTCCACCGCCCAGTCCTCGTCAACCAACTACGGCAACACCGGCAACGCCACCTCAGTGGGCACGTCCAACCCGACGGCCACCTCGGGCAACTCAGGCGACACCGGCTCCACTGGCGACGCCACTGCGAGCCCTGCCGCCGTCAACGCTCCGGCCGTCCTCGGCACGGCCGTCGCTACCGGCGGCAACGCTGCCTCCGGCGGCTCCGGCGCGTCGGGTGCGACCGGGTCAGCGACTGCAGCGGGTGTCACCGACAGCTTCGCCAGCTCGGGCGCCAGCAGCGCCTCTCATTCGGTGTCGGGCACGACCGGAGGCGCGCGCAACGACACCTCGTCTATCCTCATCGGCGGATTTGGCGGCACCGGCGGCACTGCCAGCCCCACAGCTACCGGTGGCATGGCCACCAACGACGTCACCGCTGGAACAGGCGGCGACGGCGGCTTCGGCGGCGTGGCCTTCGGAGGCGACGGCGGAGCCGGCGGTGCCGGCGGCACGGGCGCGGGCGGCTTCGGCGGCGCCGGCGGTACGGGTGGCGCCGGTTTGGGCATCGCCACCGGTCCCTTCGGCACGGCCACCGGCTTCGGCGGCTCCGGCGGCGCCGGCGGCCCCGGGGGGCTGGGCTTCGGCGGTACCGGAGGCTTCGGCGGTACGGGCGGAGGTGCCGTCGGCGGTGACGCCGGCAAGGGTGGAGCGGGCGGTTCGGTCACCGGCGACCCCACGGCGATCGGCGGCACCACCGTGGCCACGGGCGCAGCCAACGGCGGAGTCGGCGGCGCAGCCACCGGCTCGCTCACGGCCAACGCTACCTCCGGCGACTCCGGAGCGGCCAAGGCCCAGTCGTCGTCCACCAACTACGGAAACACCGGCGACGCCACCTCCATCGCCACTTCGAGCCCGGTGGCCACCTCGGGGGCCTCGGGCACTACCGGTGACACCGGGTCGGCTACCGCCGACGCCTCGGCCATAAACCTGGCCATCCTCGGCACCTCCATCGCCGCCGGCGGCGACGCCACCTCCGGCGACTCTGGTGCCTCGGGCGCCACCGGCGACGCCACCGCCGCCGGTTCGGCGTCTGCCACTGCCCTGTCGGGCGCGTCGTCGCTCGCGTCGTCGCTCTCCGGTGACACCGGCCGGGCTATCAACCTCGTCGACGGCCTCGCCATCGCCGGCGATGGTGGCGCCGGCGGCAGCGCAAGCCCCACGGCTGGCCCCGGCGGAGACGCCGTCAACACCGTTACCGGCGGTGCCGGCGGCTTTGGTGGCTTCGGCGGCGACGCGTTCGGCGGCGCCGGTGCCCCCGGCGGCTTCGGCGGCGCCGGTGTTGGTGGCGATGGTGGTGTGGGCGGCACGGGCGGTGATGGCTTGGCCATCGCCACCGGCCCGTTCGGCACGGCCACCAACACCGGCGGGCCCGGTATCCCCGGCACGCCCGGTGCTCCGGGCTTCGGCATCGACGGCACGCCCGGCGCCCCCGGGGCCGACGCGGTCGGCACGCCCGGCTTCGACGGCATCCCTGGCGCCCCCGGCGTGGGCGCCCCCGGTTCCCCGGCGGCATTCGGCGGCGACTCGGTGGCCACGGGCGAGGCAAACGGCGGCATCGGCGGAGCAGCGGGCCTCACTGCTGACCTGAGCGCCACCAGCGGGAGCTCGGGCGCCTCCACGGCCCAGTCGTCGTCCACCAACACCGGCGACACCGGTAACGCCACCGCCGTCGGTACCTCCAGCCCGGTGGCCACCTCTGGCGCTTCGGGCGCCACCGGCGCCACCGGCAACGCCAACGCCCACTCGTCGGCTGTGAACACCGCCATCGACGGTTCGGCCCTGGCCGACCCGCCCGCGGCCACCTCGGGCGGCTCGGGGCGCTCGGGCGACACCGGTGCCGCCCTGGCGTCGGGTGACGCCACCAGCACCGCCAACTCGGGGGCAGCCAGCGCCGCCACCTCGATGTCGGGCGACACCGGGCGCGCCTCCAACGACGCCACCCTCACCGCGCTGGGCGGCTTCGGTGGCGACGGGGGCACGGCCGACGCCATCTCCGGGCCGGGCGGCACCGCCTCCAACACCGTCACCGGGGGTGACGGTGCCACCGTCGGCGCCACCGCCACGGGCGGCGACAGCGTGGCCACCGGCACGGCCAACGGCGGCAACGGGGGGGCGAGCGACCTCGCCGCCACCCTCGACGCCACCTCGGGCAGCTCGGGTGCCTCCACCGCCCAGTCGTCGGCCACCAACACCGGCGACACCGGCAACGCCACCGCGGTGTCCACCGACAGCGGCAGCGCCACGTCCGGCAACTCGGGCACCACCGGCACCACCGGCGACGCCACCGCCGACCCCTCGGCGGTCAACTCGGCCGCCGCCCTGGGCAGCGCCACCGCTGTGGGCGGCGACGCCACCTCGGGCGACTCGGGCGCCTCGGGCGACACCGGTTCGGCGGCCGCGGCGGGCTCGGTCTCCGCCCGCTCCAACTCGGGGGCCGCCTCTGACGCCACCTCCACCTCCGGCGACACCGGCCGGGCGTCCAACGTCCTCGACGCCACCGCCCTCGCCGGCGACGGCGGCATGGCTGGCGACGCCAGCCCCAGCTCCGGTGGCGGCGGCAACGCCACCAACATCATCGACCTGGGGGCAGGCGCCACCGTCGTGGCCGATGCCATCGGCGGCGCTTCTGTCGCCACCGGCGACGCCAGTGGGGGCACCGGCGGGACCACCACCCTGCACGCCATGCCCACCGCCACCAGCGGCAGCTCCGGAGTCTCCACCGCCCAGTCGTCGTCCACGAACACGGGCAACACCGGCGACGCCACGGCCACAGCCACGGCCAGCCCCACCGCCACCAGCGGCTCATCGGGGGCCACCGGCGACACGGGTGCCGCCGAGGCCAACGCCGCGGCGGTCAACCTGAGCATCGACGGCTCGGCCAGCTCCTTCGGGGGCAACGCCACCTCGGGCAGCTCGGGTGGCTCCGGCACCACCGGCGACGCCTTTGCCGTCGGCTCGGGGTCGGCCACCACCGGCGACTCCGGCGTCACCGGCAACACCGGCGGCGCGTCGGCTGTCCCCGCCGCGGTCAACGCCAACCTGCTGGGTGATGCCGTGGCCGCCGGCGGCAACGCCACCTCGGGCAGCTCGGGAGGCTCCGGAGGCACCGGCGACGCCACCATCTTGGGAACGCCCGTCAGTGCCGAGGCCAACTCGGGGGCGGCCTCAGGCGCCACCTCCACCTCGGGCGACACCGGCCGTGCCACCAACGACCTGGGCCTGAGCGTCTTCGGCGGCTCCGGTGGCGCCGGGTCCAGCTCGAGCCCCTTCTCCGGCGCGGGCGGGGCGGCCACCAACGACATCGCTGCCGGGGCCGACTCCGTGGTCCTCGCCGAGGCCCTGGGCGGCTCGTCGGTCGCAACCGGCGGGGGCGCGACGGGTGGTGGTGGCGCCGCCACCAACACCGTGGCCCTGGACAGTGGAACAGCCGACCCCGTCGCCATCGGCGGCGACTCGGTGGCCACGGGCGGGTCCACCCCGGGCGACGGCGGGGCTGTCAGCCTCACCGCCACTCCCACCGCCACCAGCGGCGACTCAGGGGCCTCCACCGCCCAGTCGTCGTCCACCAACACCGGCAACACCGGCAACGCCGACGCCACCGCCAGGGGTTCGGGCCTGGTGCGCAGCGGCAGCTCGGGTGCCACCGGCGCCACGGGCGATGCCGCCGCCAGCCCCACCGCCGTGAACGGTGCGATCCTCGGCAGCGCCACCGCCCTGGGCGGCGACGCCACCTCGGGCGCATCGGGCGACTCCGGTGCCACCGGTGACGCAACCGCCACCGCCACCAGCACCGCTTCGGCCAACTCGGGTGCCGCCTCCCAGGCGGCGTCCCTGTCGGGCGACACCGGTGCCGCTGCCAACACGGTCGACCTGACGGTGATCGCCGGCGACGGTGGTGACGCCGGTTCGGCGTCGCCCTTCGCCGGCTCTGGCGGCGACGCCACCAACACCGTCACGGGTGACGTGGCCCTCGGGCCCGTCGTCGCCGTCGGCGGTGCGTCGGTGGCCACCGCCGAGGCCAACGGGGGGGCCGGAGGAGCAGCCAGCCTCGACGTCAGCCCCACCGCCACGTCGGGATCGTCGGGCGCCTCCAGCGCCCAGTCATCGGCCACCAACACCGGCGCCACCGGCGACGCCACCGCCACCGCCACCGCCTCTCCCGTCGCCCTCACCGGTGACTCGGGGGCAACGGGCGCAACGGGCGACGCCACATCCAGCCCCACAGCCACCAACTCGGCCATCCTGGGCGACGCCTTCGCCGCTGGCGGTTCCGCCACCTCGGGGGCGTCGGGCTCATCCGGTGACACCGGCGACGCCGCAGCCGCGGCCGAGGCCGATGCCACCGCCAACTCCGGCGCCACCACCTCCGCCACCTCCGCCTCTGGCAGCACGGGCGGCGCCTTCAACGACGTCACCCTCACCGCCCTTGGCGGCTTCGGCGGCGCCGGAGGTGACGCCGCTCCCATCACGGGTAGTGGCGGGTCGGCCACCAACGACATCACCGGGGCCATGGCCATCGGGGACGTGCTGGCCACCGGCGGCCCCACCGTAGCCACGGGCGAGGCCAACGGCGGTGCCGGTGGAGGCGCGGACGTAACGTCTGCTCCGGTCGCCACCAGCGGTTCCTCGGGTGCCTCGAAGGCACAGTCGTCGTCCACCAACACGGGCGACACCGGCAACGCCACTGCCACCGCGACGGCCAGCCCGGTCGCGGTGTCGGGCGCCTCGGGTGCCACCGGCGACACCGGCAACGCCACCTCCAGCCCCACCGCCGCCAGCTCGGGCATCCTCGGCGACGCCACTGCGGTGGGAGGCGACGCCCTGTCGGGGACGTCGGGCGACTCAGGCGCAACCGGCGACGCCGGCGCCTTCGGTGGCGCCTTCACGGTGGCCTCCTCCGGCGCCCTGAGCGACGCCACCTCCACATCCGGCGACACGGGCACCGCGGTCAACTCCGTGAGCGCCTTCGCCCTGGGCGGCAACGGCGGCGACGGCGGCACCGCCCTCCCGCTCACGGGTGGTGGCGGCGCAGCCACCAATACCGTCGACAGCGCGGTCGTGATCGGTGACGTCAACGCCACCGGAGGACCCAGCGTGGCCACCGGTACCGCCAACGGCGGCGCCGGGGGCTCGTCCACCGTCGACGTGAACCCCACCGCCCGCTCGGGCAACTCGGGCACCTCGACGGCCCAGTCGTCTTCCACCAACAACGGCAACACCGGCGACGCCACGTCGGCCGCAACCGCCTCTCCTGTCGCCGTCACCGGCGACTCGGGCGTCACGGGGGCCACCGGCGACGCCACCTCCAGCCCCACCGCCACCAGCTCCGGCATTCTCGGCTCGGCCACCGCCCTGGGCGGCAACGCCGAGTCGGGTTCGTCGGGCTTCTCCGGTGACACCGGCGACGCCTCGGCCGCCGGCTTCGTGTTTGCCGGCGCCAACTCCGGTGCCGTCTCCACCGCCGAGTCCACCTCGGGTACCACCGGACCGGCTGCCAACGTCGTCGACGCCACTGGCTTCGGTGGCGACGGTGGCTTCGGCGGCGACGCCAGCGGCGCGGCCGGGACCGGCGGCGACGCCACCAACACCGTCGGCGCCGACGTAGTCCTCGGCAACCTGAGCGCCACCGGGGGCCCGAGCGTGGCCACCGGTGCAGCCGACGGTGGGGCGGGCGGAGGGTCAACCCTCACCGTCACCCCCACCGCCACCAGCGGGTCTTCGGGAGCCTCGACGGCGCAGTCGTCGTCCACCAACACCGGCGACACCGGCAACGCCACGTCCACCGGCACCGTCTCGCCCATCGCGGTGTCCGGCAACTCGGGCACAACCGGCGACACCGGTGCTGCCGCCTCCAGTCCCAGCGCCACCAGCACCGGCATCCTGGGCACCGTCGTCGCCTCGGGCGGCGACGTCACCACCGGGGCATCGGGTGATTCGGGCGCCACTGGCAACGCCTCGGCCACGGCCGAAGGCCAGAGCATCGCCAACTCCGGTGCCCTGTCGGAGTCCACCTCGCTGTCGGGCGACACCGGCGGCGCCTTCAACGACGTGGGCGCCACCAGCCTGGGCGGCTTCGGTGGCGACGGCGGTTTCGCGGACCCCATCACCGGGGGCGGCGGGGCTGCCACCAACGACCTGGGCTTCGTCTTCGGCCCGGTGATCGGTGATCTCACCGCCACGGGCGGCCCCAGCGTGGCCACCGGCACCGCAGCCGGCGGTGCCGGTGGGGCCAGCATGGTCACGGCCACGCCCTCGGCCACGTCGGGTGCCTCAGGTGCCTCCACCGCCCAGTCGTCTGCCACCAACACCGGCAACACCGGCGACGCCACGTCGAGCGCCACCGCCGCCCCAATCGCCGTCTCCGGCAACTCGGGCTCCACCGGTGCGGGCGGGTCCAGTGGGTTCACCGGCGACGCCTCGGCCGACGCCACCGTCGACAGCTCGGCAAACTCCGGGGCCCACGCCGCCTCCGACTCCACATCGGGCACCACCGGCGACGCCGCCAACCTCACCGAGGTCTTCGGCAGCGGTGGTGACGGCGGCTTCGGCGGCGATGCCAGCCCCGCCGCCGGCCCGGGTGGGGCGGCCACCAACACCGTGGGTGACTTCACCTTCTCCTTTACGGGGTCGCTAGACGCCACCGGTGGTGCCAGCGTGGCCACTGGTGCCGCTGACGGCGGCGCCGGTGGGGCGTCGAGCCTGACGGCCAACCCGGCCGCCACCAGCGGTGCATCGGGTGCCTCCACGGCCCAGTCGTCGGCCACCAACAACGGCAACACCGGCGACGCCACGTCGACCGCCACCGCCGCTCCCGTCGCCGTCTCCGGCAATTCGGGGGCGACGTCGGGCGACGGGTCGTCGGGCGGCACCGGTTCGGCCAGCGCCAGCGGCACCGCCACCAGCGCGGCCAACTCCGGCGCCACGTCCCGCTCCACGTCCAACTCCGGTGACACCGGAAGGGCGATCAACACCACCGACGCCACCTCCCTCGGTGGCTTCGGCGGCGACGGGGGTTTCGCCGACCCGATCACCGGCGGCGGGGGCGACGCCACCAACACGGTTAGCCCGTTCGCCGGCGACGTCGTCGGGGCCGTTAGTGCCACGGGCGGCGACAGCGTGGCCACCGGCACCGCCAACGGGGGCGTCGGCGGGGCAGCCAGCCTCACCGCCGACCCCACCACCACGTCTGGCAGCTCGGGGTCGTCCACGGCCCAGTCGTCGGCCACCAACACCGGTGACACCGGCAACGCCACGTCGGCGGCAACGGCCGCGCCTGTCGCCGCCTCCGGCGACTCCGGCAGCCCTGCCGGCACCGGTTCGTCAGGTGCCACCGGCCCCGCCTCGGCGGCCGGCACCGCCGACAGCTCCGCCAACTCGGGTGCCGACGCCGCTGCCGACTCGCTGTCGGGGGTCACCGGCCACGTCTCCAACGACAGCTTCCTCGTCGTCACCGGCGGCGACGGTGGCTTCGGCGGCGACGCCAGCCCGGCCGGTGGCCTCGGTGGGGTGGCCGTGAACGACGTCGTCACTGCCACGGCAACCGCAGTGGGTGGTTCCAGCGTCACCACCGGAGCGGCCAACGGTGCGGTGGGCGGCGCTGCTGACCTCAGCGCCACGCCCGTGTCCCTGTCGGGCGACTCGGGAGCTGCCACCGCCCAGTCGTCGTCCACCAACACCGGCGACACCGGCGACTCCACTTCCACCTCCGACGTCAGCCCCGCGGCCGGCAGCGGCACCAGTGCCGACACGGGTGTTTCTACGCCCGCCGTCACCGCCGCTCTGGCCACCGCGGCGGAGACGGCTACGGCCGCCCGTAGTGCCGGTGCCCCGGCCGCGCCGGCAATGGGCACCGCCGCGGAGACCGGCACGAGCGACCCCGCCAGCGACGGCTCGGCCGACACCAGCGGTTCCACCACCCTCACGGCCATGGGCATGACGGGGGCGGGAGGCACCGTGGCCGAGGGCTCCACTCTGAGCCCCTCGGCTTCAGGAGCGGCCAACGCCGATCTCACCTCCACCGCCTCGGGAACATCGCACGCCGCCCTCACCTCTACGGCGTCGGGCGACTGCACCGCCGAGAACGGCTCGGTGTGCTCGGGGAGCGGCCTGGCCCTCAACGGCTCCACGTCGTCGGGCAACGCCACCGCCGTCAACGGCTCCACCGCCTCGGGCTGCTCCGATGCGGAGAACGGCTCCACCGCATCGGGCGGCGAGTGCGTGACGCCTCCGGGCGTCACCGGGCCCGGCGCCACCCCGATCTCCACCTCCGGCATGGCCTCGGCCATGGGGGCGGGCAGCGGGGCCGAGGGTGCTGCGGCCGGAGCGTCACTGGCCTTCACCGGCCTCGACGCCCAGGCCGCATCGGAGGCGGCGGGAGCGAGCGGGGCCCTGGGCACCCTCCTCCTGGCCCTCGGAAGCGTGGGTCGCCGCCGCAAGCGCCAAGCGGGCCAGCAGTGAGATCCCCCACCCAACGCAGTCACAAGGCTGCCGACCACCAACTGTCACGACAAGAAGGAAGGACCATGAAGACAATGAAACGAGCGAGAGGGGCTTCGGTACTGCTCGCCCTGGGCAGCCTGGCCACCATGCTGTTGTTCATGGCCGCACCGGCCGGAGCCAGCGATATCACTAGCCAGGGCAGCGGCCCGGCCCAGGCCACCAACGGGTCGGTGGCGTCGGGGACCTGCGTAGCCGACGCCGGCTCGGTGTGCTCGGGCAGCGGGGGGGCCTTCAACGGCTCCACCTCCTCAGGGGCGGCCGTAGCCGACCACGGCTCGACCGCGTCGGGCTGTTCCCAGGCCGACAACGTCTCCACTGCTTCAGGTGGGGCTTGCGCCGCTCCGGTCGCCAACACGGTGACTCCAGGCCCGTCGGGCACTTCGAGCCCTTCGGGAACGTCAGGCACGTCGGGCACGTCGGGCACCGCCTCGGTGGCTTCGCCCACCGCGGCTACCAACCTGGCGTTCACCGGCTCGGCCACCGGCCCGCTGATGGCTGCCGGAGCTACCGCGGTGGCCTTCGGGCTGGCGATGGTGGGTCTGGCGTCTGACCGCCGGCGTCCCACCCTCAGCTCCTAGTCCTTCAATGCTTGTGGGTCCTGCCGGCTCGCCCGGCAGGACCCGAGGCGCACCCACGCGCTAGCGTTCGCCCCATCGGATCGATCAACGGGGGTGGGTTTTGCGCATGGCGATGGACGAGGTGGTCAACGAGCACTTCCTTAGTCGGTACAGGGCCTTGCTCGATGCCGAGGATGCGGCGTTCGACGAACTGGAGCATGCCTTCGAGGACGGCGATCGCGAGCAGTTCGTGGCCGACCTCGCTATGTGGCACACCACCTTGGCCCGCCGGCTCGCCTACCTGGAGCGCAGCGGGCTCGACCCCACCGCTGTCCCGGCGGTGACCTGACGCACCGGTTCAGGTGCCAGCGGCGGCTCCTCCGCAGCCGGTGAGCAGTTCCCGGCCATGGAGCATACGGCTGCTCGGCACGGCCGTGGTGGTACAGCTCCTCGCCGGGCTGGTTGCTGCAGGGGCCGTCGACCGGCGTGGCCCGGGCGAGCCGGCGTCGGCGGTGACGGCCGTGCGGGGTGACGATCGGCGGGTGGTGACGGTGCCAACCACCGAGGCGGTGCCCCTGGGGCCGGTGCCCGTGCCACTGGGCGGATGCCCACCGCCTCCCGTCCATCGCCCGCCTGGCCCCCCTGGGCCCGCCCCGTGGCACCCGGCCGTTCTGGTGCCCGAGTCGCGGCTGCCCGCTGCGCCCGAGCCGGTGCCGGCGTCGGCTGACCTGGGCCCGCTCGAGGGCAAGGGAATGTGGGTTTGGAAGTACGGCCAGACCGAGAAGGGCGACGCCCGCGCCATCGTGGCACGGGCCGTGGCCACCGGCCTGCACCAGCTATGGGTGCGGGTGGGCGACTCACGCGACGGCTTCTATGCCGGCGACGTGCTGGGCCCTCTGGTTTCCCGGGCCCATGCCGCCGGGCTGGCCGTCATCGGCTGGGGGTTCCCCTACCTGTGGGACCCAGTGGCCGACGCCGCCTGGTCGGCCGACGCCCTGGCCTGGCGGACGCCCGGTGGCGAGGCCCTCGACGGGTTCAGCCCCGACGTGGAGTCGTCGACCGAAGGCGTGGTGCTCACCGACACCCGTGCGCGCGTCTACCTGGGCCTGGTGCGCCGATCGGCACTCGGTCGCCTGGTGGTGGCCACCGTGTACCGGCCCACCGACCGGGCCTGGGCCAGTTATCCGTATGGGGCTATGGCCCCCTACGTCGACGCATTCGCCCCCATGGTCTACTGGGGGTGCACGGAGCCGGGGGCGGCGGCTGCGGAGGCCCTGGGCCGTCTCAGCGCCCTGCGCCCCGTCCACCTCATCGGCCAGGGCTACGACATGGCCGACGACGGGGGCCGTGCCGGGCCACCCGATGCTGCCGAGACGGCGCGCTTCCTCGATGTAGCCCGCCGGGGCGGGGCGCTGGGTGCGTCGTTCTGGGTGTGGCAGTCCATCGACGACGTCCAGTGGGGAGCGCTTGCCACCTACCCGTGGCAACCCGTTGCCCACCGCTGACACTGCGTTCGGGCCACGCAGGCGGACCACCAGGGGTTACGGTGGGCGTATGGCCGATAATCCGGTGACTTTCTCTTCGGGGTTGCCCGAGACCGTGCTCGACCCCGAGCCCTCCGACGCCCTGGCCGCCCTCGATGCGGCCCTGGCCGAGGCCGACCAGGCCCGGCGCGATGCAGTGTCGGCCGTGGTGGCCCGCTGGCCCCGGTTCCTCGACGGCTGGGCCCGCCTGGGCGACCTGGCTCGCGACGACGTGGAGGCCTACGCCTGCTACCGGGTGGGCTACCACCGGGGCCTCGACCGGCTGCGCCAGTCGGGGTGGCGAGGATCGGGCTACGTCCGCTGGCACCAGCCCACCAACCGCGGCTTCCTGCGCGCCCTGGCCGGCCTGCGCTCCGCTGCCGGTGCCATCGGTGAGGTCGACGAGGAGGCCCGGTGCGCCGAGTTCCTCCGTCAGCTCGACCCCGAGTTCCCTCAGCCGTTCCACGCGGGCGTGCCCGAGTAGATCCGCCGGTAGTGCTGGGCGGTCGCGGCCCAGTCGGCACGCGTGTAGCCTTAGGCGGTGACGTCCCAGAAACGCCCGGCGATGTAGAAGTGCTCCCGTGAGATAGCCTCGGAACGGGCCCCGATGGTTGCCATGAGCCGGTGGACGGTGGTGTTGAAGGCCAGGACGTCCATGCGGATCTTGGATGCTCCCAGGGCGAATATGCGATCGACGTACAGGCCCCACGCTTCCATGGCACACGCCGGCCGGGTGCGGTGCTGGTCCATGTAGGTGGTCACGGTGGGCACTCCCGGGAAGAGCCGGCTCTCGGCGTTGGTGAGGATGCCCAGTGCCTGCCTGGTGCTCGTTCCGGTGATAACCGCAGGGGCGCCAAATCGGCTGCCCTCCGGCAGCACGAAGCGCACGCCGGGCATGGCCAGCTCAGGCCGGAGCCCGAGGCCGGCGAGGAGTGCCTCGATCGCCTCGGGGGGATGAGCACCTGCGTCGGTCAGCTCTGCCCAGCGACCCCGCAGCGTCGCGCCCTGCTCCCCGCTCAGAGGGCCGCTCGGGCCCGGCGCGGCAGTGGCGCTCACGGCTCGCTGGCCAGGGACAACTCGGGATGATGCAGGCGCGACCACCGCTCGAAGTCGTCCCGCAGCACTCCGAACATGTCGACGTCGGCCGGCTCGCCTCCCACCGTTCGATGCTCCTTGAGGCATCCCTCGGCCGCGAATCCAGCGTCTGCGAACAGATCCCCGTAGGCCGCCACCTCCGGTGATCGGGGGCAGTAGGCGTAGAGACGGTGGAGGGGGAAGCTCCAGAACAGGTGGCGAACGTAGAGAGCGAGCACCTGGTGGCAGGCGCCAGGATCGGCACACAGTGCCACCAGCCTGGCATTGAGGCTCTGCAGGTTGGGGTCCATGGTGAAAGCGACGGCCACCGGCTGGCCGCCCGACGACAGCACCATGGGCAGCGACCAGAGCTGGCCGAAGATCCAGATGAAGAAGCTGTCGTTGGGTATGGCGAGAGGCTCGACCAGGGCCATGTTGGCCCCCGAGGTGTAGAGCTCATGGAGGAGGGCGCCGTCGTGGCGGGTCAGCAGGCGCATCTCGGACTCACCCCAGGCCAGCAGCGGCGGCCGGGGTTGACGGCCGGTCGGCGAGGACGTCGGCGATGACATGGTGGGAAACTACTCGCCGGTGGTCGCAGATGATGAAGGCCAGGGGGTGGCCCGCCGGGTGGTCGTGGTCGGACGCGTGCAGGGGGTGTTCTTCCGGGACTCGTGCCGCCGACGGGCTCGGGCCGCGGGCGTCAAGGGCTGGGTACGCAACACCGCCGGTGGTGCGCTGGAGGCGTGGTTCGAGGGACCGGAGACCGCCGTCGACGAGCTGGTGAGCTGGTGCCGGTCTGGGCCACGCCAGGCCGGCGTCGAAGAAGTCGACGTCTACGAAGAGACCCCGGCGAGCCACGACGAGTTTCGCGTACGATGACCCCTCGGCCAGCAACCGCTGGCTTGGGGAACGGCGAACGTGTGGTTCATCGGAGGTAACAGATGCGGTTCAAGAGGTTCCTCGTAGTCGGACTGGCCACCGCGGCGCTGGTCGTGGGGCTGGCGGCGTGCGGCGGGGGAGGTAGCGCCAAGTCGCTGAGCAGTAGCGCCGCCGACCTGGTGGCCAAGGACAACCCCACACCCCACTTCGAACCCAACACGCTCAAGGCCACCGCTGGTAGCGACGTCGCCTTCTCGTTCCACAACTCCGGCAAGGTCGTCCACAACTTCACCCTCAGCTTCGCCGACGTCGATCAGGACGTGCAGCCGGGCCAGACTGTGCAAGTCAAGTTCAAGGTGCCCGACCGGGTGAAGGGCCTGAACTACTTCACCTTCTACGACAAGACCTACCAAGGCCAGGGCATGCAGGGACGCCTCAACGTCGGCTAGCCGCCATTACCCGAGGAAGGGCGCGAAGCGCTCGAGGTAAGGCTCGAACGCTTGGGTGACGTCGGCCTCGGTGAGGTGGTAGTCGGCGAGCCAAAGAGACCTCCGCTCGCCGCCATCCTAGGCTGCACCCAGACGTAGCGAGAGAGAGGGGCCCCATGGCAGCGTTGTCCGACGAGGAAGTTCGTGCCCAGCTGGGCGAGCTGTCTGATTGGCAGGTCGATGGTGGCCAGATCGTCAGGGAGTACCGCTTCGACGACTTCCGCCAGGCGGTCGCTTTCGTGGTAAGGGTGGCGTTCGAGGCCGAGGCGGCCAACCACCATCCCGACCTCGACGTGCGCTACAACCGGGTACGGGTGGCCCTGTCCACCCACAGCGAGGGCGGGGTGACCTCCAAGGACTTCGAGCTGGCTGCCGCCCTCGACCGCCTCCGGTGACGGGCGCCGGCGGCGAGGTGGTGGGCCCCGTTCCCAACGGCGTCGACCCCGACGAGTACGACCGCCGCCGGCGACGGGTGCTGTGGTCGATGCCGAGCGGCCTCTACGTGGTGGGCAGCAGGGCCGGGGACCGCCGCAACGCCATGACCCTCAACTGGGCCACCCAGGTGAGCGCCGACCCCAAGCTGGTGACCATCGCCGTGCAGAAGGACGCCCTCACCCACGAGCTGATCGCCGAAGGGGGCGTGTTCAGCCTCTGCATCCTCGACCGGGAGGACCGGGCCATCGTGCGCCGTTTCACCAAGCCTGTCGAGGTCGACCTGGGCGCCTCGACCCTCAACGGCTTCGCCTTCCACGACGGGCTGAGTGGCGCACCGGTGCTCGACGACGCCGCCGCCTGGCTCGACTGCCGGGTGCATCAGGCGGTCGACGTGGGCGAGCACACCCTGTTCGTGGGCGAGGTCGTCGACGCCGGCTTCCAGAAGGCGGAGGACACCCCGGTGCTGCGCATGGAGGACACCCGCATGAACTACGGGGGCTGATCCTTTGGAGGCGGCGGGGCCGGTGCGCCTGGCCACCTTCAACATCGCCCACGGCCAGGCCCTCGACGGCGGGCTCGCACCCCTCGAACGCCTGACCGAGGCCTGCGCCTCCCTCGGCGCCGACGTGCTGTGCCTGCAGGAGGTGGATCGTGGCCAGCCCCGCTCGGGCGGCGTCGACCAGACGGCGGCGGTGGCCGAAGCCACGGGGGCGACGGCCTGGCGGTTCCAACCCGCCCTGGTGGGCGAGCCGGGTGGTCACTGGACGGCGGCGGCAGAGGGCGCCGATGTCGGCGACAGTGGCGCTTACGGCGTGGGACTCGTCTCCCGGTGGCCGGTAAGGGCCTGGCATGTGCTGGGCCTGGCCGCCGCTCGTGTGCGGTCGCCCGTGTTCGTACCCGCCCTGCGTGGCCCGACGGCCGAACTCGCGCCATTGCACCGCCGAGGGGGTCGTAGCGCGAGCGGCGCCGCGTCTCGCCGAGGGGGGATCCTGCTGCTGGCCGACGAGCCCCGCGTGGTGCTCGCTGCCGAGCTCGACAGCCCCATCGGCCCGCTGCTCGTGGCCAGCACCCACCTGTCGTTCGTGCCGGGTTGGAACGTGGCCCAGCTCTTGAGGGCCACTCGCTTCCTGGCCCGGCAGCCGGGGCCGCGCCTGCTCCTCGGTGACCTCAACCTCCCTGGCGCCCTGCCCCGCTGGGCAACGGGCTGGCGGTCGCTGGCCCGTCTGCGAACCTTTCCCGTCGACCGGCCGTCGGTCCAGATCGACCACGTCCTGGCTTCGGGCTCCCTGCCCCAGGTTTTGTCCGTCTCGGCCCCTCACCTCGGCCTGTCGGACCACCGAGCCCTGGTGGTGGATCTGGCCGGGTGGTGAGCCAGGGACCACTCCGAGCGAGAGGCGGCGAGGGAGGTGAGGTCGAAGCTGACCAGTCGGCCGGCGACCACGAGGTCGATCGCCGACTCGTTGCCCTGCAGTAGGGTCGGCGCGTGGCCGTGCGTGCCCTCGACAACACCGCTTTCGGCTTCCCAGCCGAGTGCTTCGTGTGCGACACCGCCAACGAGTCGGGACTGCGCCTGTCGTTCTTCCACGACGATGAGGCTGACATGGTGGTTTGCGACTTCACCCTGGGCCCTGCCTATTCCGGGGCGCCCCGGTTCGTCCACGGCGGGCTGGTCCTGGCCATCCTCGACGAGGCCATGGCGTGGGCGGCCATCGCCGTCGCCGGCCGTTTTGCGGTGTCCCGCACCTCGCGCGCCAGTTTCCGCCGCCCGGTGATGGTGGGCACGGCCAATCGGGTGGAGGCGCAGGTCGAGAGCCACGACGAGGCTTCGGTGAACGCCCGGGCCCAGGTGCTCAATCCCGAGGGAAAGCGTTGTGCCGAGGCCAGCGCCCGCATGAAGGTGCTCACCGAGGAGGTCGCCCGCTCGGCCATCGGTGTCGACATAGCCGACTTCGCCCGCTTCCTGCGCCCTGCGGCCCCGTGAGCTCCGTCCCTCCCGTCCCGGAGGTACCCGAGGTGGATCTGGAACGGTTCGAGCAGGCCCGGGCCGGGGGCGCCCCGGTGATCGACGTGCGCCAGCCCGAGGAGTACGACGGCGGCCACGTGCCCGGCGCCCGGCTCATCCCTCTGTCCGAGGTGGGTATGCGCGTGCGCGAGGTGCCGGCCGATGGCCCCGTCTACGTGATCTGTCTGTCGGGGAGCCGCAGCCAGCGCGCCGCCGAGTTCCTGCGCCGCCAAGGCATCGACGCCCTCAACGTGGCCGGCGGCACCAAGGCTTGGGTGGAGAGCGGCCGTCCGGTGGCCACCGGCCCCCGGCCCGGCGGTGCCTAGATCGGAGGCTCCTCCGCGGCTGGGCGCAGGTCGACCCTCAGGACGAGAAACCCGTCCTCGATAGTGCCGGTGGCGTCGGCCAGCATGGCGAAGTCCTGGTAGTCGAGCTGCATCCGCTCGAGGAAGCGCCGCCGCTCGGGACCCTCCAGCGGCGGCATGCCACGGCTCCGCACGGCCGTGGCCCGCTCCTGGAACCGTCGGATCATGGCCTCCACGTCGAACTCGTCGCCCACGGCGCCAACCTAGTGGGGATGACGCCCGGGCGGCGTGCTCGACCACCTGGGCGATGACCGGCGGTACACTTGGCCCGCTCGTCGGCGTCGTCGGAGGAGCTGCAGAGGTGAAGAAGGGTAGGCACCGGCGCTTCGAGGAGGCGCGTGCGCTGAAGCGCAGCACCGAAGTCGTGGTGGAGCCGTGCCCCGAGTGCGGGGCCGCCCCCGACGACGAGCATGCCGCCTGGTGCCTGGCATCGGAGGACGACGAGGACGCCCCACACGAACAGGCATGACGCCGCCGCCGGCGATCTAGTCGTGCAGGGCCAACCAACCCGTGGGAGGGTCGGCGTCGCGCTCCCAACGGGGGATGTAGTGCTCGAGGAAAGATCTGGCCCACGAGCTCGCCCCTGGTGCGAACGCCGGTCTTGGCGAAGATGGACTTGAGGTGGTCCTGAACGGTGTAGGGCGACACGTACATCGCCTCCGTGTACGGCCCCCGACAGCGGGGTGCCGTAAAGCAGTAGCCACCGCCCGGATCGGGTCCGGACGCGCGAGCGGGCCGACAGCCCGAGGGGGTCCTCGCCGGCGCCGAGGGTGCGAGCCGCCCGGCGACGGCCTGCACGATCTTCGACTCGGTGGGCACTGACGGGGCAGGGACCTCGACCATCTCGTATCGCACCGCGGTCACCCCGCCCGCGCAGGTTCTCGCGCTTCGAGCCCATTGCCGCGTCGAGGCCCTCGGCGATGCCGTCACCCGGAGAGCCGGGTGGCACAGGTCGCCGCTAAGGTCCCTACCAGGAGCCCGGCGCGGGTTGGAGCCCTTCGTACCCACGTGCGACGGCGACGGAAGGCAGGGAAGGTGTCCGGGTACGGGTTGAAGCTCAGCGAGGCGGAGCTGAACAGGTACGCGCTCATGGCCAAGGCTGCGGCCGCCACGGAGGCCGACCTCTGGGCGGCGGCGGGCGTAGTGGAGGGCGCGGTGGTGGCCGACGTGGGGTGTGGCCCCGGCGCCATGTCCGCGGTCCTCGGCCGCCTCGTCGGCCCGGCGGGCCGGGTGATCGCGGTCGATCAGGACCCGGAGGCGGTGGAGACGGCCCGGGCGACGGTGGCCGGGGCCGGTCTCCAGAACGTCTCGGTCCGAGTCGGCGACGCCCTGAGCACGGGCATCGAGGATGTCAGCGTCGACGTGGTCATGATCCGCCACGTCCTGGCCCACAACGGGCCGTCGGCGGGCAAGATCGTGGCCCACGCCGCCAGCCTGGTCCGCCCGGGCGGCTCCGTGTACCTGGTCGACGCCGAGATCACGGGGCTCCGGATCCGTCCGGAGGACCCGGACCTGGCCGACCTGTCCGATCGCTACCGGGAGTGGCACGAGCAGCGGGGCAACGACCTCTCGATCGGGCTGCGGCTGGGCGAGCTGCTGGCGTCGGCCGGCCTCGACCCCGTGGACCACCAGGGTCGCTACCAGATCGTGACGCTACCGCCGGGGCTGCGATCGCCGCCGTGGGCCGCCCGAGAGGCATTGGTCGCCGCCGGTGTCGCGACGGCGTTGGACGTCGAACGGTGGAACGCCGCCTTCGAGCGGGTGGACCGCGCCGAACCGCGACCCACCATGTTCGCCCCCCTCTTCTTCGCTTTGGGTCGCCGCTCAGCGACGGCCTAGCGACACGCGGTTTCATTCAGACGGCATAGGGTCGGTCTTCGATGAGGGGCGGCGGAGAGCCTCGAGAACCCCATCCTCAACTCGCCGAACGGCCCGACGGGGAGGTGAAGGTCGGTCGTCGGCCGAGCGAGTCGTTCATCCCCGTGCCGGTGGCCCGACGCCGCCGGGGCGCTCCCGCCAGGCGGGCGGATGGTGCCCACGAAAAGTCCACCCAGCCTTCGAGGAGCGGAGAAGACATCAACCGAAGTCTGGCGCGTCCGAGATTGCGTCACTCCCCGGATGTGTGATGGCGAGGCCGTGCTCGAAGAAGCGCTTGCGGGCCGGCCGTCAGACCCAGGATCCTGGGATGGGCTTTCAGCATGTCCCCGCGGATCTGGGATGGCCGTGAGATCGGCGATCGCTCATGGTGGCCTCACTACAAACCACGAGGAGACCGACATGGCAACAGCAGCCTCGCAACGCCCGGAGGCCCATCCGGTAACGCCCGAGCCGATCATGAAGATCGCGTCGGGCGTCATGGCCGCCAAGCACCTGTTCGCGGCCAGCGAGCTGGGCATCTTCGAGGCTCTGGCCGGCTCGCCCGCCGACGTCGACGCCCTGGCCGACTTCTGGACCGACCCGACCCACACCGAGCCGCTGCACGCCGCCCTCATGGCGGGGGAGTTCGCCGTGCACATGCGCCATGGCGACGTCTACAGCGTGGAGGAGGTACGCGGCTGGCTGGCCGAGACCGGGTGGCGGTTCGACCGCCACGCTGGCCTTGCCGGGCCCCAGAGCGTGGTCGTGGCCGAGGCTGGCTGACCAGCCCGCCGCCAGAGGCCTAGCGGCGGACGGTGGGGTGGGGGAGGGGGTTGGCGGCCCCGGCCCGACGGGTGTCGAGCCAGGCGGCCAGACGGCGGTAGACGGGCTCTCCCACCAGGGCCGCCAGCTCGTCGGCCATGGCCACGTACACGGGCTCAGCCCCGACGAATGCCTCGGGGGCCTCGGTGCACCACCAGTGGAACTCGGCGCCGCCCTCACCCCATTGGCGACGGCCCCATTCCGAGACGGTGGTGGTGACGTGGCCGTCGCCGTCGTCGTGGTCGTCGCGCCGCAGGGGTAGCTGCCAGCACACGTCGGGCTTGAGGTCCATGGGGCGCTCACCCCGTTCCAGGGCGGCCTGGTGCAGCGCGCAGCCCGGGCCGCGGCCGAAGCCGGGACGGTTGAGGAACACGCACGCCCCGCCCACCATGCGGGTCACGATCTCGCCCTTGGCGGTGGTGCGGGTCGTCCCCCGGCTGCGGCCCTGGCGGCGGAACTGCCATTGGGCGGCGGTCAAAGTATCGGCCGCCGCCTCCACTCGAGCGACGTCATCGGGACCGGTGAAGTGGGCACCGTAGGAGCAGCATCCCTGGACCAGCTCGGGTGCGGGGCCGGTGAGTACCCCCTGGCAGCCGGCGCCGAAGATGCACGTCCAGCGCGAGGCCAGGAAGGTAGCGTCGAACACCCAGGTGCGATCCTCCTCTTCGTCTTCGAAGGAAACCCACTCCCGCTCGGGCGGGGCTGGCCCCCTCACAGGCTCGCCAGCTCGTGCCACAGCTCGCCGGCCGCCAGCAGTCCCTTCCAGAACTGGTCCATCACCATGCGCTCGTTGGGCGCGTGGAAGCGGTCGCCGGGAAGAGCGACCCCGAGGTAGAGCACCGGTGCCTGCAACACCCTCCCCAGCGCCTCCTCGGGGCCGCTGCCGCCGATACGGGTGAAAAGCGGTGGCTTCCCCCAGACCCTCTCGACCGACCGGCTGAGCGCGGCCATGGCAGGGTGATCGACGGGCGTGAGGGCCGGCGCCACCGCCCCTTCGGGCCGAACCGTCGCGTCGGTACCAGCCGGCAGGCGGGCGCCCAGCCACGCGCCGAAGGCCTCGGCCACCAGGTCAGGGCGCTGGTCGGGAACCAGGCGGAAGGTCACTTTGAACCCGCCCCAGGCGGGAACGACCGTCTTGATCCCTTGGCCGGTGTAGCCCACTGCGATGCCGACCACGTCACAGGTGGGGCGGGTCCAGATGCGCTCGAGCACGGACCTTCCCGATTCCCCGTCCAGCCGGCCGACGCCCGCCATAGCCCGCCACCCTTCCTCGTCGAAGGGAATGGCGGCCAGCGACGCCTGCTCGGCAGTAGTGAGGGGACGCACGTCGTCGTAGAAGCCGGGAAGGGTGACCCGACCGTCGCCGTCGTGGAGGGCCGACACCAGGTCGGCGATGAGGTGGGCCGGGTTGGGCACCGCTCCGCCGAACAGCCCGGAGTGGAGGTCGGTCGTGGCGGTGCGCACCTCCACGTCGAAGGCCACCAGTCCCCGCATGCCAACGCAGACCGAAGGGACATCGGGCGCCCACATGTCGGTGTCGGAGACAACCACGACGTCGGCGTCGAGGCGGCCGCTCTCTTGCTGCAGTAGGTCCTCGAAGTGGGGGCTGCCCACTTCCTCCTCGCCCTCGATCAGGAACCGCAGGTTGACCGGCAGCCGCCCCTCGACCGCCAGCAACCCTCTGACCGCCTCGATCTGGAAGAGCATCTGGCCCTTGTCGTCGACCGCGCCGCGCCCCCGGCACTCGCCGTCGGCCACCACGGGCTCGAACGGAGGGGTGTGCCACTCGTCGAGGGGATCGACGGGCTGCACGTCGTGATGGCCGTAGACCAGCGCAGTGTGCGCAGCCGGGCCGGCGTGGAGGTGGTCGGCGTAGACCGCAGGTGCTCCGCCGGTCTCCAGCACCTCCACGTGGTCCATGCCGGCCCGGGCCAGCAGGTCGGCGGTCAGCTCGGCCGATCGGCGGACGTCGCCGGCATGGTCGGGCTGGGCGGAGATGGACGGCACCCTCAACCACCTCAGCAGGTCGCTCACGATGCGGTCGCCTTGCGCCTCGACCCACGGCGCCAGCACCAGATGCATCTGCGTGAGACTAGCGAGGCACTCCAACCGGAGGAGGACAGATGGCTGGTGAGTTCGACGACATCCGGGGGCGCCTGTTGGCGATCTCGGAGGAGCTGGCCGACCTGGCCATCGCGCGCCTGCGCGATTCGATCGACGCGGGGGGGAGCGAGCTGCCGGTGGACGAGCGACGCCTCACCCGGGCTCGCCGGGCGGTGGAGAAGGCGGCCGCCATCCTGGCCGAGCCCGACGACGCGGACTAGCGATCCACGGCGGCAGGCAACGGGTGGGGTAGCGTGAGGGCCCGTGAGGTCAGCTTGACCAAGCACATCTTCGTCACCGGAGGCGTGGCCAGCTCGCTGGGCAAGGGGCTCACGGCGTCGTCGCTGGGCCGGCTGCTCAAGAGCCGTGGCCTGAGGGTCACGATGCAGAAGCTCGATCCCTACATAAACGTCGACCCCGGCACGATGAACCCCTTCCAGCACGGCGAGGTGTTCGTCACCGAGGACGGGGGGGAGACCGACCTCGACCTGGGCCATTACGAGCGGTTCATCGACGAGAACCTCAACCGCGACTCCAACGCCACAACCGGCTCCATCTACCAGGCGGTGCTGGCCAAGGAGCGCCGGGGCGACTACCTGGGCGTCACCGTCCAGGTCATCCCCCACATCACCAACGAGATCAAAGCGCGCATCCTGCGGGTGGCCAACGACGACGTCGACGTGGTCATCACCGAGGTCGGCGGCACGGTCGGCGACATCGAGATCCTCCCCTTCCTCGAGGCCATCCGCCAGTTCCGCAACGACGTCGGGCGCGACAACGTGTGCTACGTCCACGTCACCCTGGTGCCGTTCATCGGCCCCTCGGGCGAGCAGAAGACCAAGCCCACCCAGCACTCCGTCACCGAGCTGCGCAGCCGGGGAATCCAGCCCGACGCCATCGTGTGCCGCAGCGACCGCCCCCTGTCCGATGGGCTGAAGCGCAAGATCTCGCTGCTGTCCGACGTGCCCGAGGATGCTGTGGTGAGCGCGGTCGACGCCCGCAACCTCTACGAGATCCCCCTCGTGCTGCACGACGAGGGCCTTGATCGTTACGTGTGCCGGCTGCTGCATTTCGACGGTCCCGAGCACGCGCCCGACCTGTCGCGGTGGCGGGCGCTGGTTGACCGGGTGGAGGCGGCCACCACGCCGGTGCGCATCGGCCTCATCGGCAAGTACGTCGTGCTGCCCGACGCCTACCTGTCGGTAGTGGAGGCGCTGCGCCACGGGGGCTTCGACCACGGCGCCCAGGTGGAGATCGACTGGATCCAGGCCGAAGACGTCGAGGGCCTGCTGGCCGACGGGCGCCTGCGCCACCTCGATGGCGTGGTCATCCCCGGGGGTTTCGGACCCAGAGGCATCGAGGGCAAGATCGCCGCCGCCGGCTATGCCCGCGAGCACGACATCCCCTGCCTGGGCCTGTGCCTGGGCATGCAGACCATGGTGATCGAGTTTGCCCGTAGCGTGTGCGGGCTGGAGCGGGCCAACTCCTCGGAGTTCGACGGTGAGTCCCCCCACCCGGTGATCGACCTCATGGAGGACCAGCGCGAGGTAGTGAACTACGGCGGCACCATGCGACTGGGGGTGTACCCGGCCCGCCTGCGCCCCGACTCCATGGTGGCCCGCGCCTACGGCGAGACCATCGTCTACGAGCGCCACCGGCACCGCTGGGAGCTCAACAACCGCTACCGCCGCCGCCTGGAGACGCACGGCCTGCGCGCGGTAGGCACGTCGCCCGACGACCGCCTGGTGGAGCTCGTGGAGCTGGAGGCCCACCCGTTCTGGGTCGGCACCCAGGCCCACCCCGAGTTCAAGAGCCGTCCCGATCGCCCTCACCCCCTGTTCAAGGCGTTCGTCGGCGCCGCCCTGGCCCGGGCCGAGAGCCGCACGCCGCGCCTCATGCCGGTAGACCCGGTGGCCGTCCCCTCTTGAGCGAGGACCGCCTGGGTGCGGCGGCCCGCAGCGACCAGAGAGCACCGACTCAAGGCTTCCGTCGGCTCGACGAGCGCACGGTGTTCTCTGGGGCACTCATCACTGTCGCCCAGGGAACCTTCGCCGACCCCTCGGGCGACACCTTCGAGCGCGACGTTGTGCACCACCCTGGGGCAGTGTCGGTGGTGCCGGTGCTCGACGGCGGCGAATCGGTGCTCATGGTGCGCCAATACCGGGCCGCCGTCGACCGGGTGCTGCTGGAGATCCCGGCGGGCAAGCGCGACGTCGACGGCGAGGAACCTGAGGTCCTCGCTGCCCGGGAGCTGGCCGAAGAGATCGGCCGTCGCGCCGGGAGCCTGCGCAGGCTGGCCGAGTTCTACAACTCGCCAGGGTTCTCCGACGAGCACTCCTTCGTCTATCTGGCCACCGACCTGTCCGAGGTCGACCCCTCGGCCCAGGGTGTGGAGGAGCAGCACATGACGGTCGAGGAGGTGCGCCTGGCCGACGTGCCCACCCTCGTCGCCGACGGCGACCTGGTCGATGCCAAGTCGATAATCGGCCTCACCCTGGCCCGAGAGGCTCTGCGGTAGCCCCCCCAGTCCAACTGGTCAGGTTTGACCTCCCCCTGGCGGGGTCAAACCTGACCAGTTGCAAGGCCGGTACGGTGACGCGGTGGACGTCGGGGTGCCGCGGGAGACCAAGGAGGGCGAGCACCGGGTGGCGATCACGCCAGATGGTGTGCGGGAGCTGGTGGCGCACGGCCACAGCGTAGGGGTGGAGCGGGGAGCGGGCGACGACTCGTCCATCTCGGATGGCGAGTACGCGGCGGCGGGCGCCGACCTGGTCGGCCCCGACGATGCCTGGTCGTCCGCACTTGTCGTGAAGGTCAAGGAGCCCCAGCCCGCCGAGCTGCGCCGCCTGCGTCCCGAATCCACCCTGCTTGCCTACCTGCATCTCGCCGCCTACCCGCAGGTGGCCACCGCCCTGCTCGACGCCGGTGTGACGGCGATCGCCTACGAGACCGTCCAGACGGCCGACGGAGGCTTGCCGCTCCTCGCTCCCATGAGCGAGGTCGCCGGGCGCATGGCCCCCCAGATCGGGGCCCACCACCTCGAACGCCAGTCCGGAGGGCGGGGAGTGCTCCTCGGCGGCGCCCCTGGCGTGCGTCCCGCCCGGGTGGTGGTGCTGGGGGCGGGCAACGTGGGATGGAACGCGGCCTGGATCGCCCAGGGCATGGAGGCCGAGGTCCTCCTGCTCGACCGCAGCCTCGACCGCCTTCGTTGGGTCGACCAGATCCACAAGGGCCGCATCATGACCTTGGCGTCCAACCGGGGTGTGATCGAACGGTCGGTGGCCAAGGCCGACCTGGTGATCGGAGCAGTGCTGGTACCGGGCGGCCGGGCGCCGGTGCTGGTCACCGAAGACATGGTGGCGGCCATGAAGCCCGGTGCGGTGATAGTCGACGTCGCAGTCGACCAGGGCGGCTGTATCGAGACCACTCACGAGACCACCCACGCGGATCCCACCTACGTCGTCCACGAGGTGATCCACTACGCCGTCGGCAACGTGCCCGGAGCCGTGCCCCACACGTCGACCCACGCCCTCACCAGCGCCACCCTTCCCTACGTGGCCGAGCTGGCCGGCCGCGGCGTCCGGGAGGCGGTGGCCCGAGATCCGGCTCTGGCCCGCGGGGTCACCACCGTGGCCGGACGTCTCACCAATGCCGCAGCAGCCGAGGCCCTCGGCCAGGAGGCAGCCGACCCGTTCGTCTTGCTGGGGGGATGAAGCAGCTCCCCGTCGAGGCCGAGGAGCTGCTGTCGTGGCTGGCGGTGGAGAAGGGCCGTTCGGCCAACACCCTGGCCGCCTACAGGCGGGACCTGGCGGCCTACACCGAATTCCTGGCCGGCCGGGGCCTGGCCCCCTCGGTGGTCACCGAGCGGGTGGTGGAGGACTACATGGGCTTCCTGCGGGCCGCAGGCCGGGCGCCGGCGTCGGTGGCCCGGGCCCTGGTCTCGGTGCGTGCCCTCCACCGGTTCTTGGAGGACGAGGGCCAAGTCGTGGGCAACCCCGCCGTCGACGTCGGGCCGCCCCGGGTACCAGCCGGCCTGCCCAAGGCACTCTCGGAGGCGGAGGTGGCCAGCCTGTTGGCCGCGGTAGTGGGCGAGGACGGCGCTGCCCGCAGGGACCGGGCCCTGCTGGAGGTGCTGTACGGGTGTGGTCTTCGGGTATCCGAGGCGGTGGGCCTGTCGCTGGGTGACGTAGACCTCGACGCTGGCATGCTGCGGGCGTTCGGCAAGGGGGCCAAGGAGCGGGTGGTGCCCGTCGGTCGCCTGGCCTGCGCCGCCCTGTCGGCGTGGCTGACCTCTTCGGGGCGTGGTTCTCTGGTCCCCACCCGCTGGGCCCGCAGGGGCGACGCCGAAGCGGTCTTCCTCAACATGAGGGGCGGTCGCTTGTCGCGCCAGGGGGCGTGGCGCGTCGTCCACCACTACGGCGACAAGGTGGGCCTGGGCGCCAAGCTCACCCCCCATGTGCTGCGCCACTCGTGTGCCACCCACATGCTCGACCACGGAGCCGACATCCGGGTGGTGCAGGAGCTGCTCGGGCACGCCTCCATATCGACCACTCAGGTGTACACCCGCGTCTCCACCGAGCGCCTGCGCCAGGTCTACGATGCCGCCCACCCGCGCGCCGGTTAGGGAGTCTCAGGGTAGGCTGAAGGCGTGGCGAATGAAGCAGCTCTTGACGACAGACGAGCGGTGCTGGAGGGGGAGAGGACCCATCTGTGCTCCCAGCTCGCCGACTTGGGCTACGGCGAGTCGGGACGGCTCTCGTTCGACCAGAACTTTGCCGACACGAGCCAGGTGACGGCCGAGCGGGGCGAGGCCGAAGTGCTGGCCACATCCCTGCAGGAGTCTTTGGCCGAGGTGCTCGATGCCCTCCGCAAGCTCGATGCCGGTACCTACGGCGTATGCGAGGGATGCGGAGGCCAGATAGCCCCTGCCCGCCTCGAGGCCAAGCCGGCCGCCCGCCTCTGCATCGACTGCGCCTCGTCGAGGTAGTCCCACGAGCTGATTTTTTTCGCACTGCGGAAACACGGCCAACACAGGCCGGCAACTTCAGGTTCCTAGGTTGGCGTTCGATGGCCGGACCTGACATTCCCGCCGCCAAGCGCCGCGGGCTGCCCGTCGACCTGGCTCGTCTGGCCGCCGAGGGTGATGCCTGGCTCACAGCCGATGACCGCTATGCGCTGAAGACCTGGGGCGTCTGCACCCAGGAGCAGCCCCACGTCTTCATGGTGAGGGTGCGCATCCCAGGCGGCGTGCTGCCCACCAGCCAGGCCCGGGGCCTGGCCCGCCTGGCCCGAGCCCACGGCAACGACTGGGTCCATCTCACCACCCGCCAGAACGCCGAGCTCCACTGGGTGGCCGATCGCGAGGTGGAGGAAGTTCTGGAGAAAGTGACCCGCCTGGGGCTCACCACCCGCTCGTCGTGCGGGCACACCATGCGCAACGTGATGTGCTCCGAAGACGCCGGGGCCAGCCTCGACGAGCCCTTCGACTGCCTACCCGACGCCCGGGCCGTCTCCGACGCCATCCTCGCCCGTTCCGCCACCCTCAACTGCCAGTTGCCGGCCAGGGTGAACCTGGCCTTCGGGGGCTCGCCCCGCTGCCGCCACGATGCGCTTCTCAACGACGGCGGCTTCGTGTCGGTCGTGCGTGACGGCTATCCCGGCTACGAGCTGTGGGGTGCAGGCAGCCTGGGCCGGTCACCCCGGTTGGCGGTGAAGCTGGCCGATTTCGTTCCCCGTGCCGATGTGGTAGCCGCCGCCGAGGCCCTCGTGGACGCGTTCGTGGCCCACGGCGACATCGACACGCCCGCCAAGGGCCGGATGAAGTACGTCGTCGAGCGCCTCGGCACCGAGGGTTTCCGCACCGCTTGGGAGGAGGCGTTCGACGCCGCTCGCGCCCGTCCCCATGACCTGCCGGCGCCGGTGGAGGTGGTGGGCGAGGCCGACCGGGTCGACATCATGCGCAGCGTTCCACCCGGCGGATGGTCAACCGGCGTGCGCCCGCAGCGCCACGCCGGTCGGGCCCTGCTCACCGTCGACGCCCCTCTCGGCGACCTCTACGGCGCCGACCTCGACCTGCTTGCTGACCTGGCCGACCGCCACTGCGACGGCGCCCTCAACCTGTCGCGCGACCAGAATGTGGTGCTGCGCAACGTGCCTGTCGAAGCGGTGGTGGCGGTGCGCGCCGACCTGTTGGCCCGGGGCCTCTACCTGGCTGGCGAGTCGCACGTGGCGTCGGTGCGCTCGTGTACGGGATCGGCGGTGTGCGCCCTGGGTATCACCACCGCGCCGGTCGCCGGTGCCGCCCTGCTGGCGAGCCCGGCCCTGAGCCGCAACTCGAGCCTGCGGGTGCACGTGTCCGGCTGCCCCAACTCGTGTGCCCAGCACCAGGTGGGCGACATCGGCCTGTCCGGCGCCAAGGTGCGCCTGGGCGGCATGGTGCGCGACGGCTACCAGGTGTACCTGGGCGCCGACCTCGGCCAGGGTCGCTTCGGCCAGGTGGTGGGGCGGGTGGCGGCCGACGACGTGCCCACCGCGGTGGAGGTGATCGTGGGGGCGTGGGAATCGCTGCGCCACGGCGCCGAGACCCTGGGCCAGACCGTCACCCGGGTGGGCGAGGATGCTTTTGCTGCCCACCTGGAGGCTGTCATGGCCGACCGGTGGGGAACCGGCCCCGAGCTCGAGTCCGACCAACCCCCGGTGCCCCAGCCGGCGATCACCGGCGGCTGAGCCGCCGCCGGCAAACACGGCCGGCGACGGGGCAGGGGCCCCGTCGCTCGGAGGAGGGCGGGGATGGGGCCCCGCCCGGGAGCGGCGAAGCCGCCAGCAGGCAC
>JBPCJQ010000016.1:0-5853 GCA_051005135.1 Acidimicrobiales bacterium
GGCCCAGCTCCTAGCCGGCTTCTGTGTAGGTGCTGGCGAGGTACCGGTCGACGTCGTCCTCGCGGACCCGGTAGGACTTGCCCACCCGGACGGCCGCCAGCTGGCCGCCCTTGATCAGGCGGTAGACTGTCCTGGTGGAGACCCGGAGGAGCCCAGCCACCTCAGCCGCGGTCAGAAACCGCGCGCGCGCATCGGACTGCACCAGAATTCCCCCCTCTTCGCTCTTCGGCAATGTATTCGGTGCAAGTGCCGAGCGAAAGAGGGAGGTTCAACCAGAGCGGCCCAGCTGGCGGGAACGCTCGGTGGCAGCGCTGACTGCCTCCAGCAGGGCGCTGCGAACGGCGGAGGCTTCGAGGGCGCGGAGGCCGGCGGCAGTTGTGCCCCCGGGCGAGGTGACGGCGGCGCGCAGCTCCTCGGCGCCCTGCCCTGATTCGGCCAGGAGCCGCGCTGAGCCCAACACCGTCTGGGTGGCCAAGGCCCGGCTCACCTCGCGGGGCAGGCCGTTGAGCACCCCGGCCTCGATGAGCGCCTCCACGACAAGGAAGACGTATGCCGGCCCCGAGCCCGACAGCCCTGTCACCGCGTCGAGAAGGGGTTCGTCCACCCTCACCACCAGCCCCACCGCGGCGAGGATGCTGTCTGCCCAGGCCAGGTCGTCGTCGGTGGCTGTCGAGCCTGCGGCAATGGCTGCCGCCCCACAACCCACCAGGGCCGGGGTGTTGGGCATGGCCCTCACCACAGCCACGTCGTCGCCCAGCGCCTCTTCCAGCCGGGCCAGGGGAACCCCGGCGGCGATGGACACCACCCGGGGCACCCTGGCCCCAGCCAACGCTGCGCACGCCTCCTTCACATCCGCGGATTTCACTGCCAGGACGGCACCGCGGGCGGCCTGTACCTCGCCGGTCACCATCAATCCGGGGTGGCGGTCGCCAAGCTCTCGGCGCCTTTGGATGACCGGCTCCACCACACCGATCTCCGACGGTTGCGCCCACTGCCTGGCGAGCAGCCCGCCGACCAAGGCGCCGCCCATCTTGCCGCCCCCGACGACGAGCAGGCGGAGAGTCATCGGCGCAGGTTAGGGCAGGTTAGGGGAGGTAGTTCATCGGGTTCTGCGGGGTGCCGTTGACCCTGGTCTCGAAGTGGAGGTGGGGGCCGGTGCAGTGGCCGGAGCAGCCCACGTAGCCGATCACCTGGCCCTGGGCCACCGTCGCCCCGCCGCTCACCGCGAACTGGCTCTGATGGGCGTACACGGTGCTGAAACCACCTCCGTGGTCGATGATGGTGACCATCCCGTAACCGCTCTCGGAGACGGCCGAGATGACCACCCCCGCCTTGGCCGCCCGGATCGGTGCACCGTAGCCGGCCGCGATGTCGATGCCCGCGTGCAGAGCGCCCCACCGCATGCCGAACGGCGACGTCATGGGCCCGCTCGCGGGCCAGATGAGGCCGGAGCTCGAAGCTGCTCCCGTCGCTCCGATCACGGGGGCCGGGCCGACGCTGGGGGCCGCCGACTGGCGTGACCGGATCAGGTTCTCGATGGTGGCCTCGTCGCGGGCCAGGGCCTGCACCTCGGCGGTGTACTCGGCGATGCGGGCGTCGAGAGCGGACTTCAGGCGGGCCTGGTCGGTCCGGGCCTTCTGCAGGTCGGCCAAGCGAGCGGCGGCGGCCGCTCGGCGAGCATCAGCCTGGTCGCGCAGGCGGCCCAGGTCGGTCTGCTCGGCCTGCTCGTCCTGGCGGTTGGCCCGCAGTTGGCCCAACACGTCGGTATCGGTGGCGGCCACGTGGCTCAACAGGGTCTGGCGCCGGCTGGCTTCGTCGAGGGTGGTCGATCCGAGCATGCCGATCAGGGCGTCGCTGCCGGGGTGGACATAGGCCCGAACCGCCATGGCCGATGCCGCCGCTCGCAGGCGCGACATCTTCGACTCGGTGGCCGCCAGCCGGGCCTGGGCCGAGCCCACCGCCGCCTGGCTGGCACTGGCCGCCTGGCTGGCAGCATCGGCGCTGGAGGACTGGTCGGCGACGTTGGTGTCGAGATCGCGAAGGGCGGCCTCGAGTTGGGCGTCGTCGGCCTTCATGGTGTCGAGCTTGGCTGCCACCTCGGCTCTTTTGGCCTGGTCGGCAGAGCGACGCTGGTCGCCAGAATCGGCAAAGCCGGGGATGGCCCGGGCCATCACCAGAGCGAAGACGAGCGCGGCAGCCGGAAGTCGAGTCTTGATCATGCAGGGGGGCCCATGGGCCAGCCGCCACCGTGGCTGGCCACCAAGTGGCCGCAACGCTACCCACGGGCGTCATGCGTGCGCAAGCTTGGGCTCGAGACAAGGGTGGCCCGAGGAACCTCCCGGCACGGTCGCACTTCCCCGAACGACCGCTCCGTTCCGCCCCTCGGGCCAAGAACAACCTTAGTCAGCCCGAGCACGGGATGCAAGCAAATGGGCCGATATATCTCAGGGCGCGCCAGAGGACGTGGGCAGCTTAGTGGCACTCAACCAGCTCACGGGCGGTGAGATCTACGTAGAGGCGGCGCAGCCGGGCGGCGGTGATCGACCAGCTGTAGCGCCGAGCCCGTCGCACGGCCGCTTCTCCCATGCGGGCGGCCAGGTCGGGATCGGCGAGGAGGCGAAAGACGCAGGCTGCGAACCCGTCGCCGTGTCGGGCCTCCACCAGGAAGCCGGTGGTGCCTTGGTCGACCAGGGTCTGCAGGCCGCCGACGGCGGCGGCCACGACGGGCGTACCGCAGGCTGCCGCCTCCAGGGCAACCAGCCCGAAGGACTCCGAGCGGCTGGGGACCAGGCATACGTCGGCAGCCTGGTACCAGGTGGCCAGCTCGGCGTGAGGCCGGGGGGCCACGAACCGCACCGACGCCCCCGCGCCCAGCGATGCCACCAGCCGGCCCAGGCGGGCACGTTCGTGCTCGCCGTCGGGACCGGAGGGACCGCCGACGACGACCAAAGTCACCGCCGGCCCTAGCCGTGCCGCCGCTTCGATGGCGACATCGACGCCCTTCAGAGGTTGGATGCGCCCCACGAACAACAGCATCGGCCCGTTGCCCAGACCCAGGGCGGCGCGGGCAGCGGCGCGGTTCCCCGGTGCGAACTGCTCGTGGTCGACGCCCGGAGGCACCACCTCGACCCGTTCTGGCCGGGCACCGTACAGGCGTTGCAACTGGGTGGCCTCGTCGTCGGAGGAGGCAAGGATGGCATCCGAGCACCCAATCACCTCGGTCTCGGCCACCGCCCGCGCCTCGCTCTCGTCGACGGCGGCCGCAGCCTTGACACGGGCCAGAGTGTGGAAAGTCGAGACCAGGGGCAGCCCCAGCTCATGCTTGAGGGCGTGGCCTGCTATCCCCGAGAGCCAGTAGTTGGCATGGATGAGGTCGGGCTGGCCAGCGGTCACCATCTTGGCCAGCACGCCCTCGGTGAATGTACCCACCAGTGAGGGCATGGCTTCGGTGGGAACTGGTGCCAGCGGCCCGGCCACCACGTGGTGCACCCGGAAGCCGGGCTCCACCGCCACGACCGGCGCCAGTCCACGTCGCCATGACCGCGTGTAGACGTCACAGTCGACACCAGCGCGCCCCAGAGCCGACGCCAGGGACCGCACGTAGACGTTCATGCCCCCGCCATCGCCGGCTCCCGGCTGGGCGAGGGGCGAGGTGTGCAGCGAGAGGACGGCCAGCCGGCGCACGACCTGGCAACCCTAACGGTTGTCCAGGCTCTACGGGCGCAACGGCAGGTCGCCCCTTCGGTCAGGCGGGTGGTAGCGGTAGAGGACCCGCCCCCGAAAGGCCTGGGGGGCGACGGGGCCGAACGTTCGGCTGTCGGAGCTGGCCGCGGGGTTGTCGCCCACCACGGTGAGGCCGTCCCCCGTCACCGCGGCCAGGCGCTTGACGACGGTGCGCTGCTCCTGCCGGCCTGCGTGGCCCGAACGCAGTGGCCGGCCTGCGTGACCCGAACGCATTGACCGGGGATCCACTACTGCGACCAGGTCGCCGGGGCGCAGCGGTCGGTCGGGCCCACGCCAGAGAACCAGGCGGTCACCGGGCTCGAGGGTGGGCCTCATGCTGTGGCCGACCACCTCCACGCGCTGCAGCCTCCGGGCCACAACGACGCCGACCAAGACCAGGGCTACCGACGACCAAGGCCATCTGGTCATTGCCGAACGCGAGGACTGGGTAGTGTGCGAGGAGGACCACGAACAAGAGAGAAGGAGCACAGACATGCCCATTCTCACCGGCCTGACCGCCTTCTTCGACCGCATCCGGCCGCCCGAGCTCGTCCACGCCCACTGCGACTTGCCGTGCGGCGTCTACGACCCGGCCCAGGCTCGTATCGAAGCCCAGTCCGTGAAGGGCTGCCAAGAGAAGTTCCAGGCGTCCGACGACGAAGTTTTCCGCCAGCGAGCCGTGTTCATCAAAGAGGAGCGGGCCGACCTGGTCAAGCACCACCTCTGGGTGCTGTGGACCGACTACTTCAAGCCCGAGCACCTGGAGAAGTACCCCCAGCTCCACCAGCTGTTCTGGGACGCCACCAAGGCGGCCGGAGCGGCCAAGAAATCCGAGGATCCGGCGACTGGCGATAAGCTGCTCGGGCTCATAGAAGAGGTCGACAAGATCTTCTGGGAGACCAAGAAGGCTTAGCAGCCCGCCCTTCGGGCGGGGCTCTATCGGAGGATGATGGTGACCAACCAGGCCCAGGCGGGAGCCAGGAAGATCAGGCTGTCCAGGCGGCGCAGGCCGGGGGCATCGGCGTCGCGGCTGCCGAGCAGAGCGGTCCCGGCCAGGGGGCCTAGAGGCGCGAGCACCGCGGCCAGCAGGCCGAGGGCCAACGGCGTACCCGTGGGGAAGGGCGGTACGAGGATCACCGCGGCGAGGATGGTGACGGGGATGAGTGCCACCATCCCGGCCGTCGGGCCCTCCCAGACGGCCGACGCCCCGGTGCCCACCAAGTAGGCGCCGGCGTCGTAGATGCCGGCGCAGGCGAGCAGGAAAAGGCAAGCTTCGGTGCTCGCGGCCCGGGTCAGGACGGTGGCCGCGGCGGCCGTACCAGTGATGACGCCGATCACCAAGGCGAGGCATAGGTCGCGGCCGAGACGCTTGTTGGTGATCAGCGTTCCCGCCAGCAGGGCCATGGCCAGGCCGACGATGACGCCGAGGACCACGTAGCGCACGGCCATCACCGCCAAGACCGGTAGCACGAGGGCCACCGCAGCGGCCAGCGCCGGAGGCGGGTGGTCATCGTTGCCCCGGCGGGCGGCGGCCGTCTGAGAAGCTCCCGCGAAAGCGGCCAACGCCAGCCAGGCTGCCAGCCAGGGGACGCCGGCAACAGTCACTGCGACGGTGACTGCGGCCCAGGCCAGCCCAATGCGCCCGTGGGGTCGACTGGTGTCGTGCACCACCGCGAAGCGGGCCATCACCGACCACCCACTGGCGGGGACCACCTCTTTGGCGTCACCAGGAAGCGCAACCGGCTCGGCTGGCACTGCGTTCGGGTCACGCAGGCCGGGCACTGCGTTCGGGTCACGCAGGCCGGCTGTTGCATTAGGCGGGCGGGGTGGCTCCGGAGGTGCCTGGGGCGGGGTAGGCGCCGCCCGTCTGGCCCGCTCTTGTCCTGTCACCCCGCTCCGGGCGCCGCTGGGGGCCGTCACCACCCCGCCGCTTAGGGAGAGGTGACCTGTGGCCACAGGGACGGCAACCGGCACCGCTCGATGGGGCGGCGCCGGCACGGCCGGCACCGCAGCGGGCGGGGGGGGCCGGTCGTCGGTCGGGCGACGGGGGCTGCGGGTCGCGGGTCGCGGGGGGGGGGGGGGGGGGGAGAGAGAAAACACCAAGGCGCCCCCCACCCACAACAAAAACAA
>JBPCJQ010000017.1:0-19655 GCA_051005135.1 Acidimicrobiales bacterium
GTGCCGGCCACCACGACGACCGTGCCGGCCACCCCCACCACGACGACCGTGCCGGCCACCACCACCACGACCGTGCCGGCCACCACGACGACCGTGCCGGCCACCCCCACCACGACGACCGTGCCGGCCACCACCACGACGACCATGCCGGCCACCACCACGCCGACCGCGCCGGCCACCACCACGACGACCGTGCCGGCCACCCCCACGACGACCGTGCCGGCCACCCCCACCACCACGACGGGTGCCGTCGGTACGTCTTCTGGTACAACTACCACGACGGCCGGTTTCGGGGCGGGAGCCACCGCGGCGCTGGCTCGCACCGGGGGTCCTCTCGTCGCCACGGTGATGACCGGCTTGCTGGCGGTTCTTGTTGGTGGCGTGATGGTGCTGGCGGCGCGCCGTCGCCCGGCCCCTGAGATCGACCGGAGCCCCGGTTTGTAGGACCTGAGACCGGGGCGTGCTGCCCAGCATCGCCTTGGTCCTCTAGCGCCCGGCTCATGATGAGCCGCGATGGGGCCGAACGTCAATTCGGCCCTTGCGCCCTTTCACGCCGTTTCATACTCTTGGCGAGAGACCTCCCGGAGGGAGGTTCGCAAACAGAACGGGTGACAGGGCGAAAGGGCGACGGGCGTGGAAGGCGTGGTCACGGACGATTGGGCGGAAGGGATGGGCCATGGTTGACCTCGGCTCGCTGGCGCCGCCTGATGGTGCCAGCCCCAGCAACGGCCAAGGGCGGCGCCCCGGCCCTCGTCGGTTGCTCCGGCGCCAGGGCCTTCCCAACACCCGGGCCCTGGTGGGAGGCCTCCTGGTGGCGGCCGCGGCCGTGGGCCTGTTCGCCGCCTACGCCGCGGTCCAAGGCGGGCCGCGCCACTCCTTCGTCGTCTCCCGCCACCCGCTGGCGTCCGGCACCACCGTCTCCGCGGCCGACATCGAGTTGGCCCCGATGGACCTCCCGCCGGCCCTGGCCGCCCGCGCTTTCGGCCGGGTGTCCGAGGTGGTGGGCACCGTCGTGCTCTCGCCTCTGGGTCAGGGCGAGCTGGTCCAGCCCAGCGCCTTGGTCGCCGCCCGGGCTCGCAGCGGGGCTCGGACGCTGTCGTTCCCCGTCGAGCGCGGCCACCTCGGCCCGTTGAAGCAGGGCGAGCAGGTCGACGTGGTCGCCACCTACGGGAGCGGGGCCGAGGCCTTCACGACCGTCGTGGCGGCCCAGGCCCTGGTCGTCGACGTCGACCGGTCGAAGTCCTCGGTGGGCGACGACGCCTCACCGGTGATAACCGTGGCCGTCGACAACCCCGCCGACGAGGTGGCCCTGGCCCACGCCGTGGCCCTTGGCAAGCTCACGGTGGTGGTGGCCACTGGCGCTCCGCCGGCCGCCGGCCCGCCGGCCACCTACCGCGACCAGTCTGTCCCGGCGGTCAAGGGGCCGTGATGGCTACCGAGCGCTTTGTAGTGCTGGGACTGGCCCATGCCCGCTCGGCCTGGTTCCGCAACCTCGGCCACTGGGCCACCTCGGGTGCGCTTCCCGCCGAGCTCGTCAAGTGCCTGTCGGCCGAGGAGGTACGTGCCCGGCTGGCCTCGGAGCGGCGGTTCTCGGCTCTGGTAGCCGACGCCGGCCTGCCGGCCGTAGACCGTGACCTGCTCGGCGTGGCCCGAGCTGCCGGGTGCGCCCCATTGGTGGTTGACGATGGGCGTACCCCGCGGGACTGGGTATCGCTGGGGGCGGCCGCCGTGCTCGAGCCCACGTTCGACCGCGACATCTTGCTCGCCGCGCTTGGTGCCCATGCCCACCCGATCGCCCGAGCCGAGGCCCGCAGCGCGGAGCTGGGCGATGGCCGCCCCCTGCCCCCTCCGTCGTGGAGGTGCCCGGTGGCGGCTATCACCGGCGCTGGAGGAACCGGTGTGTCCACTGCTGCCATCGCCTTGGCCCAGGCCCTGGGCGACGACGTGCGCCATGCCGGGCTGGTGTGCCTGGCCGACCTGCGCCTGCACGCCGAGCAGGCCATGTTGCACGACGCCCGCGACGTACTGCCGAGCATCCAGGAGCTGGTGGAGGCTCACCGCGCCGGAGAGCCGACCCCTGAGGATGTGCGTGCCCAGGCCTTCGCCGTCGTCGAGCGCAACTACCACCTGCTGCTGGGCCTGCGTTCGGCCCGTCATTGGGCGGCTCTGCGCCGTCAGGCCTTCGAGGCCACGTTCGACTCTCTGCAACGGGCCTACCGGGTGGTGGTGTGCGACACCGACCCCGATCTCGAGGGAGAGGACGACGGCGGGTCGATCGACGTGGAGGAGAGGCACGTCATGGCCCGTACCGCCCTGGCCCGGGCCGACGTGGTCTTCGCCGTAGGCATGCCCTCGATGAAAGGCACGCACGCCCTGGTACGAGTCGTGGCCGATATGACCGCCTTCGGGGTTCAGCCTGAGCGCATCGTGCCCGTGTTCAACGGTGGGCCCCGCTCGCCCCGGGCGCGCGCCACGCTGGTCGGCGCGTTGGCCGAGCTTGTCGCTCCCGCCGTCAGGCGTGCCGAGCCGTCTTGCGGGCTAGCCACGCCGCTGTTCCTCCCCGAGCGCAAGGTCGACGGCGAGCTCCACGACGGCGCTCGCCTCCCGGCCGCCCTGGGCGCGCCGTTGGCTGGTGCCTTCGCCGCGGTCCTGGGTCGCCAGACCGCCGCTCGGTGGCCGACCGCCATCGAACCTGAGCGGGTGCGCCCCGGATCGCTCGGCCGGTGGGCCGACACCGACCTGGACATGGGCACCGGCGGTGAGCCCGAGGCAGCCAGCGGATGAGCACCCGGGAGCTGTCGCCGCTCCAGGAGATCGAGCGCCGCGTCCAGCGCAGGGCCAAGGACATCTCGCTCGACATGGCCGGCGCTGACGGGCGGGCCAAGTTGCGGGCCCTCATCGACGACGAGGTAGGCACCTGGTCGGGCGACTTCAAGCGGGGACTGCGGTCCTACGACCTGGCCGACCCCGAGCTGGTGGCCGAGCGGGCGTGGCGAAACCTTGCTGGGTACGGGCCCCTGGAGCCCCTACTGGGCGACGACGACGTTTGGGAGATCATGGTGAACGCCCCCGACGCCATCTTCGTCAAGCGTCACCACGGGCCCAGCAGCTACCACGACGAGGTCTTCAACGACGACGACCACGTCGTGCGCACGCTCACCAAGATCCTCGACGACGCCGCCGCCTCCCATCGCCGGCTCGACCCCGCCGAAGGGCTCCAGGACGCCCAGCTCGACACAGGAGCACGCCTGCACATCGTGCACGGCGACGTCGGACGCGACGGGCATGTCCTCGTCAACATCCGCAAGTTCACCGGCGTGGCCTACCGCTCATTGGCCGAGCTGGTCGAGCACGACATGTTCGACCTCCGGGTCGCCGAGCTCCTCCGGGCCTGCGTCCGGGCCCGGCTGTCGATGGTCTTCTCGGGGGCGCCGGGGTCGGGCAAGACCACCATGTTGTCGTGCTGCGCGGCTGAGCTCGACCCAAGCCTGCGGGTGGTCATCGCTGAGGAGGTGTTCGAGGCCGACCTGCCATTGCCCAACGTCGCCTCCATGCAGACCAGGCCGGGTCGCCCGGATCGCAAGGAGGTCGACCTCCGACGCCTGGTGGCCGGCTTCCTGCGCATGGCGCCCGATATCGCGGTGGTGGGCGAGGTCCGCGACCGTGAGGCGCTGCCGCTGCTGTTGACCCTGTCGTCGGGCGTCAAGGGCTTCACCACCATCCACGCCGGGTCGGCCCGCCAAGCCCTCACCCGCCTGCGCTTCATCTGCCAGCTGGCCGACACTCCGAACGAGCTGTCCATGTCCGCCCTGAGCTCGCTCGTGAGCGAGGCCGTCGACATCGTCGTGCACTGCGCCCGCCTAGGGGGCAAGGTGCGAGTCAGCGAGGTGATCGCGGTAGAGGAGCTGCAGACCGGGAGCGACGGCACCCAGTTCACTGTCACCGAGCTGTTCCAGCGCCCGCGCTGGGACGAGCCCCTTGCCTGGACGGGCAACGTGCCGGTGCGGGCCGCCCGGTTCCTCGAAGAAGCCGGCTACGACGTGCGCGCCCTCCTTGACCCCCGGGCCGACGGCGCGGTGGCGCCACACCGTGTCTCTAGGGCCGACGGGCCCGGCCGTGTCTCTAGGGCCGACGGGCCCGGCCGTGTCTCCGGGGCCGACGGGTCCCGTGTCCCCGCTACCCGGCGGCGGCCCCGACGAGCGGCGGGCGCAGATTCATGAGCGGCTTCCTGATAGCTCTGGCCGGTGGCTCCGGCTTGTACCTGCTGTACACCGCCGTGGTCCTCGGCTGGCGGGGCCTGGGGCCAGGGGTGAATGGAGAGGCAACGTCCGCATCGAAGCGTCTGGCGGCCCAGCAATGGCTCACCCAGGCGGGCCTCGACGACGTACGGATCACCGAGTTCGCCGGCGTCATGGGCCTGCTCTTCGTGGCCGGGGCGGCCCTGGCCTTTGCCCTCTTCGGTGGCCCCGTGCCCGCCCTCGTCGTCGGCGGCTTCGCCGCTACTTACCCGGTGGCGTCATACCGTGCCCGACGCCAACGAGCCCGGCGTCAGGCCGGCGGGGCTTGGCCCCGCATGATCGAGGAGATCGCCCTTCTGAGCGGGTCGTTGGGCCGCTCGGTCCCCCAGGCGCTGTTCGAGGTAGGAGAGGCGGCACCAGAGGTGATGCGCCCTGCTTTCGCCGCCGCCCATAGGGAGTGGCTCATCTCCACCGACTTCGCCCGCAGCGTGGCCGTGCTCAAGGAACGCCTGGCCGACGCCACCGCCGATGCAACCGTCGAGACGCTGCTGGTGGCTCACGAGATGGGCGGCACCGACCTCGACCGCAGGTTGGCCGCCCTCGTCGAGGACCGCATAGCCCACCTCCAGGGTCGCAAGGACGCCGAGGCCAAGCAGGCGGGGGTGCGCTTCGCCCGCAGGTTCGTGCTGTTCGTGCCTCTGGGCATGGCCCTCACCGGACTCTCCATCGGCAACGGCCGCCAGGCCTACCGGTCGACCGCCGGCCAGGTGGGCGTGGTCGTCGCCCTGGCCATGGTCATCGCCTGCTGGGTGTGGTCGGGACGCATCATGGCCCTGCCCGAGGAGGAGCGGGTGTTCGTGAGATGAGGTTGGCGATCGCCTCCGGCTTGGCCCTGTGGACCGGTGTCACCCTCCTGGCCTCCCAGACGCGTTGGTTCGCCCGACCCTCGCTGGTCGAGCGCCTGCGCCCCTATGGCCCGGGGGGCATGGCGCCCCGCTCGGATGGGGCCCGGTCGGTGGAATCGTTCCGCGAGGTGTTAGGCCCGTTGTGCCGGGTGTCGGGTGAGCGCCTGGCCCGCGCCCTGGGGGTAAGCGAGGATCTCGCTAGCCGGCTCGAGCGCGTTCATTCGCCGCTCGACGTCACCGCCTTCCGTGTGCGCCAGCTGGGTTGGAGCGGCGCCGGCTTCGCCATCGGATGCCTGCTGACGGTCGCCCTGCGGCCACCGGCGTTCGCCGGCCTCCTGTTCATCTTCGGTGGCGCGGGGCTGGGCTTCCTCGTACCCGAGCACCAGGTGGCCAAGGCGTCGGACGCGTGGAAGCGGCGGCTGTTCCTCGAGCTCCCGGTGCTCTGCGAACAGCTGGCCATGCTGGTTTCCGCCGGGTTCTCCCTGGGGTCGGCGTTGAACCGTCTGGCCGAGCGGGGCCGGGGCCACGCCGCGCGCGACCTGGCCCGGGTGTGCGGACGTGTCCGCCAGGGCCTCTCGGAGATCGAGGCCCTGCGGGAGTGGGCGGAGGTGGCCGACGTGGAGGCCCTCGACCGCCTCATCCCCATCCTCGCCCTCAACCAGGAGGCGAGCGACCTGGGTCGGCTGATCTCCGAGGAGGCGCGCTCGGTACGCCGCGACGTCCAGCGGGAGCTGGTGGAGACAGCCGAGCGGAGGGGCCAGCAGGTGTGGGTGCCGGTGACCGTGGCCGCCCTCCTGCCCGGCGTGGTCTTCCTGGCCATCCCGTTCATGGCCGCCCTCGACCTCTTCTCCGGATCGTGACGACAAGAAGGGAGCACCAACCGTGAACGAAAGACTGCTGCGGGCCTACGTGGGCCTCAAGACCCTCACCACCGGGCTGGTGAAGGACGAGACCGGTGAGGGGGTGATATCCACCGCCATCGCCGTGCTCATCATGGCCGCCCTGGGGGCGCTAATGTGGGTCGGGTTCCAGGCCATCTGGGGCAACGCGTCGACCCACACCAACGACCAGATCAACAAGATCGGCGGCTAGAGCTGTCACCTGTGGCGGGCACCCGGGTCCTTCGGACCGCGCCCCCCACTGCGGGCGGGGACCCCAACCCCGCCGCCCCTTCATCACTCGTGCCGAGGCACACGGCCGCTGTTGGCGACGAGCGGGGCAGCGGGCCTCTGTCGGCTTGGTTCGGGTTGTCGGTCTTCCTGGTCCTCCTACTGTTCGCGGTCCAGGTTCTCTTCAACCTCTATGCCACCTCGGTGGTGACCTCGGTGTCCTATGACGCCGCCCGACGGGTGGCTACCGCCTCTGGGGACCCGGGGACGGCGGCCACCGCCGAGGCCGATGCCCGCCAGTCGCTGGGCAGGTACGCGTCGCGAGTGAGCTTTCAATGGGCGATCGACGCCGACACCGTCGTCCTCCGGGTGCGGGCCAACAACCCGAGCATCCTCCTGCCCGCCGTTGCCGGCCCGGTGGCCTTCGGTGACATCGACCGCACCGTGCGGGTGCGGGTGGAGCGCTTCCGTTGAGAGGCCCCGGGCTGTGGCGGCGGCTGCGGCGCGACGAGTCGGGCCAGGTCGCGGGCATCGAAGCCGTTCCCTTCGGGCTCCTCGTCTTCGTGGTAGCCGTGCTGCTGGTCAGCAACGCCTGGGCCGTGGTCGATGCCAAGATGACGGTGGCGTCCGCAGCCCGGGAGGCCACCCGGGCCTACGTCGAGGCGCCCGCCGCCACCGACGCCCTGAGGCTGGCCCGGGCGGCAGCCGACGAGGTGTCCCGTGGCGGAGGGCGAGACCCCGGACGGCTGAGGCTCACACCACTGACCGCCGGGTTCAACCGTTGCCAGCGCGTCACGTTCGCGGCGTCCTACCCGGTGCCGGCGATCACGCTGCCCTGGATCGGTGGGTTCGGGCACGGGTTCACCGCCACCGCCCGTCATTCCGAGGTCGTCGACCCGCTTCGCACCGGTGTCCCCGCCTCGGGGCCACGGTGTGACGTGGTCGCATCCTGAGGCGACGATGACGGCCGAGAACCATTGTCTGCGGCTTCGCCGTCCCGGGCGGGGCCCCAACCCCGCCCTCCTCCGATGCGGCGGGGACCCCTGCCCCACCGCCGGCCGTCAGCAGGGCAGTGCGCTGTTGCTGTTCCCCGCCGCGGTGCTGGTGGTGATCGTCCTGGCCGCCATCACGGTGGACTCGGCCATCGCCTTCCTGGGCCAGCGGGAGGTGGCCAACGCGGTGGTGTCCGCAGCCAACGACGCCGCCGGCGAGGGGGTGGGCAACCGGGCCTTCTACCGGGGTGGCCGCGTTGACCTCGACCCCGGAGCAGTGCGACAAGTGGCCGTCGGCCGGGTGACGGCGGCCCTCGACGCCGCCCGCTTCCACGGGTTGTCCGTCGACGTGGTGGTCGCCACCGCTCCCGCCGGCTGCCCTCCTCGGGTTCGTGTGCGGGCCACGGCCCGGGTGTCGGTGCTGTTCGCCGCCGCCATCCCCGCCGCCCCCCACGAACGCCAGGTGTCGGCTTCGGCCACCGGGGCGCCACGGCTGGCGCCAGCCGGCTGCTGAACGCTATGATACATCACGAGATGGCATCAAGAGGCTATGAACAAGTACGCAAGGCCGCCGAACCAGGCCATGCCGCCCGCATAGTCGCCGAGGCCGAGATCCTGGCCGCGGCCCAGATGCCCGGTGTTGTGGAGCTCATCGGGCTGGAAGACAATGGCGATCGCCCCGTGCTCGTCACTGCTCGCGTCGACGGCCCCGACCTTGCCCGGTTGGCTGACCTCGAGATCGAGGAGGTGGCAGGCGTGGTTGCGGCCGTGGCCACCACCCTGGCCGACCTCCACGACCTCGGCCTGGTACACGGCGCGGTGACAGCCGAGCATGTGTTGCTGGGTGCCGACGGAGGGCCGGTGCTCTGTGGCTTCGGCTGTGGAGGCCGCCAGGGCCAGCCGTCCCCGATGGACGGCCAACCTCTCGAGCCCGCCGCCGACGTGGCCGCTCTGGGCGCGCTGGTCGTCTTCCTCCTCGAGGCAGCGTCGCCGGCCAGCCGCTCTGGCGCCGCTGCTCGGAGGAGGCCGGGCCGCCTCCGTGGTGAACGGGTCTCTGGGCCCCGGCCGGGACGGCGAAGCCGCGACGACACGGCCGGCAGCGGGGCAGGGGCCCCCGCTGCTCGGAGGAGGCCGGGCCGCCTCCGTGGCGAACGGGTCTCCGGGCCCCGGCCGGGACGGCGAAGCCGCGACGACACGGCCGGAGCCCTGCGGGTTGTTGCTGACCGGGCCGGGAACGCTGACCCGCTCCTGCGGCCCAGTGCCCGTTCCGTCGCTGACGCCGTGCGCCTGGCGGTTCCCGCAGCGCGCCTTCCTCGGAGGCTGGTGTCAAACCCGACTCTACGGACTGACGGGCGGCGGAGCCAGCGCGAAGTCGCAGGTCAGGACGTCGAGCCGTTCGGCTGCGAAGCGGCCGACCCGTTTGCACACCAGCCTCCTCGGCGGGCGTCTCCGCCAACCGGGCAGGTGACAGCCGCCCGACCGCCGGCCGGGTCGCGGCTTGACAGTCTCAGAGGCGCCTTCGCCTCCGAGGTGGCACCGGTGCGATTGATGACGTTCAAGCGCCTGGCCGGTGCCGGGGGGCTGGTGGCCCTGGTGGTTGCTGGGGTCTTCGTCGTGCGCCTGGCAGCCGCAGCACCGGCCCCCCGCCCAAGCCCAGCCGCCGCCAAGGCTCCTAGGCCCACGGCACCGCCGGCACCGCCGGCACGATCGGTCACGCCCCCGCCACTTCCACGGGATGCCCCCGAGAGCATGAACCCGGCGCCACAATGCCCGCCGACCGGTTCGGTGCTGGCCGCCGACACCGACGGCGACGGATGCCCGGAGGCGTTGCAGTGGGCCGACGGGGTAATCGGCTCAGGGGATCGCAAGTGGGCAGTGGGCCAGCCGGGTGACCAGGTGGCGGCGGCCGACTGGTACTGCTCGGGCCGGGCGACATTGGCGCTGCTGCGACCAGGAACCGGGGAGGTCTTCGTCTTCGACGGGTGGTCACAACCGGGACGCGACCTGTCGGCATCGGTGGCCGGCCGTGTCGAGGGCGGCTTCGCCCTGCGGGCCGCCGACCTGGGAGGTAGCTGCCCACGACTGATGGTGGAGCGCAGCGGGGGGCCGCCGGTGACCATGGCCGTCCCCGGGCGGCCATGAGCGCGAGCCGGGGGGGCAGGCTGGCTGCCGGGCTCCTCTCGTGCACAGGGGCGGTGATCGCGCTGAGAGCGGCGGGAGCGGTGCTGCCCGCACCTGCCCTCACCGATCCTGCGTCATGGCCGGGGTGGGCAGGGGGTCGTGATCCCCTCGTGGCAGCCTTCTCGGTGCTCCGACTCCTGGCTATAGGCGCCACCTCGTATTGCGTGTTGATCGGCTCGGCCGGAGTCGTGTTGCGCCTGTTCCAGGCCGGGCGGGCGACGGCAGTGCTCGACCGCCTCACCGTCCCGCCCCTGCGCCGGCTCGTTGTCGCCACCGTCACCGTCAGCCTGTCAGCCGGGTTCTTGGGCACTGCCACCGCCAGCGCGGCAGAGGGAACGTCCACCAGCACCACAGTGGTCGCCGGCCAGCCACCGCCGACCATCACGATGCATCGCCTGGTACCAAACGACAGTGTGGCGCCCAACCCGACCGTCGCGCCCACCGCGCCGAAGATGGCACGAACATGGGCGGTACAGCCCGGGCAGTGCTTCTGGTCGATCGCCGAGGCGGTGCTGCACCAGGCCTGGGGCCGCGAGCCCACGTCCGCACAGGTCGTGCCCTACTGGCACCGCCTCATCGAGGCCAATCGCCCGGTGCTGGCCGACTCTGCCAACCCCGACCTCGTCTTCTCCGGCCAGGTGTTCACCCTGCCCGACCTCCCCTCGGCGTGATCGGAACTTTGGCGCGCCGGCCGCGGTGGGCGCGGCCAGCGCGCCAAAGAACGCTCAGCCTGCGGCCCCGGACTCAGCGCGCAGGTAGGTGAGCAGGACACCAGCAGCCACCACCGCCGTCTCGGTTCGCAGCACATGGGCACCCAGCGCCATGCGGGGCAGGTCCCGTGCCAGCTCCTCGGGAGCCCACCCGCCCTCGGGCCCGACCAGCACCGGGCCTGCGGGCCACCACGGAGCCTTGCCGCCGGGCTCGGCCAGTGCCGACCCTGTTCGTGCCGCCACCTCGGCGAAGGTGGTCGGCGTCTCGATCGCCGGCAGCCACGTGCGTCGGGACTGCATCGCCGCCTCCCGGGCCACGCGTCGCAGGCGCTCGACGGCCCGAACCGACCGCTCGCCGTCCCATCGCACCACCGAGCGGGCGGCGGTGAAGACCACGATGCGGTCGACGCCCACCTCGGTGAGCTTCTGCACCGCCCACTCGGGGCGATCGCCCTTGACGGGGGCGAAAGCCACCGCCACTTCGGGCGAGGGCCGCGGGTCGGAGCGCACCTCACCCCACGGCTCGGGACGTTGCGGCGACGCTGCCCACCGGCACCACCGCCAGCGGCCGGCCCCGTCACAGATGGTCACCGGGTCGCCGGGGCGCAGGCGCAGCACCCGGTCGAGGTGGTGACGATCGGTGGACTCGATCTCGGGGGTGTCGAGGTCGGCAACGAACAGGTGGGCGCGCGCCTCGCGGGGCGACACGCTTCTACTTGAAGGCCGACCGGATGCGTGAGAACCGGCGGGTGTCGGCGGGCGCCACCTCTTCGCCCCGCTCCGCAGCGAGGCGTCGCAGCAGCTCCTCCTGTTCCCGGCCGATATCGGTGGGGGTGTCGACGGCCACCTGCACGAGCAGGTCGCCCCGCCCCCGCCCGTCGACGTGGGGCACGCCCCTGCCTCGCAAGCGAAACACCCGCCCGTTCTGGGTGCCCCTGGGGACGACCAGGTCTTCGGTGCCGTCGAGGGTCTCGTAGCGCAGGTGAGCGCCCAGGGTGGCCTGGGTGACCGGAAGGTGCAGCACATGCACCAGGTCGTAGCCCTGGCGGGCGAAGCGCTCGTCGGGACGAACCCGCAGGTGCACGTAGAGGTCGCCGTTGGTGCCACCCCGCGGGCCCGCCGCGCCGCGGCCGGGAACCCGCAGGGTGGAGCCGTTGTCGACGCCGGCGGGCACATCCACGGTGAAGCGCTGCTCCTCGGTGCGCCGGCCTTCGCCCCTGCAGTCCCCGCACGGCTCGGCGATATCCTGGCCCGACCCGCCGCAGCGCCGGCACGGGCTGGTGGTGACCATCTGGCCAAGTATCGACTGGCGCACCTGGCGCACCTCACCCGCGCCGCCGCACGCCGCGCACCTCTGGGCCGACGTGCCGGGACGGGCGCCGGTGCCCGAGCAGGTGGAGCAGGGGACCGGCACCCGGATGCGGACTTCGCCAGAGGTGCCGAACACCGCGGCTCGGAAGTCGAGGTCGAGGGCCGTCTCCACGTCGGCCCCTCGGGGCGGACCCGAGCTGCGCCGGCCGCCGAAGCCGCCCCCCCCGAAGAAGCTCTCGAAGAGGTCTCCCAGCCCGGCGCCGAAGGCATCGCTTCCGAAGCCGGCCCCGGCGCCAGCACCGGTGCCGGCCGCGCCCGACCCTCGCACCGCCTCGGGGCCGAACATGTCGTAGCGGCGGCGACGCTCCGGGTCGCGCAGGGTCTCATAGGCAAGGGTGACGGCTTTGAAGCGCTCCCCAGCAGCCGGGTCGCTGTTGGTGTCGGGGTGCAGCTCGCGTGCCACCTTGCGGTAGGCGCGCTTGATCTCGTCCTCGGTGGCGCTGGTGCTCACGCCCAGCAGGTCATAGAAGTCGTCGGACACGGCGGGCCTCGTTCAGCCGGCCTGCAGGCGCCGGCTGAGCCGGGTGCTGACCGCGGCCACCGCGGCCATGGTCCGGTCGTAGTCCATGCGGGTGGGACCGAGCACGCCGATGGCGCCCACCGGGATGCCGTCCACGTCGTAGGGGGCCACGACCACCGAGCACTCGACCAGGGGCTCCACACCGTGCTCGGCACCGATGGAGACCAGCTTGTCATGGCGCAGGGCGTCCTGTAGCAGGCTCACCACCACGTACTGCTGCTCCAGGATGGCCAGCACCTGGCGGACGGTGTCGATGGCCTCGAAGGTGACGGCCATGCGAGAGGCACCGCCCACGAAGACGTGCTCAGGCTCGTCGGCCTCGGCCTCCACCAGGGAGGAGTGGGCTCGGGCGACGATGCGGTCGGTGACCTCGTCGCCGGTGGTGGGTAGGGGCGGGGCGTCGAGCAGGGGGCTGCCGCGCAGATGGCCGGCCAGGTGAGCCGAGGCCGCGGCGACGCGCTCCTCGTCGGCGTCGAGGTCGAGCTCGAGAGTCTCCTTCTCCACCGAGCCGTCGGAGAGCACGGCCACGGCGAGGGCCACCCGGGGCCCCAGGGGCACCAACTGCACCGACCGGACCGTGGCCGACTCGTGCACCCTTGCCAGCACGAGCGCGGCGCAGTCGGTGAGGCTGGAGAGCAGGCGGCCAGTATCGTCGAGCATCTGCTCGAGCTCGCCGTGGGCCCGGGCGAAGAACTCCTCGACCTGGCGCTTCTGCGCCGGCACGAGCGGGCCGGGGGGCGTCCTCAGATGGTCGACGTAGAACCGGTAGCCCTTGTCGGTGGGTACCCGGCCTGCACTGGTATGGGGGTGTACCAAAAAGCCCTCGTGCTCGAGCACGGCCATCTCGTTGCGCACCGTTGCCGGCGACACCGCCAGGTCACCCAGGCGAGCCACATGGCCCGAGGCAACGGGCTGGGCGGTTTCTATGTGCTCCCGGACGACGGCCAGGAGGATGGCGGCCTTGCGCGCGTCGAGCATGGTGACATTCGATGATACCTGGGGTGCCCGTGCAGGATTGGGAGGTGGACGAGGCAACGAGCTCGTGGGCAAGGCGTGATGCCGCCGTGGTATGGCACGGCTTCACCCAGATGCAGGATTTCGCCCAGGCCGCCATCGTGGTGGAGCGCGCCGAGGGCCACTACCTCATCGACGTGGACGGGCGTCGATACCTCGACGCCATCTCCTCGTTGTGGGTGAACACCCTGGGCCACCGAGTCCCCGAGCTCGACGACGCCCTGCGCGACCAGCTCGACCGGGTGGCCCACTCGACCATGCTCGGGCACGGCAACCGTGTGGTGATCGAGCTGGCCGAGGCCCTGGCCGCGGTGGTGCCCGTCGACGAGCCCCATGTGCTGCTCGCCTCCGACGGGGCGTCGGCGGTGGAGCAGGCCCTCAAGATCGCCTTCCAGTACTGGATCAACCGGGGCGAGCAGGGACGCACCGCCTTCCTGGCCCTGGGCGGCGCGTACCACGGCGACACCGTCGGCGGCCTGTCACTGGGCGACGGGGGGTTCGGCACCGAGGTGTTCGACCCCCTCCGCTTCCCGGTACTGAGGGCTCCTGGCTTCGACGACCCCGGGTGGCGGGCCGCGGCCGAGGCCCTGATGGCCGAACATGCCGGCCGCCTGGCCGCGGTCGTCGTCGAGCCCCTGGTACAGGCAGCCGGGGGCATGCAGATGGCCGCCCCCGAAGATGTCGCTGGCTTGGCCACGGCGTGCCGCCAGGCCGACGTGCTCCTGGTGTTCGACGAGGTCGCTACCGGGTTTGGCCGCACAGGCAGCCTCTTCGCCGCCGGGGCATGCGGGGTGCGCCCGGACTTGGTCTGCCTGGGCAAGGGGCTCACCGGCGGGTACCTGCCCATGGCCGCCACGGTGGCGTCGGGGCGGGTGTTCGACGCTTTCCTGGGCGACGACCTCGGGCCCCGCACCCTCTACCACGGCCACTCATACGGCGGTAACGCCCTGGCCGCGGCGGTGGCCCTCCGCCACCTCCAGCTCTTTGCCGACGGCTCGGTGCTGGCCAACGTGGCCGAGCGGTCGGCCCAGCTCCGGTGCCTGCTCGACGAGCAGATCGCCCCCTTGGCCGAGGTGGGCGACGTCCGGCTCTGCGGCCTAATGGTCGGCGTGGAGCTGGCCCCGCCGTCACCCGCCGACGCCAGCCTCTGGGGCCGCCGGGTGTGCGCCGCCGCCGTCGACCGGGGGGTGCTGCTGCGCCCCCTCGGGCCGGTGGTGGTGCTCATGCCCCCGCTCACCGTCACCGCCGACGAGATCGACCGCATCGTCGACGTGCTGGCCGCTTCCATCGCCGAGGTCGGCGGTCAGGGCGTTCGGGCCACGCAGGCCGGCACGACGTTCGGGCCACCGAGGCCGGCGTTGGCTGACGGCGGCTGGGCGACATGGGTCGCCGGTGAGCTTGAGGCGGTGCGAGACGCCGGGCAGTGGCGGGAGGTGCGCGACCTCGACGCCCGAGGCCCGGTGGGCACCGTGGCCGCCGGCGGGAGGCGGGTAGTGAACTTCGCCGGCAACGACTACCTGGGGCTGTCGGCTCATCCCGCGGTGGTGGCTGCTGCCACTCACGGTCTGCAGCGATGGGGAACGGGCGCGGGGGCGTCGCGCCTCGTCACCGGCTCGCGGCCCGTGCACTCCGAGCTGGAGGCGGCCCTGGCCGGTTGGAAGGGCGAGGAGGCCGCCCTGCTGTTCCCCACCGGTTACGCCGCCAACCTCGGCGTGCTGGCCACGTTCGGGCATGCAGGAGCCCGCATCCTGTCCGACGAGCGCAACCACGCCTCGGTGGTCGATGGCTGCCGCCTGGCCCGGGCCGACGTGGCGGTCTGGCGCCACGCCGACGTCGGTCACCTGGCCGCGTTGTTGGCGGCCGACGAGAGGCCCACCGTCGTCGTCACCGACAGCGTGTTCTCCATGGACGGCGACGTCGCCCCCGTCGACGACGTGGCCCGGCTGTGCCGGTCGCAGGGTGCGTTCCTGGTGGTCGACGAGGCCCACGCCATGCTCGGTCCCGCTCCTGACCTGGGCGGGGTGGCCCACGTGCGGGTGGGCACCCTCTCCAAGGCCCTGGGCTCGGTGGGGGGCTTCGTCACCGGCCCTCGCCCCTTCGTCGACCTCGTGCGCAACAGGGCCCGCCCCTCGATCTTCTCCACGGCCGTGCCGCCCTCGGCTGCGGCCGCGGCCTTGGCCGCCCTGGATGTCGCCTGCTCCGACGAGGGGGCACAGCTGAAGGCGCGCTTGGCCTCGCTCGTGGCCCGGGTCCGCCCCGGGCACCCGTCGCCGATCATCCCCGTGATCCTGGGCGACGAGGAGGCGGCGCTGGCGGCATCCGACGCCCTGCTAGCCGACGGGCTGCTGGTGCCCGCCATCCGACCTCCGACAGTGGCGCCCGGGACCTCGCGGCTGCGCGTAACCCTGTCGGCTGCCCACACCGACGACCAGGTCGACTCCCTGGTCGAGGCGCTGAGCTCGTTGGCGTCCCGTGCGCCCTGAGACGGTCGTCGTCGCCCTGGGAACTGGTACCGACGTGGGTAAGACTTGGGTGGGCGCCGCCGTCCTGGGCCTCCTCCGTGCCCGGGGAGTGCAGGTGGCGGCCCGCAAGCCGGCCCAGTCCTTTGCGCCCGGCGACGGGCCGACCGACGCCGATGTGCTGGCGGCGGCCACCGGGGAGCGGCCCGAGGAAGTTTGCCCGCCGGCACGCTGGTACGAGGTGGCGATGGCGCCACCCATGGCCGCCGCCGTCCTGGGACGGCCGGTGCCCACCCTCGGCGATCTGGTGGCCGAGACGCGATGGCCGCCTGGTACCGAGCTGGGCTGGGTGGAGACGGTCGGCGGCCCTCGCTCTCCGGTGGCCACCGACGGCGACAGCGCCTCGTTGGCTGCCGCGCTGGAGCCCGACCTGGCGGTGCTGGTGGCCGATGCCGGCCTCGGAGCGGTCAACGCCGTGCTCCTGTCGGCGGCAGCCATCGACGCACTCACCGTCGTGGTGCTCAACGGTTACCAAGACACCGACCTCCATCGCCGCAATCGCGATTGGCTGGCGCGAAGCGGGCTCGACGTGCTCACCGGGCCGGAAGAGCTCGTCGAGCGGTTGTCTCGGCGCTCGTGAGGGAACACTCCTAGCCCGAGGGCGTTCCAGGAGAGGAGCACAAGGTGAGGCGACTGGTCGGACTGACAGGGGTGGCACTGGCGGCGATGCTGGTGCTGGTTGCTTGTGGGACTTCGAAGTCCACCACCGATGCCACCGTGGCGGAGTGCAACGCCGATCCCGGCGGGGGCAAGCCCACGGCCAAGGGCCAGGTGGTGAACACATCGTCGAAGTCCAGCAGCTTCTTCCTGCGTATCGGGTTCTACGACAGCAGCGCCAACAAGGTCTCCGAGGGCGTCGACCAGGTGGGCAGCGTCGACCCCGGCAAGGGCAGCCCCTGGCAGACCACCGGGGCAACCGGCGCCAAAGGCCCCCTTACCTGCAAGGTGATCACCCTGCGCCGGACCGTCTCTGTCGGCGGCTGAGGGTTCAACTTCCAGTCTGCCTCGAAACCTGGCCTGCGGGGGCGCGTCAGGATGAGGTTGGTGCGGACCACCATCGACCTTCCTGAAGACCTTCACCGGCTCGCTATGGCTCTAGCCGCTCTCTCATTTACCGCGCACCCGACCGGCCTCCCCTTCAGGCAGGGGCGGCAGGGGCGGGTGAGCACCCGCACCTTCTCGCGCCTGGCCGCCTACCGCAGCAACCTTGATGACCTACTCGTCGAGACGTAGGGCGGAGATGAAGGCCTCCTGGGGCACCTCTACCCGGCCGATGCTCTTCATGCGCCGCTTGCCCTCCTTCTGCTTCTCCAGGAGCTTGTGCTTGCGGGTGATGTCGCCGCCATAGCACTTGGCGATCACGTCCTTGCGGCGGGCCTTGACCGTCTGGCGAGCGATGATGCGCCCGCCGATGGTCGCCTGGATGGGCACGTCGAAGAGCTGACGGGGGATGAGGGCGCGCAGCTTGTCGGTCATGCGCCGGCCGTAGTCGTAGGCCCGGGACTTGTGGATGATCGTGCTGAAGGCATCGGCCACCACGCCGTTGAGCAGGACGTCGATCTTCACCAGGTCGCTGCGCTCGTAGCCGGCGGGCTCGTAATCAAGGCTGGCGTAGCCCTTGGTGCGGCTCTTGAGCTGGTCGAAGAAGTCCACCACCACCTCGGCCAACGGGATCCGGTAGACGAGCTCCACCCGCTCAGGCGAGATGTACTCCATCTTGGCCATGTCACCGCGCTTGGCCTGGCACAGGTCCATCACCGCGCCGGTGAACTCCGTGGGCAGCAGGACGGTGGCGGTGAGGAAGGGCTCCTCCACGAAGTCGACGTGGTTGGCGGTCGGCATGTCGGCGGGGTTGTCGACCTCGACAGTGCTGCCGTCGGTGAGCGTCACCTGGTAGGCCACCGACGGGGCGGTGGCGATGAGGACCAGGTTGAACTCGCGCTCCAGGCGCTCGCGCACAATCTCCATGTGCAACAAGCCGAGGAACCCGCAACGGAAGCCGAACCCGAGCACCCCCGAGGTCTCCGGCTCGTAGGTGAAAGAGGCGTCGTTGAGGCGCAGCTTCTCCAGGGCGTCCCGCAGGTCGGAGAAGTCGTCACCCTCGATGGGGTAGAGCCCGCAGAACACCATGGGCTTGGGATCGCGGTAGCCGACGAGGGGCTCGGCCGCAGGGTGGGCGGCGTTGGTGATGGTCTCTCCGGAGCGGGCCTCGGCCACGTCCTTGACCCCTGCTATGAGGTAGCCCACATCACCGGGCCCGAGCTCGGCCACCGGCACCGGCACCGGGGTGCGGGCCCCGATCTCCTCCACGTCGTGGATGACCCCGGCCTGCATGAAACGGAGACGGCTGCCGCTGGTGAGCACACCGTTCACGATCCGCACCGCGGAGATGACGCCGCGGTACTGGTCGTAGTAGGAGTCGAAGACGAGGCCCTGAAGAGGGGCGGCGGCGTCGCCGGTAGGAGCCGGGATGCGCTCGACGACGGCATCCAGGAGCTCGGCCACCCCCATGCCCGTCTTGGCGCTGATGCGCGCGATGGTCTCGGCGCCGATGCCGAGCACCCTTTCGATCTCCTCCGACACCCGCTCGGGCTCGGCCGCGGCCAGGTCGATCTTGTTCACCGCGGCGACGATCTCCAGGTCGTTCTCGAGGGCGGCGTAGCAGTTGGCCAGGGTCTGGGCCTCGATGCCCTGGGTGGCGTCGACGAGGAGCACGGCGCCCTCGCAGGCGGCCAGTGACCGCGACACCTCGTAGCCGAAGTCGACGTGGCCCGGCGTGTCGATGAGATGGAGGGTGTGACCCTTCCAGTTGAGCCGGACGTTCTGGGCCTTGATGGTGATGCCCCGCTCGCGCTCGATGTCCATCGAGTCGAGGTACTGGGCCCGCATGTCGCGGGCATCGACCGCGCCGGTCAGCTCCAGGATGCGGTCGGACAGCGTCGTTTTGCCGTGGTCGATGTGGCTGATGATCGCCAGGTTGCGCGTTCGTTCGAGAGGGAGCACAGGGATCCCGGCCAGAATAGGGCCATGATCGGATCGTGGTGACCGCAAACGAGTCGGTGCTCATCGCCCGCCTGGACCGCCGACTGAACGAAGGCCCCCCGTATGGCATCGTGACCGAGACGGCCGACGAGCTGGCCGCCGACTTGGGCGCCAAGCGGGTGGCGTTGCTCTTGGCCGACTACAGCGGCACCACCCTGGAGCGGGTGGAACCCGGTGAGTGGCCATCAGAGACCGAGTCGTTGCCCATCGAGGGAACCAGCGCGGGAGTCGCCCAGATGGAGCAGCGCCTGGTTGTCGAGGGCGAGGGCTCCGAGTGGACGGTGTGGGCACCAGTGGTCATCCGGGGCGAGCGCCTGGGCGTGCTGGAGGTGGTACTGAGCCAGGTACCCGACGAGGAGACTCGCCAACTGTTGTGCCAGGTGGCCGGCACCATGGCCGGCGCGGTCGTGGCTGCCCGGCCTTACACCGATCTGTTCCACCGTGTGCGGCGGCGCAAGGAGCTGGCGTTGGCCGCCGAGCTGCAATGGGAGCTGCTCCCGGTCCTGGAGTGCTCGACGCCGGACTTCTGGCTGGCCGGGGGGTTGGAGCCCGCCTACGAGATCGCCGGTGACAGCTTCGACTACGCGGTAGGCCCCGGACGTCTCAGCCTGGCCATCATCGACGGTATGGGCCACGGCCTCGGCGCCGCGCTGCTCGCCACCCTGGTCATGGCCGCAGTGCGCAACGCCCGCCGGTGGAACCACGGGGTGGCCGACCAGGCCCAGGGCGCCAGCCAGGCGGTCTTGGAGCAGTTCGGCGGTGACAAGTTCGTGACTGCTCTTCTGATCGAGATAGACCGCAGCAACGGGCAGGCCTTGGCCATCAACGCCGGCCACCCGCCGCCGGTGCTGGTCCGCCGGGGCCGTACCACCCATGTGCCCCTGGTTCCCGATCTGCCCCTGGGCCTGTGGCCCGATCTCGGCTATCACGTCCAGCGCTTCCAGATCGCTCCCGGCGACCGCCTGGTGCTGGTCAGCGACGGGGTGACGGAGGCATCATCGACTGGCGGGGAGCAGTTCGGGGTCGATCGGCTGGCCTGTCTGGTGGCCGAGAA